>JANYJT010000146.1 GCA_025358395.1 Bacteroidia bacterium
GAAAGATTGCAGGATGTGGGAATTCAGGCATTGGCCATCCACGGAAGGACACGCAGTCAATTGTATACTGGAGCAGCCGACTGGAGCCTGATAGCCAAAGTAAAAAACAATCCAAGAATGAAGATTCCAATCATCGGGAATGGCGATATTTCCGGTCCTGAGAAAGCCAAAGAACTGCTCGATCAATCGGGTGTCGATGGATTAATGATCGGAAGAGGGTCAATCGGCCGACCATGGATCTTTCAGGAAGTACGTCATTTTCTAAATACAGGCGAGATATTGCCACCCCCGTCCGTTCCCTTTGTAGTGGAGAATGTCAAAGATCAGCTCAATCAATCCCTCACCTGGAAAGATGATCCCAGAAGATCCATTTTGGAAATGCGTCGGCATTTTGCGCGGTACTTCCCAAACTTAACTGATTTCAAAGAGTTACGTATTAAACTATTGCGTGCCATCGAAATCGGGGAAGTGCTCCAAATTCTGGATTTGATTGCCGAAAGATATGTAGATACTACCGTTGATTACACGCATATTGGATTGAAATAAATTTTTGCTACTTTAGAAAAAAAATCATTTCAAATGGCTGAATTCACCCGTCGTCTTTTCATCCGGACCGGAGTTGCCGGAGCTATCGTTGCTACAGGTGCACTTTCGTCCCTAATGGCACAACCAAATAATCCCGTTAATGTTGACACAGTCGATCTGGGAAAGACCGGATTGAAAGTAACCCGTCTGGCCATGGGAATGGGAACCAATGGCTGGAACCATGCCTCCAACCAAACCCGCATGGGACTGGAGAAATTCAAAGTGGTCGTCCGGGCAGGCTTGGAAAGGGGAATCCGCTTTTTCGATACAGCCGACACCTACGGCTCACATCCATTTGCAAAAGAAGCCATCAAAATGCGGCCTAGAGAAGAGCTGACTGTCATGACAAAGATATGGACAGAAAACCTCGATTGGCATCCACTTCAACCTGTTGACCAAATGATTGAGCGTATTCGGCAGGAGTTACAGACAGATTATCTCGATATCGTCCTGTTGCATTGCATGACCAAAGCCAATTGGACTGAAGAGAAAAAACGCTTTATGGATGGATTAAGTGAAGCAAAATCCAAGGGTCTTATCAAAAAAGTAGGCTTTTCGGCCCACGATTTTGGAGCCCTTCAAAGCGGTGTCAGCCATGATTGGCCGGACGTTGTTCTTGCGCGTATCAACAACAAGGAGATAAAAATGGATGGTTCGCCGGAAAAAATCATGTCGTTACTTGAAATAGCAGGATCCAAAGGTAAAGGAGTCCTGGGCATGAAAATTTTCGGTTGCGGCGGTCTACTCAAAGAGGAAGAAAGAATGGCTTCGCTCAACTATGTCGTCGGAAGTAAAAAAGTACATGCCATGACCATTGGTTTCGAAGATCCTTCGCATGTTCACGATGCCGTTGACCGACTTATGGGGATTGTTCAAAAAGTTTAAAGGGTTTATAAGGTTGACATTTCAAACATTTATATTAAATCCGAATTACATTTATGAAAACCAAAAATCTACTATTTACATTGACACTTTTATTCGCTGCTTGCATACAACTAAATGCCGCTGCCTTCGACCAGAAAAAACTTGTTGGCAAATGGGAATATTCTGCTCCAACAGCACCTCCAAACTATTCAACGGGACAGATCAACTTTAGCATGCAAGGTGAAAAACTAAAAGGCGAGCTGGTTATCGAGGGTCAAAAAGTTGATTTCTCTCAGATTACAATCAAAGAGGATTTAATTTCGGTGATCGTCTATTTGGAATCCACTCCCATCACAGTCAATTTTAAAATAATCAACGAAAAGCTTGAAGGTAAGGCAGATACTCCTGATGGATTAGTGTCCCTTACAGCCACGAGAAAATAGCGCTACCTCTGGTTATACTGCTTGTCATAGTATTTCTCATAAGCTCCTGATGAAACATTTGCCAGCCATTCAGAATTCTTGAGGTACCATTCAACGGTTTTTTCAAGACCTTCCTCAAACTGCAGCGAAGGTCTCCATCCCAACTCTTCTTTAATTTTGGAGGAGTCTATGGCGTAACGCATATCATGACCGGCTCTGTCCTTTACGAAGGTGATCAGCTGTTGGGAGGTGCCTTGTGCTCTTCCCAATTGTTGGTCAACTACATCACAGAGCGCTCTGATAAGAGCCAAATTAGTCCATTCATTGTTTCCACCAATATTATAGGTTTCACCAATTACTCCCTCATGAAAAATCTTGTCAATAGCCGATGCATGATCTTCAACATATAGCCAATCCCTGATATTTTCTCCTTTCCCATATACGGGTATAGGTTTCATATGCTGCAGATTATGGATACAAAGGGGAATTAATTTCTCCGGGAATTGGTTGGGTCCATAATTGTTTGAACAGTTGGAAATCACTACCGGAAGGTGGAAAGTATTGAAATAGGCTCTTACCAGGTGATCTGAACTTGCTTTTGATGCGGAATAGGGACTCTTTGGGTCATAAGAAGTCGTTTCTGTAAATAACCCGGTCTCGCCCAAAGATCCGTAAACCTCGTCTGTCGAGATGTGGTAGAACCTTTTCCCTTCCAAGGCTCCCTTCCAGTGCTCCTTCGCCGCATGAATCAGGTTAAATGTACCAAAGATATTTGTGCGAATGAATGCAGCAGGATCAGTTATGGAACGATCAACATGCGATTCAGCAGCAAGGTGAATAACCCCTTCGATCGGATAAGTTTCAAACAGACTATTTACAAGCTTTTCGTCAGTAATATCTCCTTTTACAAAGGTATAATTGGGCAAAGTATCAATATCCTTAAGATTTTCAAGATTTCCGGCGTAGGTAAGCATGTCAAGGTTAATAATCCGGTAACCCGGATAGCTCTTTACAAACCGTCTCACAACATGCGACCCTATGAATCCTGCACCTCCCGTAATTAAAATCGTCTTCATTTATTTTGTATGTTATATTTATTGTTCAAAATTTAGAAAAGAGCTTAAATTGAATAGGTTGAAATAAACCGATCACAAGACAAGGCATACCTAGTCTCTATAATCTGAACCCTAATCATCAGTCTCATCATCCAATCTACCCATTATCTCAGCCCTCTTGTCTTTCCTTCTCCACTTCCCGTTTCTCTCTTCACTCTTCATTCATCATTTTTCAACCACTCACCAAATCTCCGGGTCCCCCAGTCCCCTGGTCAATTTTCCTGATCCTCTTCTCCCAGTTCCATGCTGATAGAAGGGTTTCTTCCAAAGTGGTATCAGATTTCCATCCCAAAACTTTATTGGCTTTGGTGGTATCCGCATAGATCTGCTCCACATCCCCGGCTCTTCTTCCAACGATTTTGAAATTCACTTTTTGTCCTGTCGCCTTTTCAAAGGAATTTAACAACGACAAAACAGAAACTCCATTACCTGTGCCCACATTGAAAAATTCGAAAACCGATTCATTTTGATTGTTCAGCAACCGTTCTATGGAAATAACATGCGCTTTGGCCAGATCGACCACATTGATGTAATCACGAATACAGCTGCCATCAGGGGTATTATAATCATTCCCGAATACCGACAATTGTTCGCGTAATCCTGCCGCAGTCTGTGTAACAAAAGGGACAAGATTATTTGGAACGCCATTGGGCAATTCGCCAATCAGAGCAGATGGATGTGCTCCTATCGGATTAAAATAACGGAGGGCAATGGTTTGAATCTTAGGATTGGCTTTTGTACAATCACGAATAATATCCTCGCAAACAATTTTAGTATTTCCATATGGTGATTCCGCAGCCTTGCGAGGGGTCTGCTCTGTCACCGGAAGCTGATCCGGCTGACCATACACCGTGCAGGATGAAGAGAAAACCAAGTTGTTGACACCGTACTTTTCCATACAATCAAATAGGTTAACAAGTGAAACCAGGTTGTTCCTGTAGTAAATCAGGGGTTTTTGTACAGATTCTCCAACAGCCTTGAAGGCAGCAAAGTGGATAATGGCATCAATCCCGCCAGACTTCTCAAAAAAGCGATCCAACAAGCCAAGGTCTTGCATATTGAAATGATTAAATTCAGGACGAATCCCGGAAATTTGTTCAATCTGATCAACAACCGATTCCGTTGAATTACTGAGATCGTCTACTATCAATACCTCAAACCCGGCATTATGCAGTTCAACTACCGTATGTGAACCAATATATCCGGTACCACCTGTAACTAAAATCTTTCCTTTCATCTGTTTTGCCTATTAATGAAATTGTCCAAATTATTGTTGCTATATGAAAATATTGGTTTAGTGTTCAAATGTACTAAATCTAGGATTTATTCTTATATTTGGGGTTCAAATAATCACACATGAAATACCCAATAGTCAATTTTCAATGTAACCGAAAATGAAAATGTGGGTATTCCATTTGACCTTTGAAAAACTAATTGTTTACAAATGAACCTTTCAGTCCATATTACCGAGTTGTTGAAAACCAACGATTGCGTGATCGTCCCTGATCTCGGAGGGTTTATTGCCAATTTTCAGTCCTCTGGATATGAT
>JANYJT010000154.1 GCA_025358395.1 Bacteroidia bacterium
CACCGCCGTCGTGATGGGATTGTACCTGATCTCTGATGAGGTCGTTTGGGCAAGCCCTGCAATGCTTACCAGACACATAATGAACATAGGGAGTAACCCGATTCTGAAATAGTGCTTCATACTTGTATTTTATTTTTTCTACCAACAATAAACTGACTGAAATGTTCAAATATTAGACATAAAATTCGAGGAAATTCATTGATTGATAGTAAACCTTTTAACAACATTTCCCTTACTGCTTTTTACAACGACAGAATAGATGCCTGTCGGGCAAGGTCTCAAATTAATTGATTTACTATACGCTCCATTTATTTTTAAGCCGGTCATTTCATATACCTTTTCACCTAATTGATTATAAATAAGGATTGTGAAATCCTCATCATCGGGTGTAGTAACAGATAAAGTAAATTCGCCCTGATTTGGAACAGGATACAAATTGTATACATTGTCTGAACCGGATTTTAAGCGGTAAAGGTTATTTGATATACCAGACAAACATCCGTTGATCGTTACCTGTGTCCAGTACCAGCCATTTTGAGTTGGTGTAAAACTTTGCCCGGTACCCCCTGTGATGGCCAATCCACTGCCAGATGCAGTATCAGAGAAATACCATTGATTACCCTGGGATGAGCTACTGGAGAGATTTACACCTGAAACAGTGACCACCGGGGTTGGCGGTATAGAGTTTACTGTCACATTTTTCTGGGTACTGGCTTTAGCGCTGCAACCCGCACCATTGGTGTAATTAACGCTTACAATCTGAGGTCCGCCAATGTTCCAGCTTACTGCGATCGAATTGGTTCCTGCTCCTGAAATGATGACCGAACCTGAAGAGACACTCCATACATAACCTGTCATGCCTCCTTCTGTGGTATATACTACTCCTGTAGCTCCTGCGCAAACAGTTGCCAGGCCTGTAATTGTCGGTACTGGTTGTGCATTGACCGTAACATTATTTACTACCGGTGAGGAATTCCTGAATCCATTTTTATTTGTGTAAGTAACACCAACTGATTGGGCTCCTGCACTTTGCCAGCCGATGGTCACGGTATGATCACCAGCTCCTCCTCCAGCAAGGATAACTCCCCCGGCAGATAGAGTCCAGGCATAACTGCTCATCCCTGCATCGGTTGTATAAACATTGCCTGTTGAACCGGCACATGCAGTCGATGGTCCGGTAAGAACTGGCAACGGATTAACATTGACCCCAAATGTTGATGGAACATTCAGGGCATAGGCATTTCCATTAACTGTGCTGGTGTAAAAGACTTTAATCAACTTTTCACCCAGGCTTGTCCAGGTCACTGTGACAGATTTGTCAGATGTGGTTCCTCCTGCTGTCACAGTACCTCCTGCCGGGATGGTCCATTTATAATTACTCATACTTCCGGGAACAGTATAAACATTACCGGTAATATTAAGGCCAACCTGTGAATACCTGAAAGATGCAGGCTCAATATAATCAGGGCGCATCATTTCATTGTCCTCATGATCAACAATATGGCAGTGCCATACGTATCCGGGACCTTTACTGGGGTCGAAGCCAAAATGAAGGTCTCCGATCGGTGCCGTTATAGGCAGATCTGTTGGGGCATAACGAATCAGGAATGTTGCAATTTCTCCCGGATTCACCTTGTAAGTGTCCTTCCATCCCCTTTCTTCAGGTAAAGGTGGCATTAGAAGACCATTCAGAAACGGGGTAATTGCAGGATTGCCACCGACAGCTCCATCTGCATTTGTGGTGTCATAAGCTAAAGGCGGACCGAAACCCGGTTTATAATGACCTCCCGGAAAGGCTTTGTCATAAGCTAAATCATAAGCTTGCAAATTAAAGGATTGTCTGCTGACAAGCTGAAATTGAACAAGGTGGAAGTGCATGGGATGGGTATCCATGGTGGTGTTTATAATGGTAACCAATTCCGATGTGCCCTCTTTGGGATGTTCTGTAACTTCACCAAAAGCGCCTTCAGCCATTTCCATTCCATTATTGTCAAAATGAGAGTTATTCACCAAAATTTCCAGTGGTCCGGTTTCAGAAGAGTTTTCATTTAGAGTTAGTTGCCGCTTTTTTACCGGGGTCACATTTATTCCACCGGAAAAATTGGATAATTTCACCAAAGGTGTTGACCTTAAGCTAGCAGGAACAGCACTCTTATCTGATCCGGGGTTAGCCGGATTAGCCGCAGATCTCTTTTCTCCGTTAACGACAAACTGCATGATGCGGTCATCCACGCCTTCCGAAACAGAATCTCCATCCGGATACGGCGTATTGGCATCGTTTTTCAGAGTCAAAACGGTACCCGCAGCTACAGTTGAAAAATCTATGATGATATCCATTCTTTCACCAGGAGCCATAAAAAGTCTGCCTCCGGATGCCGGATCTATCACTACCGGACTATCCAATAAACCACCATCGGTTCCAACCACCTGAATGGCAGGACCGTTTGCTCCATTTTGATCCACAAGCCACATATTAAGAAATCTGGCATTGCACCCACAAAGTGCCCTGAACCGGTATTTGCGTGGAGCCACACTGAGGTACGGCCATGATTTTCCATTGACAGTCATCACATTACCATAAAATTCGGGGGTCCAAAAAGGATGTACCGACGGATTTGTAGGTTCAATTGGCCAGTAAAGGCCTCCTTCCTCATTGAACATGCGATCCTGAATAGCAAGTTCTATTTCAGGGAGGTAAGGTTGCGAATTAAATGTTCCACTTGTTCCCGCTGGCGCAACCTCTTTAACCAGATCATCACCTGACCAACCGGGCAATTTGTCTCTCTCCTCGTCAGGTCCTCTCAGCAAATAATAGGCTGCTAATCCGGCATATACATTAAGTCTTGTGGCACCCATGGCATGATCATGGAACCATAAAGTAGCCTCCTCCTGGGTATTTTGGTAAACATAGTTTTCGTCAGTGCCATCAATTCCCCAAGTTGGACCTACTTTGGCTTTCCCGGGAGTGAACCAGGCATATGGGCCACCGTCTGATTCTGATGCCACTTCACCTCCGTGAAGATGGGGAACAATCGGAACGGATCCGGAGTACGGGTCTGCAGTCATCTCAGGCATCGCCCAATGGATTGTCTGATCTACCGTAAG
Organism: Bacteroidia bacterium; assembly: GCA_025358395.1. Next base: position 3,106 of record JANYJT010000154.1, read on the forward strand.
ATTAACACTGCTGTAGGTTTGCCCGAAAAGCTCGTTCCTGTACTCAACATTCAACGCCTTTCCTCTTTGAGCCTCGATAGTCACCCCAGGCCACAAGGGAGGTGTCCAGTTGGAACCTCCATCTTTTGAGATGCTGTAGGTCCAGTAATTTCCAAGTCCGGCCGTTGGATCTGCCGAACCAATTATTTTGCCATTCTTAAGAATTGTACCGGTCGAGAGGGCAACCTGCTGGTGGGGGACAGCTTTCACGATTAAATTTCCTCCTGATTTGGCGTTTACCCTCAACCCGGCAAAGTGTGGTAATGGATCCACAAATTTTGGAATATTATTCGGATTGATAGGATTCTTTCCCGGATCGACTCCTGACAAGTCCATATTAACAAATGCCAAAAGACTAAAAACCAAGAGGGATAAAAAAGGAAACAGAAAATTTTTTCCAAAAACCGACTTAAATGTATGTTTCATTTTCATGGATTAATAGCTGAAGATCAGCGTTTATACCTGGAATGCGGTCATATCCAACCGGTGATCAGCCATGCCAATACACATCCGCCGGCTGGCAGATTCGGTTGAGGCAATCATATTCTGATGGAAATTATAATTATAGATGATGGTTACAGATTTCGGATAGGATTTATAAAAGCTCAAAGTTAGCGCTCAATCCTGGATTGCTAAATAGGTCAAAATCCATTTTTGATCTAGGTAAATCTTGTATATAAAAATAGGTGTTTGTCCTATGGGAAAAGAGTTGAGTGTGGAGAGTTCACCGATTCACGGGCGATGCAGTGAAGTAAAATAACAAGGTGCTACCTAAAAAAGCCTCATTTACCTAAAACTGGGACGACTCAACCAGGTTATGTTTAAAGGCATAATGAGTTATTTCTGAACTGTTCTTCAGACAGATTTTCCTGAGAATATTGGTGCGATAAACACTGATCGTCTTAACACTTAAGGACAATTCATTGGCAATAATTGATACACTTTTACCGGCAGCAATTAAAAGAAATACCTGATACTCCCTATCAGATAAAAGTGTATGAGAACCCTTATCTGAATCACCCCGAAGTTCACTGGTTATCAGATCGACGACAGTATCTGTGAGGTAACGTTCACCATTAAGAATCATTCTGACAATTCTGGCAAGTTCCTTAGAGGATATATCCTTGTTCAAATATGCTGAGGCACCTGTCTTTATAGCCCTGACCGCAAACTGATCCTCGGGGTACATACTGAAAATGATAACCGGCAGATCAGGATATCCGGACTTGATCTCTTTTAACACTTCCAAACCATTTCTACCCGGCATAAATATATCAAGCAAAACCAGATTCCATCTTGAGGAATGAATCATGTTAATAATTTCGGCTGAATTGGAAGCCTCTCCGAATTCAGCATTCGAAAAATTGGCAGATAAGGAATTTATTATGCCGGTACGGACAACGCAATGATCATCGGCAACTAGAATTTTCAATTTTCCTGATCCCATAACCAGCTGTATTTTTTGGAAAATTACGGATAATTATTACAAAAACAGCAAACCAACTTCACAATTTTATCAATGAACCTGGCATTTTGCCATGTAATGCACTTTTTTCACAAACTAAATTTTCCAATTTAAATCCTATAAGACGATAAGTGTAAAAGTAACAGTGGTACCCTCACCAATAACGCTCTCAATTTCCAATTCTCCACCAATAGACATAGCACGTTCACGCATACCCATTAAACCAAAAGAATTTTGAAGAATGCCACTGTTCAAATCAAAACCGATCCCATCATCCGCCACTTTCATACAAAAAATATTCCCTCTTCCAATTAGGCTGATTTTAAGATTTTCGGCTTTTGAATGGCGTGCAACATTGGTAAGTATCTCTTGAAGAATACGGTAAATTATTGTTGTTTCGTTCTTGTCAAAATTAATATCAGCATCAAGATCATAATTACACTTGATCCTGGTTCGCATTTGGAACTGGCTGATTTGCCATTCAATTGCCGGCAGCAATCCCAGGTGGTCTAATATTCCGGGCCTTAATTCAGAGGCAATCTTGCGAACTGAATCGATCAATGCATCGACCATGCTCAGGATGGATTCCATTTCGCTCTTGAAGGAGTCCGTGTTAAAATCCGCTTTATCAGCAATACTTTCTATGTCAAACTTTAGAGCAGTTAAAAGATGCCCAAGTTCATCGTGAATTTCACGCGCAATATGAATTCGCTCCTCTTCAGCGACAGCATTCATTTTTTGTGACAGGGCTCTTAATTGCTGTTGAAAGGCAATCATTGCGGATTCTGCCCTTTTCCTCTCAGTGATGTCGTTATTGCTGCTGCGCCTTCCAATCCATTTTCCTTCCGTATCAAATACAGCCTGACACTTATGACCAATCCATCTCTCTTCTCCTGATTTGTGAATAATCCGAAAATCCATTGCCCATGAGAATACATTGCCCTCCAACTCCTCCTGATAGTGTTTCGTAATCCAATCAAGGTCGTCCGGATGAACAATTTTTAAAAAAAGATCCGGGGCGTTGATAAACTCCTCTGCCGAATATCCGGTCACCGACATACAAGAGGGTGAAACGTAGATATATTGACCATCTGTCCCCATCCAGGTTTCCCAATCGTTGGTATAATCGGCAACTGTCCTGTACTTTTCATGGGCCTTTTGAAGTTCTGCATTTGAGGTCAACAACTCATTTGTTCGCTCTTTTACAATATACTCCAGGCTTTCATTCAGCTGATTTAAAGAGTCTTCAAAATGTTTGCGTTCCGTAATATCAATAAAGGTACAAATCACCTGCAAAACATTCTTGTCGTCATCCATTTGAGGCTCTGCATCAACATGCAACCACACCCGGTCTCCTTGCCTGGGTCTAAAAACACCCATAACGACATTTCGGATCGGGCGACCCAAAGCAATTGCCTGTGCGACCGGATGAGCCGATCCGGGGAATTCAGATCCGTCTTCATGTATCACTCCCCAATCCGGGTCGAATGAGGTCTTGCCTAAAATCTGGTCTTCAGTTAGTCCAAGTAAATCAAGTGCCTTTTGATTGCTTAACAGGATTTTTGTATTCGGTCCCTGGAGAAGAACCCCGACAGGCATATTTTGAACCAGGTTTTTGAACTTATCTTTACTTTCCCTCAATTTTTCCTCAGTCTGCTTGCGTTTGGTGATGTCCTGGATCGTCCCGACCAGCGAAATAACCTGATTGTCCTTATTAAACCCGACCTTTCCAAGTCCATGTACCCATCTCATTTCACCGTCCGACTGCCTTAAAATTCTGTACTCCTTGTTAAAATCAGCACCTTTTCCAAAAACCTCATTCGAAAGATATTGGGTCATGCAATCCTTATCTGCCGGATAAACAAGACCAATCCATCCCTCCAATGTCCTGTTGTAATCCTTTTCAATACCAAAAATTTGATCAAGTACAGCTGAAGATTCCCAGAAATCAGTTACAAAATCAGTTTTATACGACCCAATAAATGCGGCTTGCTGCGATTCCCTGAACAAATATTCGCTTTGCAAAAGCAGCGTTTCGGCTTCCTTCCTATCGGTTATATCGTGCAAAAAAGCGACTATTCGACCATTATCAACGGTAAGGTATCGAACACCAATCTCAACATTTAAAACTGTACCATCCTTGCGGCGATGTTTGGATTCAAAACGATCTTCCCCAAAAATCATCACCTTTTGGAAGTGATTTTTTGTTTCATCGACTGTTTCTTCACACTCTATGTCAGAGATATTCATGGAGAGCAGTTCTTCAGAAGTGTAACCGCACATGAGGCAATAGGTATCGTTAACTTCGAGGAAATAACCTTTTGTATCCATAATCCAAAATCCATCAATCGAAGACTTAATGATTTCCTGGAGAAATTCATCTTTCTTTCTGCTTTCTAAGTCAATCAGGATTTTTTCAATCTCAACAGCGGCACGAAATGAAACAAGTTTCAGAACAATTTCCGTGAAATGAATATCATCCGGGATGCTCCGGCTAAAAACTGAAATTAAACCTATCGGTTGAGCATTTGATCCCAATAGTGAAACTCCGGCATAACCTTCCGCTTTTAAAATTTGAGTTATAGGGTCGTTGGGATATAGATTATAAACACCTTGGGATATACTGCACACCCCTTCCTCAATCGTTCTACCATATGGACTTTCCGTTAAAGGGTAAATTGCATTGCCATCAAATTTCCCACCATCTAATGCAATGATGGTTTTAGCATATTGCCGGCCATTATCCAATCTGGCGATTTGAACATAATCTATTTCAAGGGTTTTAGTCAAATAGGTGGCCAGACCTTCAAAAAAATCCTGACCTGATTTTTCCGGATTGAAGTCCGGCAGAAAGGCATGAATGTCTTCGATCTTCCTCAGCAAGGATAGATCAAATTCGGATAATTTAATCTTTTTCATAAGATACTTAGGCAGGTAAATTATAAAATTAGTTCAGTTCCGGATTCTCTGGAAAATTTTGCCATAGGAGTGCGTTGCCTCCGATTGTTTTGATGCTTTCATTCCAGAAATTCTCATCACTTGTTAGAATAGACTCAACAGTTGGTTCTACCACCACCCAGGAATGATCAGCTATTTCAGCTGCAAGCTGACCAGTTGCCCATCCTGAATAACCCAAGAAAAACCGGATCTCCTCTTCTCCGACAAGTCCGGCACTTATCAATGCAGTCAAATGATCAAAGTTACCACTCCAAAAAAGTCGGTCACTGACCTGTAAACTATCCTGAATTTTTTCGCCTAAAGTGTGCAGGAAGAATAGTTTGTCGTTGCTGACCGGTCCGCCAATATACGCGTTCGATATAAATTCCGGAAAACCTTTGAAGAGGTCTTTGACTTGAAGATCAGTTGGTTTGTTGAGAATGAATCCTACATCGCCCTCATCGGTGCATTGGACCAGCAGAACTGTAGATCGGTTAAAATATTCGCCTGGCAGAAATGGTTCAGCAATAAGAACTCTCCCCTGCCTGGGCAGAAGTTTATTATCTATCTTAAATATGTCAAGATCCAGAAGCATTGGGAAAAAGGACAAGTATTATTTCTCAATAATAAGAAAAATATCTTCATCTTTTTTTTTCATCAGAAATTCTTCTCTGGCAAATTTATCGAGATTCTTCGCATTGGCCTTCATCTCTTGCAGACGGATGCTGTCCTTTCGGATCTTCTCAATGAAATAGGCCTTTTCAACTCTATATTCCTTTAATTTGTTGACATTTTTTCTGAGAAAGAAAATGTTGTTGTCATCGATAAATATCATCCATACGCTAAAAACCATAAAGGCAATCAAGTATTTGTTTGCGAAGGTTTTCAGGAGCTTTTTGGGTATCAATGACTTCATTTTTGCAGGCAGATATTCTATACAAAGTTAGAAAATCTGCCTGCAAATAAAAGCCATAAACGTACTGAAAATGACTAATCGGCAAGAAAATTCGGATAGGTAAAATCCCGGGCAGAAACAAAGGTCTCCTTGATTGTTCGGATAGAGACCCAACGCAACATGTTGAATACTGAACCAGCCTTATCGTTTGTACCTGAACCCCTTGCGCCTCCAAAAGGTTGCTGTCCAACGACTGCTCCGGTGGGTTTGTCGTTGATATAAAAATTACCGGCAGCATTCGCTAATCTCTTAGTCATGTGATCAATGGAATATCTGCTCTGAGAGAAAATTGCACCTGTCAGGGCATAGAGCGATGTTTCATCCAGGAGTGTCAATGTTTGATCAAGCTGGTCATCTTCGTAAACAAAAATGGTAACTACCGGACCAAAAAGTTCTTCCTTCATGGTAATGTATTGCGGATCTCTGGTTAGGATAACAGTTGGTTCAATAAAATAACCCACCGATTTGTCACAGTTTCCACCATAGATTACATCAACATCCGCATCCTTTTTAGCCTGATCTATAAATCCCTTAAGCTTGTCGAAGGCAGCTTCATCAATCACCGCGTTAACGAAATTGGCGAAATCTTCGGGAGGACCCATTTTCATCCTGCGAAGCTGCGATTCACAATTAGCCCATGTTTCGGTCCAGATAGATTTTGGTACATAAACTCTGGAAGCGGCCGAACATTTTTGTCCCTGGTACTCAAATGATCCCCTCACAATGGCCGTAGCCAATGCGGTCGGATCGGCTGTCGGGTCTGCAAAAATAAAATCCTTACCGCCAGTTTCACCAACGATACGCGGGTAAGATTTATACTTTGCAATATTTGCCCCAATGGTGCGCCAAATATCCTGGAAGACACCCGTGGAACCGGTAAAGTGGATACCGGCAAAATCGGGATGAGAAAAGATTACCTCCCCTGCAGCAGGTCCGGAAACAAAAACCAGATTAATCACACCCGCCGGCAAACCTGCCTCCATTAATATTTCCATGATCACACTTGCAGAGTACACGGCCGTTTTCGCTGGCTTCCAAACAGAAACATTACCCATAATCACCGGTGCGACAGGCAGGTTGCCTGCAATGGATGTGAAATTAAAAGGCGTCAGGGCAAAAACAAATCCTTCTAGTGGCCTGAATTCATTGTAATTCCACATACCGGGATTTGACTGCGGTTGCATGGCGTAAATTTCGGTCATACATTTCACGCCAAAACGGTAAAAGTCGGCCATCTCACAGGCAGCATCTATTTCGGCCTGATAGGCATTCTTTGATTGGCCCAACATGGTGGCAGCATTTATTTTGGCCCTGTAAGGACCGGAAATAAGATCCGCCGCTTTCAGAAAAACCGCCGCCCTATGTTGCCAGGGAGTGTTTGCCCACTGATTTTTCGCTTTCAAAGCGGCATCGATTGCCTGCAAAACATGAGTCCTGTCACCCTGATGATAAGTTCCCAATTTATACTTCAGATCATGCGGTGGAAACATTTCCACCTTGTTTCCTGACCTGACCTCCAAGCCACCTATGATCATGGGCAGATCTACCTGAACAGAGCGCATTTCCAGAATTTTCTTCTGCAATTCAAGACGTTCCGGCGATCCTGGAACATAACTTTTTATTGGTTCATTAACAGGAACAGGGACATTGTAAAATCCGGTTGACATATTGTTGATTTTTTGTATTATTGCATTAGATTGATCAGACCAACCATTGCTATTGATCGCACAAATTTAGGGGATATCTGTCTGAAATTTGCTAATAAATGTCACCTTTATACCCTGGAGTGAGATTTTGTATTTATTTATGAATCATCATGTAGCCGTTTGGATATAGATGCCAAAAAAACCAGAAAACGGATTGAAGGGTAGATATGCCCACTTGCCAAAACAGGAATTGGGACTAATCCTGGTGCTTTTTTATATCGATCTCTTGCTTTTAATTGGAGCAATTGTAATCCTGGTACTTGATTTTCTCAATTTTTTCAATGCCAATTATTACGTAAATACCCTTTCTTTCCTGGGGATATTTATCCTCGTTCTGTTTTTTCTTAAAGAGGGTAAAAAAAATGAGGCCTTGAGCGCGCTTCTGTTTCTTCCTGTTCCTGCCTATTTTCTGATGATCTCATCCCGATTTGCTCATTTCCCTCCACAGTCGTCCTTCTTTTATGAGATCTACTTGTATCTTGCGGGGCTTATTATCCTTCTATTATTGTCATCCAGATGGAGACAGATCCTCATATATCTGCTTATAACTACAAGTGTTCTGGTAGGACATCTTGTAAAATTTGCCGATAAAGAGCTTCTCTTTAAGTTCAACTGGGATCAATCAGGAACCTTGCATCCTCTGTTTATTTATCTGATTATTAGTGTAGCCGGCTTTTCATTATACTTACTAAATCATCAACGACTTTCGGAAAAAGAACAAGCCATTGATACGCTCCGTGAAAATCAAACATTGATTTTTCACCAATTTTTTGAAGGTATTATCCGTTTTAACATTGAACGGGATGAATTGGGTGAACGAACAGGATACACAATAACCTATATAAATCCTGCCTTTGAAGAGTTTTTTGGAGTACGTAATTCTGAGGTTAAGGAAATGCCTGCCCATCTTCTATTTCAAAAACTTTTTCGTGGCGAGGTCGACTGGCAGTCACTTTTTGATCCTGCCAGGAGAGTCAGAAAGGAGATTCATGTTCCTCATACCAACAGATGGTATAGTGTAAGTGCTATTCCTATCGACAATGACAAGATAATTTGCTTCTTCGAGAATATTACTGCCATTAAAAATTCATTAAAGGAATTAAGTAACAGCAAACACCGTTATAAACTACTTCTGGAAACAATTCCGGATATGTTTTTTGTCATCGACAAAGACGGAACATACATTGATTATGTACCTAAATCTGACAACGGAATAGATATGCTGGCCGGTGAGATCATTGGAAGTACAATTTTTGAAGTGGGGTTCTCTTCCAGGATGGTCAGTCAGGTTAGTAAATCAATCAGGACTGTAATCGCAAAAGACAGTATCGAAACCATCGAGTACGCGCTTGAAGTGAAGGGAAAAGGATCTTGCTTCTTTGAAATGAGAATGGTAAAGCTGAATCGCAACTCTGTCATGGCCGTTTCAAGAGATATCTCCAAACAGAAATTTGCTGTCATTGCAATTGAAGAAGCCAGAAAAAAAGCAGAGGAGGCAGACATGCTCAAGGCAGCCTTTTTACAAAACATTTCACACGAGGTGCGCACACCACTCAATGCCATTGTGGGATTCTCCAACGTACTTTTGACGGATGAAGTATCCCGCCCCGAGCGGCTGAATTATCTTCAGATCATAACCCGTAATTGCCAGATCCTGCTTCATGTTTTTAGTGATACCATTAAGCTCTCAAAAATTCAGAGTGGTTCAGAAAAAGTCGAGAAGCAGTTTTATAACCTGAACGGGATGGTTAGTGATCTGAAGCGAAAATTTATGTATGAAAAAGAACAATTGGAAAAGGATCATCTGAAACTAATACCTGTACTAGGAAACGTTCATCCGAAGTTTTCAATTGTCTGTGATGGCAATAAGATCAAAGATATTATGGAAAGTCTGATTGACAATGCCATCAAATTTACCGACGAAGGAGAGATTGAATATGGCTACCAAATGATCGGAAATACACTGATTGAGTTTTTTGTCAGAGACACAGGCATTGGCATTCCGCCGGATCAATTCAGCAAAATTTTCGATCGGTTTTATCAGATCGATTTAAGGATCAAACGCACTTATGGAGGTTCCGGTATCGGACTTTCCATTGCCAGGGACTTTGCCAATATGCTGGGAAGTACAATAAAAGTTGAATCAACGCCGGGAAAAGGATCCAAATTTACATTCACAATTGCTTATGAAGAGGCTAACAATCACCTGAGGATTGTTTAGATTCGGACTTTTTCAATTTTATTCGGAAAAATTTCGAGGCATTCCTTTAATGTCCCAAAAGCATAATTATTTCCAACAAAGGAATCTATCAGGCTGCCCAATCGGTCTGCCAGTTTATGGCCGGAATTTCTAACAATGTAGGAGGGCAATTTCACCTCCGGTGAAGTTAGCTCTGCAAATTCCCAGGGATGAAAATATAGATTAAGATATCCATCCTTCCTCATTGATCCATGGCACATCATTTTGTAGATGCCCAGAGGGAAATTATGCAGTGAGAGCCAAAAGAGCGGAATTCTAAAATTAGCTGAAACAGAAACCGGAATTTGACATAGCTCCTTTTCGTAAAAGATTCGTCGCGGTTTATTCAGGTTATTGTATTTACCCGGCAAAAAAGTTGGGTTCAGAGATGAGTTGTACAAGTATCCGGCTTCGATAATTGGCTGAGCATCTATTGCCGCCATATTGGGCATCCTAAATCCGAATATTCCGGACCCGGTAATCTGCTCCAGAACTCTTCTAGAATCTACTAAATCCTTGGGTTTGAAAGTTGCATGATAATAGCCATGCGATCCTACTTCATGTCCTTCATGGATCATCCGATTGATCAGATCAGTAGCGTGGAGAGCAAAATTTGCCGTACAAAAGAAAGTAGCTTTTACTTTTTTACCCAAAAGTAAATCAAGAATACGAATGGTTCCGATTCTGGAGATTGACATTTGCTGCTCAAAACTCAGCGTTTGTGTGTACGGTAGTGGATTGTCAAATTCCTCAATATCAAAGCTTAGAAACACCATGCTTAGCTGAACTTTTTAAATTTGTGGACTTCACCAGATAGAGTGGCCTCTCTTTCACTTGCATAAACATTTTCCCGATGTAAATGCCGATGATGCCCAAAACGCTTAGTTGCAAACCTGAGAAAAACACCACCGTTAAAATGACGGATCCCCAGCCATAAGAGTAATGTCCTGAATAAAAATAAGACCAAACCACATATGGAAGGTATAGAAAGGAAAGAAGTGAAAGAATGAAACCCAGATATACTGCGATATAAAGAGGACGAATACTCAATGAGGTTATTCCGTTGAAAGCAAAACTCAACATTTTGCGCATGGAATATTTTGTTCGTCCGGAAAAACGGTCGTTGGGATAAAAATCTATCGCAATTTGCCTGAAGCCCACCCACTTAATGATTCCACGAATAAATAAATCATTCTCTCTGAAATTTGAAAAAATATCGGCGACTCTTCGGTCGATCAATCTAAAATCGGAGGTCCCCTTTTCTATTTTCAAGTCAGATAGCCAGCTTACGATAAGGTAGAAAAGATTGGATGTTTTCCGCTTTAAAAAGGAAAGATTTTCACTCTCATGCCTTAATGTATAGACTATATCAAAGCCTTCCTCCCACTTCTCAAGAAATTTTGGTATGATCTCAGGAGGATGTTGCATATCACAATCCATTGAGATGATACAATCGCCGTTCGCACTATCTATTCCAGCTTTCAGGGCATTTTGATGGCCGAAATTTCTTGATAATTCAATATAATAAATGCTGCTTTGGTTGCTGAGAAGGTTCTCGATTTTTGCCAATGTATCGTCGGTGCTTCCATCGTCAATAAATATTAATTCAAGATCATACAGCTCGTAGGGGAAACATGAATCGATCCGCTCATTAATCTTGTCGATATTTCCAGACTCATTGTGTGCCGGCAATACTATTGAAACAAGTTTCTTTCTCATTCTTGAAGATTTGTTACGTAGTTATCCGAATTACGGAATAGCATCTCGTACACAATTGTCAGCCAAATAAGTGTGCAGGGCAACGCCTGCAAGGCATATGGCCTTATAATTTCCCGATACAATGAATCGGGGAATAAATCAGATGGAGCAAAGCTGGAAATAGCAATCCCAAAGATAATCAGAAATATATTCCATCCGGAATAAGGTCGTGGTTGAATTATAAACCATATGGCAACTCCTGTAATCGCAATCACATAGCTATTTGGTTCACTTCCGGTACTGAACAAAACAGTAAATATTAAAACTGATGAAAGGGTAAGCAACTGAAACCTGTTCTGCTGATATTCACTGATCCTCATGTAAGGTAGTGCAATAAGAAGCATCGCCCCAAGAAGAATTGGCAAATTTGAAAATTCGAAATTTCCGGTGATTTTATGAACCATCCCCAGAAATGAAATATTTTGCTGCACTGAATTTGCATTGCTCAGGTTTTTTATAACCAACTCTTCAATCCAACCGCGGTATTGGCTAATAATATATTCCGGAGATGAAATAAACATTGGCAAAACAAAAAGCACTATTCCCCAGATTATACTCCAAATAATTAATTTCGGTTTGTGTTTGGAGAAGATGAAAAACGCAAATCCTACAATGCCATAAAACTTTACAAAGGCGCCAAGCATAATAAAAAAGGCAGCCAAAATATCATTCCCCTTACGGATATTTGTATAGGATAATACGATTAATGCGACAGTTGCAATATTAAATTGCAGATTTGTCTGAGCAATTATCATCGAATTTGCACAAAGCAAAAGGATGGCCATTTGCTGCCATTTTTTCAGAGGCAATTCCTTTATTGCATATAAAAACACCATTGCCAAAAACACCAACCAAAGTGTTGCTCCTGCAATATCCGGCATTAATGCAAACGGAGCAATGATAATCCCAAAAATTGGTCCATAGTGATTCAGATCGTCAAAAAATTCCGGACGGTGCTGATACAAGGGAAATTGCTCCAGAATATTCAGGAAAACATATTTATAGATCTTGTAATTATTGTGCAGCTGACCGGATAGCGTGTTGAAAACACCAAGGAAGAGGGAGATGCCTATCCATAAAAAATAATAAACACGAAAATCCTTCAGGAATGATTTTTCGAATATGTCAACTAATTTTTTGCCTGTTTGCATAGTACAAAATACAGAATATAATTCAGTGTCTTATTGCCCTGATCAAACCACGCCTAAAATAAGGAGGGTTAAGTTTTCTATCCGTAAATACAAGCATATAACCATCTGAGTGCGAAATGTGGAATCCATAGTCAGACAATATCCGGCCAAGTTCCAGTTCATCTTTTTGGTTATGATAAGTACATATGGCCACTTTAAGCGGTTTCGGATCCCTGAGAATTCTGGAACAACCTTTTAATAAACTGGATTCAGCTCCTTCAACATCAATCTTAAGAAAAGAAACCCTTTCGCCGGGAGCAAAAAAATCATCGAGGGTTATACAATTTGAATTACTTACATCTCCGGCAAATTTATTCACAATGGTGACCTTCTCCTTCCAGGGTGCAAAGGTTGCTTTCAATGGCTCCAGCCACTCCTTGTTGCTTTCGAACAGTATGATTCGTGAGGCTTTTTCAACATTGCATAAGGCATAATTCCCTTCGGCGGCCCCAATATCAACCAGTACATCACCTTCATCGACCCTAAAGTCTCCCTTATCGTAACAGTGAGGACTATTCAAATCCTGCTCTTTCATCAACTCATTGAAGCTTAATCTGATGTGGCTCTTACTCCATCTCTTTTTGAAATAGAGCCTCTTACCCTCCAGCATCACATAACGCAATCCCAATTGCTTGTCATCCAGAACTTCAATGGAACTTTCAATGTACCGATCCTGAAAATAGTACGGGAACATCGCTATCCTGCGATTGCGGATGTAATCGAGCACCTCAGCAATTTCGGCTGAAACAGGTTCGTTAAGGCCTGCATAAAAGGCCGGGATTTTCGATTTCAGAACCCGGGCCAATATTTTCTTTCGGAAATATTTAGGTACAATAATCCTGTATAACTGAGTATTAAGAATATCCATTAAAGTCCTGGTTAGTCAAATAAACACCTCTTACTTTCATCAGCAGGGTAAAGTTATAAAATAAACTATGTTCAACAATTCCTTACCCAAACCTGCCTGCAAATGTAACGCTCAAATCGTTTACTTTCAAAAATATCAATTAAAAGCATATTTTTGCCGTAACCTATCAAAAATAATATGAGAATTGGCTATGAAGCAAAGCGGGTATTTCAAAATTCGTCTGGACTTGGGAACTACAGCCGGAACATGATAAGTCTATTGGCAAAGTACTATCCTGAAAACAGTTATGTCCTTTTTGCCCCGGTAATTACGGATTTGTATCCAATGCCAAATTCTGTTGAGGCAATCACGCCAACTTCATGGTTTTCAAAGAAGTTCAGGTCATACTGGCGTTTGAATAAGGCATCTAAATCACTAAAAAACAATGATATAGATATCTTTCATGGATTAAGCAATCTCTTGCCATTCGGAATAAAAGGATCAGGTATACCCTCAGTTCTGACAGTCCATGATCTGATTTTCCTCCGTTATCCAAAATACTACAAAAAGATCGATCAAATTCTTTATCGCTATCTAACCACACTTTCGTGCCACCATGCAACAAAGATCCTTGCGATCAGTTATCAGACTAAAAATGATTTAGTCGATTTGTTGGGCATTGATCCTGAAAAGATTGATGTCATCCATCAGTCCTGCAATAATCTTTTTTATGAAAAGGTTGAAGAATCGCGAAAAGAGACTATCCGACTAAAATTCAATCTTCCTAACAAATTCATCCTTTGCGTTGGAACCATAGAACAAAGAAAAAATCAGTTGGCCATCTTGAAAGGTATCGTTCAGGAAAATCTGGACATTCCGGTTGTTTTGTTGGGAAAACCTACTGATTATATGAAGCAACTGGATGAATTCATAGAAAAATCCAACTTGCGAAAACAGTTGATCTTTTTACATAAGACCAGTTTAGCTGAGTTGCAGGCAATCTATCAGATGGCAGAATTGATGGTTTATCCTTCCTTTTACGAAGGATTCGGACTACCTGTCTTGGAAGCGCAGGCATCAGGATGCCCGGTAATTACCTCAAATATTAGCAGTATGCCTGAAGCGGGAGGAGATGGGGCAATTTACATAAACCCGGGAAGTAGCCGGGAAATTGGTCTCGCAATTCGAAATGCCCTGACAAACCACAATTTAAAAAAGGAATTGATTAGGAAAGGAATGGCAAATGCGTTACTATTTAATGATCAGTCAATTGCTGATAAATTGATGCGCATGTATCAATCGCTTTATGATTCGGACCAACGATACATATCAAAATAGAAGGAAACCCTGTTATCCTTGCACATTCTGCAGTTAAAGATCAGAACCAGCTCGGAGACTCATAGACCATGTCAGAATGCGAAACTCTTAGGGCACTGGCCCTATGAATCTCTGTTCTGACCAAAATTTCTGATTTTGGAATGAATTTGGTAGAGCGCCTGTAACTATGTCCGACGACTCCATTTTTTAGCTTAACGATTTCACTGAAATCGCTTTTATCCTTGTTGTACAATCCATCATCTTCATAATACACCCAAAAATCTTCGTCCAATTTCCCCATCTCCAAGTATCCCTCCCTGCTAATCATAAAGGCTGAACCAAAGATCCAATCAGGATATGCATGATGCCTTTCCTGTACAATTGAATGCGCTGAATGATTGTAAAATACCTGACTAATCATTTGCATCCATCCACTCATTTTGGGCTGCGTCAAATAAGTACTTTCACTGAGTTCATTTGATCCCTCTTTCTCAAGCTTCCTGTAAGATATGATCGCGCATTTGGGCTCTACTCTAACCTCTCCGATCATATCAAAAAGGGTTTCAGCTGTCACGGCGGTAACCGGATTTAAAAAGAGCAAAACAGATCCTGTACTCTTTGCAGCCCCCAGGTTGCAACCACTCGCAAAGCCATGGTTACTCGTGTTGGAAATAAAACTGAATTCGGGATATTGTCGGGTGTAATCAGCCAGCCGACCTTTGTTCGTCTGGTTATCTACTACAATAACTTCATAAGATAAAGAAGTATTCTCCAGGAGCTTAAGAGACTCAAGGCATCTTTTTAGTCTTTCCCCTCCTCTGTAGTTTACGATGATGACTGATAAATCTTTCATTTGTATCTAATTTGTTTTCACTGTCCAAATGGAATATCCCCGTGGTAATTATCACTCCGATCGGTGATAAGCAAATCATGGCAATTTCATGTGATGGAGATAAGAACCAGCTGGAAATAATCCATTAAACAGCTGTTTGACACATCGGTTTCACAAAAGTTTAATCGAAAATTTTAATTAACATCCTTTCACCAAAGTCGAAAATACCCTTAGGAGTAGAATATTTGTTCTATTTTCAGTAAATTGTGCCTTTCAATCAGTGAACAACCCTAATAATTCAAGAAAATGAACAGCAAAATTTTAACATCAACCCTATTTATTTTTTTCACATTCATCGGATTTTCCCAAACCAAATTCAACGGATTAGAAATGAATATGGGAAATCTTTACAGAACATCTGATGCCAAAACCCGCTCAATCAGTCCCGAAAATTTCACTGGGGAGAAGGGCAAGGGTGGAATGGCGAACCCGGCCGATAAGGACAAACCCAATGTGGCTAATGCCGCCAATGCTGCCAGAGACCTTGGTCAGGGCTGGAAAGTTAACCCCCGGGTCGACATTAAACCCGGGCAAACCCTTATCCTGGCCGAGATAGAAGGACCCGGCGCCATTCAGCACATTTGGATGACCCCTACCGGAAACTGGCGCTTCTCAATTCTGCGCATCTATTGGGACGATGAAAAAGTACCTTCGGTGGAATGTCCTGTGGGCGATTTTTTTGGTCAGGGTTGGAATGCATATGCCCAGCTAACTTCACTACCTGTATGTGTCAATCCAGGCAGCGCATTTAATTGCTATTGGGCCATGCCTTTCCGGAAAAAATGCAAAATTACCATGGAAAATATCAATGAGAAAGATGCCATGAACGTTTATTACCAAGTTGATTATACACTGACTGATGTTCCATCGGATGCCGGATACTTTCATGCCCAGTTTCGCCGGACAAATCCAGTTGAGTCGTCTGTTTACACCATTGTTGATGGAATAAAAGGCAAGGGACAGTTTGTAGGTCTTTACATGGCCTGGGGTGTCACCAACAATGGTTGGTGGGGAGAAGGGGAAATAAAGTTTTTTATGGATGGCGACACGAAATTCCCGACCATCTGTGGTACCGGAACAGAAGATTACTTCTGCGGATCCTACAACTTTGACCGCGAGGGCAAATACAAAGAGTTTTGCACCCCTTATTCAGGCTTGCACCAGGTGATCCGTCCGGCATCGGATTACAAAGTGATGATGAGGTTTGGCCTCTATCGTTGGCACATCATGGATCCCATCCGATTTGATAAAGATCTGAAGATAACCATTCAGGATCTGGGATGGCATTTGGGAGGACGTTACCTTGCACAGCATTCTGATGTTGCTTCCACGTGCTTCTGGTATCAGATAGATCCACATGCATCATTCCCAAAACTTCCCGGCTGGCGTGAATTGGAAATAAACTAAATGTTATACTCATCAATTCTTTGATTATTTTTGCGGCATCAAAAGCAGAAACCCAATGATTGAATTGTTACGCAAAACAAAAGTATTCTCTGTCCCATTTTTTATTTTGGTTGGAGGGTCATCTTTGTTATTGCTTTTCTTCGATAAGGTAGAAATAGCTCTTTGGATTAATTCGCACAACAACAAGGTGCCGGATTTTTTCTTTCAGTATTTTACCCATATAGGCGATGGCATCACTGCCCTGATCATTTCTCTTGTATTCCTTTTGTTTAACATCCGGAAAGGATCTATCCTGCTGATTAGCTATCTCT
>JANYJT010000193.1 GCA_025358395.1 Bacteroidia bacterium
AAGGCTCCGCCCCCTCAGTCACAATCAGCAACCAAGCAGGCATTATATATCTTAATCAGATTGGTTCTAAAGTATTTCCCGGGGGAAGGTGTCCGGTAAGTTATATCTGCAATCTGATTTGAATATTAAAAAAACAAAAAATTGCCAACATTCACAAGTAAAACGACAAATGGGTCTCGGACAAAAGTGGCAAAGTCTTATCTTTTTCGGATAATCTCAGATCTTCGGCCGGCAATTTCCAGTCGATTTTCAGTTCAGGATCGTTGAAACGGATGCCGAGATCGTGGGTAGGCGCGTAGAGATTATCCACTTTGTATGAAAAAATGGCCTCCTCACTTAATACGACAAACCCGTGGGCAAACCCGCGCGGAATATAAAGCTGCAATTTATTGGTATCGGAAAGTTCTACTGAAAACGATTGTTTGTAGGTTGGCGAGTTGATGCGCAGGTCGACCACCACATCGAGAATGGTCCCGGTAATGCACCGTACCAGCTTGGCCTGGGTATAAGGAGGCTTTTGAAAATGCAGTCCGCGGAGGACGCCGTACCCGGATTTGGATTCGTTGTCCTGGATAAATTCTACATGCCCGATGGCTTTTTCGAACTCCGCCAGCTGGAAGGATTCGAAAAAATAGCCGCGGGAATCGCCGAAGACTTTGGGTTCTATGAGAAACAAGCCGGGGAAGGAGGTTGAGCGAAAGATCATTAGCTGAGAGTTGAGAGTTGAGAGTTGAGAACTGAGAGTTGAGAGTTGAGAACTGAGAGTTGAGAGTTTAAAGTGGAGAGTGGAGAGTGGAAAAAAGTTGCAAGTGAATTAATTACGAGTAACTGTCTTTTAGCTCTCAGTTCTCAACTCTCAACTAAATTCTCTCTCAACTTTTTCATTCTTTATTTATTTTGTTTTTTGATGTTTTTATTGTTGCAACAAGCATGCTTATGAGTTCGTTATTACTTGAAATTAGTTGAGTTGAGCGATGTAGTTCAATTAATTGAGAATCTCCTAGCAATAATAACCAATATTCAGTTTCAGTGGCTTCTTTAAGAGCAATATTCATTTTTGAAATAAAATCTGCAGTTGATTGAGCGTGTTCAGCTTCTCGAATTAATGCTCCGACAGAGGTTCCTGATTTTAGTAGCTGTCTACTCAAAACAAACTCTTTTTCAACATTTATGATCATTCTGCAAGTCTTGATTATCTCAAGTGCAAAAAGGTAACTCTTATCTTTTAATATGCTCTCTTTCAAAATATTTGAATTAAACTCCTAGTTATCAACCCTCTACTCTCAACTCTCAGTTCTCAACTCTCAACTAAACTCAGTAAATATTGTCCATATTGATTCTTTTTCAAAAGGTTGCCCCGGGCTTTGAGCTGTGCTTCGTCGATCCAACCGTTGCGGAAGGCGATCTCCTCGAGGCAGGCGACTTTGAGTCCGGTGCGTTTTTCGATGGTGGCGATGAAGGATCCGGCTTCGAGCAGTGATTCGTGGGTGCCGGTGTCTAGCCAGGCATAGCCGCGACCCATCAGCTCCACTTTCAGTTCAAGGCGGTCGAGGTACTCCTGGTTCACGGTAGTAATTTCGAGCTCGCCGCGCGCGGAGGGTTTGATATTTTTGGCTACATCCACGACTGTGTTGGGGTAGAAATAGAGTCCGATGACGGCATAGTTGGACTTGGGTTTTTCGGGTTTTTCTTCGATGGAGGTGACGTTGCCACCCGCGTCAAAAGTACAAACACCGTAACGTTCCGGATCGTTGACCCAATACCCGAAAACGGTCGACTTCCGATTCCGGGTTACCTGATCGACGGCCCTGTTGAGGAGCTCGACGAAGCCGTGGCCGTAGAAAATATTGTCGCCCAGCACGAGGCAGACATCGTCGGTACCGATAAATTTTTCACCCAGGATAAATGCCTGGGCAAGGCCATCCGGCGATGGTTGCACCACATACTGCAACTCGACACCGAACTGTGAGCCATTGCCCAGCAGCCGGATAAAAGCGGCTTGCTCTTCGGGGGTGGTGATAATCAGTATTTCACGAATCCCGGCCAGCATCAGCACCGACATCGGGTAGTAGATCATGGGTTTGTCGTAGATCGGGAGCAGCTGCTTGGAGGTGCCCAGGGTGATCGGGTGCAAACGGGAGCCGGAGCCCCCGGCGAGGATGATGCCTTTCATATGGTACGGATAAGTTGGTTGTTTTGCGAAAATAGGAAGAATAATTATACAATGAGTGATACTTAGGAAAAAGAGGGGGAGAGTGGGCGAGGGGGAGAGTGGGCGAGTGGTTGATTTGGAAAATTGGTGAAAAAGTTGTATATTTATCTATAAGAAATAATTCATTAATATTCTGATTATGAGAATTAAAACGCATAAGGAATTGGTGGTATTTCAAAGTGCAATTGAATTGGCTATAAGAATTCATAAACTGTCTAAGAATTTTCCACCAGAAGAGAAGTACTCGCTAACTGACCAGATAAGAAGAAGTTCCAGATCAATTGCAGCAAATATAGCTGAAGCATTTAGAAAGCGTAGATATCCGAAATCATTTATTTCTAAATTGTCTGACTGTGAAGGTGAAGTAGCAGAGACTCAAGTTTGGATATATTTTATTGAGACTTTTGCATATTTGGATTCTTCTGTTACCAAAGATCTGGATGCTCAATATGAACATCTACAGGCACAAATAGTTACTATGATTCAGAGTCCCGAAAAATGGTCAGTATAACTATTCTCCCAGTCTCCCCCTCTCCCTGTCTCCCCCTCGTCAATTGCCCAGTCACTCCTTCACTACCGCCAAATTAGTTCCCGGCGATTCCACCAGCACGGTGAAGCCCAGCGGAAGCATGCGCAGTGCCACTTTGTTGTTGCCGCGGAAGGAGATGAGCTCACCGCGGACGCCCATCATGGGGCCGGCAATGATCTCGACCAGGGTGCCGGGCCGGAGCTCTTCGCGGGTGATCTCGACCTGTGCTTCACTTTGACCCAGCATGCGTTTGAGGATCTCGATGTCCTGGTCGCGGATCACGGCCGCTTTGCCTTCGAAACGGACATATTGCATCACGTTGTCGGTCTGCAACACCATATCGTAATGTTTCAGGGTGATGTGCACGAAAACGTACCCTGAAATCAGTGGTATTTCTACCCACTTTTTGCGGTCGCTCCACTGACGAAGTTTGCGCTGAAGCGGAAGGAACGATTCGATACCCTTGTATTTTAACTCTTCGTGCACCCTTTTTTCCGCGCGCGAATGGACGTAGACAGCATGCCAGGCGGGTGTTAGAAGTTGTTGTTTTGGGTACATTTATTTTAGATTATAGGTTTGTGCAATGATTTAAAAAGAGTAGGAGACTAGGGGACTTGGAGACTAGGAGACCACTCCCCCAGTCGCCAAGTCTCCTAGTTCCTTAGTCCTTTCTCCTGCTTCGCAAAGATAGCTGGAAATTGACATAAAATCAATGCGAAAAACAATCCGTTTGCGGTAACGGAATGAGAAAAGTTAATTAATTTAGCAAGGTTAACTGTCCAAAATATTAAACCACCACATAAATTTAGATAACTATGAGAAAAATTAGTCTTGTTCTTCTGCTTGCCCTTTTTGTTTCCGGAACTTTTGCCGCGAATTCCGGCTGGGTAAGACTCTTCAACGGTAAAAACACGGATGCCCCGGAAGTTAGCGATCTCAACAATGCGCTCACGAAAGCCGAGCAAAAAGAGGGCTGGAAACTGCTGTGGGACGGCAAAACAATGGAGGGTTGGGTCTCTTACAAAGATGGGACTGCTCCAACAAAAGGATGGACCATCCAAGATACGGAATTGATTACTGATCTGCCCAACAATAAAGGTGGCGGCGATATCGTGACGAAGAAAGAGTTCAAAAATTTCATTCTGGAGGTCGACTTTTTATTCACCCCGGGTGCTAACAGCGGCATCAAATATTTTATTCAGCCGAACAAGGATGGTAAAGGTTTTTCTAACGTAGGATTTGAGTATCAGGTGCTTGATGATGACAAACATCCTGATGCAAAGGCCGGTATCAACGGAAACCGCAAGCTTGCTTCGCTGTACGATCTTATTCCAGCCAATCCGCAGAAATTTGATCCGGCACCGTCTGTCAAACCCAGCAAAGGCGTGAACCAGTGGAACCGTGCCCGTATTGTTGTTGAAGGCAACAAGGTGACGCACTATCTCAATGGAATCAAAGTCGTTGAAATAGTCCGTGGCACTCCGGAGTGGAAAGCGGCATTTGCAACGAGTAAATTCAAGGACTATCCGGGATTCGGAGAGTTCGCCACCGGGCACATTTTGCTGCAGGACCATGGGAATGAGGTTCATTACCGGAATATCAAGATAAAGGAGCTGAAATAAGAAGTTTGGAGTACTTAGAGTTTGGAGTACTTAAAGTTTGGAGTACTTAAAGTGATTGAACTCCCGAGATATGAGATGGAAATGATTATTTGCCTTGATAACTACATTTTTCAACTACAATCTCCAAGTCGCTCTAACTCTAAGTACTCCAAACTCTAAGTACTCTAAGTACTTTTAGTCGCAGCAACTCTCAGTTCTCAACTCTGATATTGTCATAAAAAATGAGAAGCTATTTCACAAGTTTGGAGAGTCCGGTGGGCCGGATTGTCCTGGTTTCGAATGATACGCATTTGAAATCACTTTCATTCAGCGATGAGCAGGTCGATGAGCCGGAAAAACTACCGGAAATTTTGCTGAAAACCGTTCATCAGCTAAACGAATATTTTGCCGGCACCCGATTCCAGTTTGATCTGGAGCTTGATCCGGACGGGTCAGACTTTCAGCGGATGGTGTGGCAAGAGTTACTTAAAGTTCCCTATGGATCGACCAAAAGCTACCGCGAAATCGCCCTGAAAACAGGCTCGGTTCTGAATACCAGGGCAGTGGGAACGGCCAATGGCAAGAATCCGATCTCGATCATCGTGCCCTGTCACCGGATCATTGGCAGCGACGGGAAGATGGTCGGATACGCGGGTGGGCTGGAGCGGAAGAAGTGGTTGCTGCTCCATGAATCTCAGCATTCAAAACAGCAAATGCTGTTTTGAATGCACGAATGCTTTTTTTATAACTTTAGTCACTTTAGATCACTCTAGTTCACTTTAGTCACTTTTTTGTACGAACAACTAAATTAATCATCAATTTATGACAACAAAAACGCTTCAAATGGCTCTTATACTATTGGCACTGCTGACTTCCTGCGGCACCACAAAGAAAAACGCGGAACCACAGGTTGCAAAAACTTTTACCGGTGCAAAGGGCGAGGTGCGCCTGCTTACACTTGATCCGGGTCACTTTCATGCAGCCCTGGTGCAGAAAAAAATGTACGATATGGTAAATCCGGAGGTTCGTGTGTACGCACCCGAGGGTGCTGACCTGACCCAGCATCTGAACAGGATTGACGGGTACAATACCCGTAAGGAGAGTCCGACGAGCTGGAAAGAGGTGGTTTACAAGGCTCCCGATTATTTTGCCAAAATGCTGGAAGAGAAGGCAGGTAATGTGGTGGTGCTATCCGGTAACAACCGTATCAAGACCGAATACATCAAAAAGTCGGTCGAGGCGGGGCTGAATGTATTTGCCGACAAGCCGATGGTGATCACGCCTGAAAATTTTCCAATGCTGGAAGAATCTTTCAAAATTGCCGCCGAGAAAAAGGTGATTTTGTTCGATATCATGACCGAAAGGTTCGAAATTACCTCGATGCTGCAAATGGAACTTTCGCATAATCCCGGCATTTTTGGCACGCTGCTTCCGGGTACGAAGGAACAACCCGGTATTGAGATTTTCAGCGTCCACTTTTTCTACAAGAGCGTTTCCGGATCGACGCTTGTCCGTCCGGGATGGTTTTTTGACGTCGACCAGCAGGGAGAAGGAATGGTTGATGTGGCCACGCACCTGGTCGACCTGGTTCAGTGGGGCTGTTTCCCCGGCATAATTTTGCAAAAATCCGATATCGAGATGCTGCAGGCCAGACGCTATCCGACCGTTCTGACGCTGGATGAATTCAAAGCTGTCACCAAAATGGAGGCCTTTCCTGACAACCTTTCCAAATATGTCAAGGACGGAAAGCTGGATGAATATGCCAACGGGGAGATGCTTTACAAGATTAAGGGGATTCACGCCAAAGTAACTGCCGAGTGGCAGTATAAGGCGCCTGAAGGATCGGGAGACACGCATTACGCCATCCTTCGCGGCTCAAAAGCTTCGGTGGAGATCAAGCAGGGTGAGACTGAGAAGTACCTGCCAGCGGTGTATGTGCATGCAAATCCGGGGACTCCGCTTCCTGAATTCACTGCGGAGCTCGAGAAAGCCGTCGTGAAACATCCGACTCATGCCGGATTAACCCTCGAAAAAGTGGGTGAGCGGAGTTGGAAAATTGGAATACCTGCCGAGTATAAAGTGGGTCATGAGGCGCATTTCAGTCAGGTGACCGAGAAGTACCTCGAATACCTCAAAGCCGGCAAGTTGCCCGAGTGGGAAGTGCCGAATATGATTGTGAAATACTACACAACAACAGAAGCGCTGCGGATGGCAAGGAAGTAAGAATGAGGGGGAGAGAGGGCGAGTGGGAGAGGGGGCGAATGGAACTCTCTAAATGAATGCAATAGATTGATTATTAGTGTTATATTACAATAAATGTCGTCGTGTAACAATAATAGTCATCATATTACAATAAAAGTAAGCATAATGCTACCAATAGTTTATGCTGCCACTCGCCCCCTCTCCCCTCTTTTTTATTCGCGTATCTCAATAGTATACCTAGCTTCAAAAACCGCGCCGGCTTCGAGTTGCACCAACCCTTCCTTATGCTCGAACCGCTGATCAGTGTCCCATTTGTCGGCAAAGCCGATCCAGGGTTCGATGCAGACAAAGTCGCCGTTGGGTTTGGCCCAAATGCCCATCTGCGGAAAATCCCGGTAGGAAACAGAAAGTGCCTCTTTAGATTTTTTGCTTCGAAGGGTGATTCTCTTTGATTTCAGGTCTTTGAAGATCAGTGCATCCCCGTTAAAAAGTTCATGGGTTAGCGGCAGGATATTGGAATGATTCAGCACCCGCTCTTTTTTGTCGCCAATCAGTCCGCTTTCATGCAAAAGGCAGGTGTCGGCTGTTTCCGTCTGCTCGAACTCCAAAAAATAGTCATCATAATTTTCCGTAGCATGGATGGGGCATCTGAAAGCAGGATGGGCACCCAATGAAAACAGAAGGTTCGAATGGCCGGTATTGGTGACGGTGTGGATTACATGAATCTTTTTATTCTCTAATTTAAATAGAATGCTAAACTCAAAATCGAATGGGTAGATTTTGCGGGTTTCTTTGCTTGATTCTATTCCGAAGGTTAGGGAATCAGCTGTAATTCCGGTTAGCAACAGTGCCGGGTTGTCCCGGATGAAACCATGCCGGGGAAGCGAATATTTCTCGCCATCCCAGAGGAAAAAGCCCTCTTTCAAATTCCCGACAATGGGGAACAAAACCGGAGCTGTACTGTTCCAGATGGCCGGTTTGAAATCCCACATGTATTCGATGCCGGATTTCAGCGATTTGATGGAGGAGAGCTCGGCTCCCGGCTGACGTACCGCAATTTCAAGTTCGGAGTTTTTTGCGAAGTGAATCATATTTAATGTGCTAATGTGCTAATATGCTAATGTGCTAATTATTTTGGATTTGTACAATTATTTTGAGTTTTATTTTTTTTACTGAGTTTGATTGCCCGTAATCTCCATATTTTCTGAACTAAAACCCCATTAGCCCATTAGCCCATTAGCACATTAGCACATTAGCACATTAGCACATTAGCACATTAGCACATTAACACATTAGCACATTAGCATATTAGCACATTAGCACATTAGCACATTAGCATATTAGCATATTAGCACATTAGCACATTAGCACATTAGCACATTAGCACATTAGCACATTATTTTACATTCAAAAAATATTTAAATTAGTGCCATTCATTCAAATCAACAAAAAGCAAACTATCCATATGAACAGACGAGAGATGATTGGTAAGACGGCTGCTTCGGTGGCGCTGTCGGCTACGGCGATTCCATTTTCTGAGAGTAAGGCCGCTGAGTCTGAAGCCGGCGGATTGAAAGGCAACATCCGGCATTCTGTCAGCCAGTGGTGCTACGGCGATATTCCGCTCAATGATCTGGCAAAAGCCTGCAAAGAGATGGGCATCGAGTCGATCGAGTTGCTGCAGGAGAAAGACTGGGCTACCATGAAAGCCAATGGCTTGAAATGTGCCGTGGGTTATGCCACTGATTGGGGTATCCCAAAAGGTTTCAACCGGATCGAAAACCACGATAAGCTGGTTGCCGATTTTGAGGCGATGATACCCAAGGCTGCCGCGGCAGGTGTCCCCAACCTGATCTGTTTTTCCGGTAACCGGGAAGGTCAGAATGACCAGGTCGGACTCATCAATTGCGCCAAAGGGTTGCGTCGGCTAACGCCCCTGGCCGAAAAACATGGCGTGACCATTATCATGGAGTTGCTCAACAGCTATGGACACAAGGATTACCAGTGCGACCACACCTCATGGGGTGCTGCGCTTTGCGAGATGGTTGGTTCCGAGAGGTTTAAGCTGTTGTACGACATTTACCACATGCAGCTGATGGAGGGCAACGTGATCGATACCATCAAGAAATTCAGCAAATACATCGGACACATTCATACCGGAGGTGTTCCGGGCCGGCATGAGCTGGATGAGACGCAGGAACTGTACTATCCGGC
>JANYJT010000198.1 GCA_025358395.1 Bacteroidia bacterium
TTCACTGTTTCAATCTTTAGTGTAGAACTTTTTTATCACTTCTTTGCGAGAAGGTCCGGGGTTTTTTAAGAACGAGAATAATGCCACTTCTTGAGCAAGACTCTCTTTTGTCCAATGACGTGTCAAGAAAATCAATGCTATGGCTAAAGCTGCAAGTATTACACAGATCCCGGTACCAAATGGCAGACGCGTAACCAATTGAGCGATGGCGCCCATAGTTGCAGCACACGGTATGGTAATCAGCCAAGCCAGCAAAATTTGCTTTACTATTTTCCAATTGACAAGTTTCGGATTAGTTACTGCCCCTGCACCCAAAATCGCTCCACTGATGGTATGGGTTGTGGAAATCGGAAAACCAAAATGTGCTGCAATCCCAAGAGTTGTTGCAGTTGCAGCTTCGGCAGCAAACCCTTGTGGTGACTCGAGCTTGGCTATCTTGTGCCCAAGAGTTTCGATTATACGCCAGCCACCAAAATACGTTCCTAATGCCATAGTAGAAGCTGAGGCAATTATTACCCATAATGGCACACTAAAGTCCGCTTGCGGATGACCGGCAATAAGTGCTAGCGCAATAATGCCCATCGTTTTTTGTGAATCGTTAGTGCCGTGCGTAAATGCCACAAAGCTGCCGGATAATATTTGAAGGTGCTTAAAAAATTTATTTACCTTTGACTCCAATTTGTTACGAGTAATACGCAGAACAATAAACATTACCAAACCGGCGCCAACTATGCCTAAAAATGGTGCGATCAATGAAGGCGCCAAAACTTTTTCAAGCATGCCATCCCACTTAATAACACCTGTACCAACTGCCATTGCAGCTGCTCCTGCCACACCGCCAATCAGAGCATGGGATGAACTTGACGGGATTCCGAAACGCCAGGTAATAAGATTCCACATAATCGCGCCGACCAATCCGGCCAAAACGACTTCAAGTGTAATGGCTTCGGGGGCAACGATACCTTTTGCAACTGTTGCGGCAACACTTATCGATACGAATGCACCCAAAAGATTAAGCAGTGCAGCACCAATAACAGCAACATTTGGTGGGACTGCTTTTGTCGCAACGACAGTAGCAATTGCGTTGGCCGTATCATGAAACCCATTAGTAAAATCAAAAAGCAAAGCAACAACCACAACTATTACGAGAGTAATATCCATTATTTACCCGCCATTATTATTATTTTGTTTACATCACAATAAATTTCGCGAACACGTTTATCTGGAGTAAAATTACCGTACAAACTTACAATACTTAAGTTATCATAAGTTAAGGTATAATTCAAGAATAATAAATAAAAATCATGAATATTTTTATGTTGCAGTGTACGGGTTCATAATGTGACAGGGGACGGTTCTCTGACACGAAAAAACAATCGAACTTCCGGAAGATTATGTGATATAATATTATTGTATTAAGTTATTTATTACATTTACTACAGGAGTGCTGCTCATGAAAAAGAAGTTCATTATTTTTATAATATTTTTCTGCATAATATCTCTCACATGTGTGGGGATTTTGATTTCAATATCATTTTCGCGAAGCAACGGTGATTCGAAAAACACCCCGGAAGCAACCGAACAAGTAACTGAATCGGCAACTGCCCCGGCAGCCGCGACTGCAACTGTTCCGGCAGCCGCGACGACAACCTCTGTTCCAAATCAAAACTTTGTGGCAAATAGTTCTATTCCTGTTCTCATATACCACTGTGTAGATGACAATGTATTCGGATTGAAAGACCTTTTTGTTTCCCCGAAAAATTTCGAAGCGCAAATGAATTATTTGAAAGATAACGGATACACGCCAATAACTTTCCAAGACCTCGGCAATCTCGGCAATTTTACAAAGCCGATTATAATCACACTCGATGACGGCTACATGGACAATTTTACAGAGGCATATCCTATTCTGAAAAAATTTAATTTCAAGGCAACGATATTTGTTATATCAGGAATGCTCGGGAAAAAAGATTATTTAACCATCGACCAGATAAAAGAAATGACCGACATTATTAATTTCCAAGGACACACGATTACACATCCCGATCTCAAGAAAATGCAGGTGCAAGATATTAATAAACTCCGAGATGAACTATCAAAATCCAAATCGGATATTGAGGCGATAACAGGCAAGCCCGTTAACGTTCTCGCATACCCCGCCGGAAGTTACAGCAATGGAGTTATCTCAGTTGCAAAAGAATATTACACTTTTGCGGTAACAACTAAACCGG
>JANYJT010000204.1 GCA_025358395.1 Bacteroidia bacterium
TGCGAATATTATCACAATAAATACGGCCTCGACATAAGAAGTATCCGTTATCCAGGTCTTATAAGCTATAAAACAGAAGCCGGCGGCGGTACAACAGATTACGCAGTTGAAATATTCTTCGACGCAGTTAAAGATAAAATATACGAATGCTTCCTTAAAGAAGATGCAAGTCTTCCTATGATGTTTATGCCCGATGCTATCGAATCTACAATCAAACTTATGGAAGCTGATGCAGATAAACTTACTATCCGATCAAGTTATAACCTTGGCGGTATCAGTTTTAACCCTGCTGAAATAGCTGCAGAAGTGAAAAAGCATATTCCTGAATTTCAGATGACCTATAAACCTGATTTCAGACAGAAGATTGCTGAATCCTGGCCAGCAAGCATTGATGACAGTGTCGCACGCAAAGACTGGGACTGCAAGTACGAATATGATTTAGCAAAGATGACTACTGTTATGCTCGAAGAAGTTGGTAAGAAATTAAAGAAGTAGTTATATATAGCCGCAGGTTTAAACCTGCGGCTATTTATTATACTAAATGAGCTTCCACGATAAAATACCACTTCACAGAAAAGGATTGGTTTATATTGCCTTTACAGCATTCCTCTGGAGTTCAAGCGGACTGTTCATCAAAATCCTTACACTCAATGCTTATCAGATTTCTTTCTATCGCTCTTTAATTGCTGCTGTAACTCTTCTAATTATTTCATACGGAAAAAACAGGACTGTTAAGTTTGAATTTGATAAACTCACTGTTCTTGCTTCTCTTTTCTACGCTGGAATATTAATCTTCTTTGTTATCGCAAATAAACTCACAACTTCCGCTAATGCAATCTTTCTTCAGTTTACTGCACCAATCTATCTTCTTTTCCTCGAACCGTTTTTCCTGAAGACCAAATTCCGCAGGAAAGATTTAATCACTATCATCATCTGCATAAGCGGTATGGCGCTGTTCTTTATGGGACGTCTCGAAATTGGAAACATATACGGTAACCTGATTGCTATCGCAGCAGGTATCTGCTTTGCAATGTTTTCTTTGTTCGTAAAGTGGAAGAAAACACTCGGTAATGAAAATACAATAATTAGTATAATATACGGAAATATACTGGTCGGAATAATCTGCTTTCCGTTGATCTTTAACGATATTGTTATTTCTTCAACCCAATTCTATGTGTTATTATATATGGGAGTCGTTCAGATTGGTATAAGTTATTTCATATTCAACATCGGGATAAAATACGTCTCCGCTACTGAATCTATGATTATCGGAATGCTCGAAGCAATCTTTAATCCCATCTGGGTATTCTTCGGAGTAGGTGAAGTGCCCGCT
Source organism: Bacteroidia bacterium (assembly GCA_025358395.1). The sequence continues at coordinate 1,334 of JANYJT010000204.1, forward strand.
ACTACTGCGGTTATAGGCGGTGTTATTATATTTGCTGCAATATTAATTCATAACTTCCTGCCCATGAACAAAAACTCAGAGCAGATAAAATAACCTACAAATTCCTGGAATATGTTCCTTCTCCTGTTTCACTGAATCCCAGTTTCTTTAGATACTTTATGTAACTTATGTTATTGCTTTCTGCCAGTACGCTCGTATAACCTGCATCAATAAAATACTGATTCAGGTTGAAGTAAACGTGCTTCCCGTTTTTGAAATCCTTGTACTGCGGAAGTACATAATCCAGTCCTACTTTAAGAACGTTTCCGTTTTCCCTGTGCGCAAGAAACAATCCTGCAATTGCCATATCCCTCAGTATGAAAAAGCTAATGGTATTCATATCGGGATTGTATGCAAAACGCGGAAGTATTTTCTGTATTCTTGCATCGTGGAACTTCAGAAACCTTTTCAAATATACACTTCCGGAATTAATCTCAAGTATCTCAAACTTTTCCTTCTTCGAATAAATGTGTGTCAGATAGTAAATATCAACTAGTACTATAAAACCATTGAGAATGCCCACTGGATAAGCGTTTATAAGGAATCCGTATATGCAGAAAGTCAATGCGCCGGCCAGGTTAATCCATCTGAACTTGATTATTGAACTCATCGTCATTGATACTGCTATTGTAACGGATGCAGCATATCCAATCCATTGTAAATAATTTAAATCCATTTAATTAATTTTGAATAAAATGATTATTTGATATTAATGCTGATGTGCTAATGCAAAAATAGCATTATTAGTTCATAATTAAGATGCCGGGATATATTGGTATTCGTCTGTATATTTTCGCCACGGATAATTGCGTGCTGTTTTTACTTTTCGCAAAACTTGAAGTTGTAGTACGACGGGGATAACTTCTTAATTAATTAGAATGCTTTGTGTAAACTTTTAATAATTTACTCTTTGGCTCATCGCAGGTGCCAACGTTTTTAAGGTGCCAGTATGATTTTATGTATTTACCAATTACCTTATTCAGCGCCTCTGGTGTACTTTCGCTAGCCAGATGATTGTATCTTGCTATATAATCTTTTTCGATTTCCAGGAAAACTAAATCTGTAATGTCAGTTGGGCATTTGTGTCTTAAATGATTAAATTTACTGTACAATATATCTTCCGTGATTCTTCTCATAATGTATGTAATTAAATTGTTTTAAAAGTAGAATTAACTATTACTTAAATGTAAGAATTATATTTATCAATTGTAAAGCAATATGCTAAGCTAAATGTATTTGTTTTAAAATCTATATTCTGATTTCCTAGGTGAGAAGTGTTGTGAAATTCAATCTGTTTTAAGATTTATTATAACGATTCCTTTGTGATCAGAATTAATTATCCTCTTTTAGTCTTCTGGCGATATCCTTCATTGAAGACCAGTTCTCTAGCAATTCTGGCATATATTCTGTTGCAGATACGAAAGTCCAAAGGTAAGCAACTATAGAGTACAATTCTCCCGCACTGAAGTTATCTAGTTCTATGGCGACATAAAGCACTACAAGAAAAATAATCAGCAGTGTGAAACGCATAAATGCAAAATTGAATGAACCCCAGTTTGCAATACGTTTCTGAGGCTTTGCAAGGTTATTATAGTAATTTCTTACGTGAACAGGGTCACGCTTTGAAAATACATCGTAAATTTCTTCGTAGTTGTCGTGATATTCCTTCTGCAATTTCTCAACCTTGCTCATGTAGAGCTTGTTAATTATGTACATAGGAATTACAATTAATAAACATGTCAGCGAAATTATCCAGTCGAAAAAATACAGTGCCACAACCGCACCGCTAATTGATATTGTGTTTTGAATGATTTCCGGTACCCGGTATTCCAGAAAACTTATGAATTGTTGCGATAATTCCACGCGTGCTGTGGTTCGTGATATAGAAATCTTTTTTAAGATTGAAGTTCTGCTGATTGATGTGGCAATACGCGTATATATTCGCAGGAATATCTTTGGATCTATTGAACGGCGGAAAGCTCCGACTCCTGAATTGATTGTAAATGCGAGTATCCACATAGCAAGAGGGAAAAAGATTGATCCCTCAGGATTTTCTTTTAAAGATACTTTAATGGAATCCCATATGCTGTTGTGAGAATTTGCATCTGTTATGACAGTGTCAGGCAATAATCCTTCGTCTTCAAGTTCCTTTAGCTTTTCCTGTTCTGATTGGTTGGGTGACTGTATAATAGTAGTCTTTTTCTCAAATATTTGAACATCAATAACGGCATCTATAACCTTTCCGAAAATATAGGGTTCCACAATCCAGGCAACGTCTTCAACCACTACAAGCATTAAGGCAAAAATAATTAATCTTTTGTAGTGCTTTATAAGTAACATTAAATTCATATCTTAGTCCAAATTATTATTGATTTTAGTGGAATGTTAAAAGCAAATTATCTATTATACAATTATAATATAGATAATAATTATATATTATTAAGTATATAAATTTTGTTTAAAACATTCAATCATTATGGCAAAGAAATTTACAAAAGGGTTTAAATACCTATTGATAGTCGTAGCACTTGGTTTTGCTTTCACAGGTGCTCAGTGTGAGAAACTACTCACGGCTACATCCGGTGATGTATCAGGATCGTGGAAGTTGGTAAAAATGCAGGGAAATCTACAGGATGTCTGCCTCGGTGAAATCGCCGAATTCAGCAGCGGAACAGCTACTTTAACATGCCCTGGTGTTACTCCTATAACTAGAAGCTATTCATATTCCAATAATGTCCTCACGTATTCTGTTTCCGGAGTTACATACAATGTTTCATTTACTACGGTTAATGGTGTTGATAAAATGGTGTTAAGTGCGACGAGTATTGAGCGTATTTTAACATATGATAAAATTTCTAAATAATCGAAGGAGAAAAATCATGAAAAAGTATATTTTAAACTTTACAGGTTATGCAATCGTCACTCTTCTTGTTGTCATTTTATACAACAGTATCGATAGTAAGCAGAATGTCGGAATAACACAGGTAAAAACAAATAAAGAATCTATTGCTCCCGTTCAGAAAATTAGTGATATGATTAATGAGAGCAAAGCAATGAATAAGTTTTCGGAAGTTAACTTATTTGAAATTCAGAATGTACCGTTCTCTAAAAACGATATATCTGCAAACATTAAGAAGGCAGTTAACATTAAAATTGATAAATCACGATTAGAAAATTTAATTAACACAAGAAGCAGTAACTTAACTTTCAAAATACCTGTCGATTCCAAAAAGAATATGATAATAGAACTTCAGGAAGTTGATTTATTGCCTAAGGACTTTAAAGCAACATCGGTTACAAGTAATGGCATCAAACTTGAACCATACAAAAAGGGTATCTATTACAGAGGTATTGTAAATGGTGAATCTAATTCTATACCAGCAAGCGTGTGTATGCATTGAGCCGAAGTTATGACCGAGTTCATGAGTTGAAACCATAACAGTCCAGGAATATGTAGGAAAGTTAAAATAAGTGTTTTCTATATTACAGAATGAAAACCTTCCTGAATGGTCATTTGAATTATAGCTGGAGCACAGTGTACCAATCCATGCAATACCACCAGCCTGTAAAGGTCTGGTTGTTAATATTTGTGCCAGGTCTCCGTTAAAATTATCCTGTTTATTATCTCCGAATGCAATGAGGTATGCATCTGATGTTGTAATGTTCGAATACGGATCACTGCTAGTATAAACCTGAATTTGTGATATCTGAATTGGTATATACTCATTCTGATAGATAGTAGCTACTGA
>JANYJT010000207.1 GCA_025358395.1 Bacteroidia bacterium
GAGAAATTGCAGGTGAAAAGATGGTGGTGATGCAAAGTAAGGAAGGAGTTGATCTGACCAGGGTGATCCTGCTCAACAAGAGTGCAGAATGGCTTTGGATCTCTCTTTCCGGGCATGAGTTTACGCTCGACAGTTCTGCTAAAATTCTGGCAGAAAAGTATGGAATTGAGCGCGAACAAGCCATGAGTGACGCTAAGATCTGGATCGATTCAATGGTGAAAGCTGAGCTGATTGAACTATGAATCTTTCTAAAGAAGATAGAACTCTTTTCTCCCTTATCAGATGTGCTATCTGGCAAGAAAATGAGATGGCCCTTTCCGAATTGAATCTGTCAACCTCCGAATGGCAAGGACTAATCGATCAGGCTGCTCATCAGGGTGTACTCGCATTAGCCTACGATGCTTTGCCAAAAGGGAAGCCAATTTCGGGCTTGGCCAAAGAGCTGCATATCCGTTGGGGATTAAGCGTGCAAAGGATGGAAGACCGAAACCGCCGGCAGCGTGAGGCGCTTAAAGAATTGGTTGGTCTGTTCAGATCGGAAGGGATAGAGGTTTTGCTTTTGAAGGGACTGGGGTTGTCAGAAGACTATCCGCAACCAGATCACCGCGAATGTGGCGATCTGGATATTTTCCTTTTCGGAGATTATGAAAAGGGCAATAAAATTGTAGAGAAGCAGGGAATAGAAGTCAGGCGGGAAGGAACCAAACATTCCACTTTTTTCTTCAAAGGCATTCCGGTAGAAAATCACCTCAATTTTCTGGATATCGTCTCTTTCAAAACCAATGTCAACCTCGAAGCGCACCTTACCAGGATTCTTGATGAACAAGGCTTTAGCACCATCTTAATTGATGATGTGGAATTGCGAATACCAACACCCGATTTCACGGCAATATTCCTGACATGCCACGATATCACCCATTTTTTGGCTTCCGGATTGGTGTTGAGATATTTGTGCGATCTGGCACTCTTTTTTACCCACAACGCTGCTTCGATTAACTTTCAACCTGTTTTGCAAATATTGAAGGAAGAGTCACAGCTTGAATTGCTTACATCCTTCCTGGATTTAGCTCAGAACCATTTGGGGATGTCCACAAACATTGTGCCTGCACTGGTTCCCAACGGGAAAATATCCGAATGGGTCTTTCAGGATACGATGAATAATCCATTCCGCCGAAAGGGGTTAAACAAGCTTTTAAAAATGTCTGTGTTTAAACGGAAAGTCATCGGCGCTATACACTTGTACCAATCCAAATGGAAATATGATTTGGTTGGGAAAGGGATGTTCCGGCAAAGACTTATCTTTTCTTTGAAAGCCGCTTTTTCACTTAAATAAGAGTTGCCAATTGAAACAAAAACACATTCACAGCATCATTGGATATGATTTCGGGATTCTTTCAGCACTGAAAATTGCTCCTTTAAGTAAATCCGGAAAAGTATTCTTGCTGCTTTCTTCGGTATTCGGGGCATTGCTCGAGTTGGCAGGACTCGCGATTTTCGTTCCTTTGTTGCTCTTGCTACTGGAGGAGAATGGTATTGGGGGTAACAAATACCTCAAATTTCTCTATCAGACGATCGGAATTCAAAATTATGGCAGCTTCCTGCTTGTCGTCATATTACTGGTACTTCTTGTAACTATTATCAAAAACGTCGTACTGCATTTTCTCAGTAACTACAGAAGCAGTTTGATGCTAGGTCTTTATTCGGATTATTCCAGGCACCTCTTTTTTAATTATTACTCCCGTGGACTCTCATTTATTAAAAACAGCAGCCCAAACTCACTTTCGCACAATGTTAACGCGGTTTGCTTTCAGTATGTTTTTGGATATCTAAACCCTTCGATTATTTTGGTTGGGGACCTGCTGCTTTCCGGATTGATTATCCTGTCACTCGCCTTTATCAATGTTTATATTGCTGCTATTGAGTTGATTATATTCGTTCCACTGTTTATGGTTTATCATATTAAGATTGGGAAGAAGCTTCAAAATGCCGGAAGAATTGAAAACGAAGCAAAAAAGAGACAATGGCAGGTTACCACCGAAACATTCCGAGGCTATGCCGAAGTGGTAATCAACGACTATTTCCCTACGCTTAGCCGGGGCTTCGAAAAGGGGATATCAGCAGTTTCGAAGAGCAGGATGCATGTGGAAAGCTTGAAAAGCCTGACATCCAGATCCATCGAGGTGCTGGTTATTTTGATGATGGTGGGTGTTGTTGTCGGTTATTATTTCTTTGCCGGAAAAAGTGCGGACTTTCAACTCTTGATGGGGATATTCGCAGCTGGCTCGCTCAGACTCTTGCCGGCTGTCCGTTCCATTATGGCTCAGCATGCCACTCTCCGCAACAATCACTATACAAGGGATATCATCAGGGAGACTGTTTTAGCAGATGCAAACTTAAGCTTGGTTCCGGTTGCCGGATTTACTTTTAGCCATTCGATTGAGCTAAAAAACATCAGCTTCGATTTTGGCCCGGATCGACCGATATTTAAAAATCTGTCCATGACAATTCAACATGGTGAACGTGTTGGTATCTGCGGAGTTTCAGGATCCGGAAAGAGTACGTTGTTATATCTGTTGATGGGGTTATATGAGCCACAGGAAGGCGCTATTCTCATTGATGGCATTCAACTTACGCCTGAAAACAGGAAAGGATGGCATAAATTGCTTGGGTATGTATCACAGGATGTGTTTATCATGGATGGTACACTCGGGCAGAATATCTCACCTGCGGAGTTTAAAGATTCGAAACTGATTGAGCAGTCCATTGAGGTTGCTGCGCTCAAAGATCTGACAGCAAAGTTAACTAATGGTTTAGATACCCGGATTGGAGAGGGAGGATCGCGTATTTCGGGAGGAGAACGGCAGCGAATTGGAATTGCCCGTGCGCATTTCAAAGGTGCGGAAGTACTCCTGATGGACGAACCAACTTCCTCACTTGATGCCAGTACTGAAGAAGCAATAACCGAGACCCTTGGTCAGCAGCTTCTCTTTAAAAACAGAACAATCATTTTGATCTCACACAGCGAAAGTCTGCTATCCAAATGTGACAGGGTTATTGACTTCGAAAAATTAGAAGGGGTAATCAGATGATGAAGCAAAAACTCACCTATTGTATTGCCGGACACCTGGTTGAAATTCAGTCAGATTTTCCTGACAAACTTCAAAAGATGCTCGTTGGGTTCATTCCTTTTTTTGTCGGGGATATGGATATCGTCACTAGCGCTCCCATTCTGCATTACCTAATCGGGGAGGCCCAAAATAAAATAGGAACCTTCTTTTCTTATGCCGAATCAGTTATCCTGCAAAGCTTTGACATTGAGCAGGGAAAATGTACACTTCGAAAAGAAGGACTTAAATATATCTTCACGGTAGAAGACTTGCCAAAAGATGGTTTGGCTATTGCTGAAATAAAGCCCGTTTCGCTTACGTTGCTGATGGAAACGGGTTCCCAAATAGTTAGATGTCTGTACGATACCCGAAAACCAATTAATCCCAATCATTTGAAATTTTCGCTCTGGATGGCGATGGCATTTGTAGGTATACCACGGCAGACTGTTGCACTTCACTCCTCCGTAATTATAAGCGAAAACCAGGCAATTCTTTTCCTGGGCGAATCCGGAACAGGGAAAAGTACCCATACTAAACTTTGGCTGGATCATATTCCTGGTAGTAGCCTGTTGAATGATGATAGTCCTCTTGTCAGGATTGAGCCGGATAAAACAAATGGGTATATGCCTTTCGTTTACGGATCTCCCTGGAGCGGAAAGGGGCAGTGTTACCGAAATAAGCGCTACCCGGTTGCGGCTTTTGTGCGGCTTCAGCAACACAAATCAAATTATATCAATTATTTAAGCAAATTAGAAGCCTTTGGTGCGCTTTACCCATCTTTTCCTCCGGCTTTTGTGAAGGATGACTATTTCGATGAACAGATTTGTTCGATTATTTCTGCGATAATCAAAACCATACCTGTTTACAGGCTTCAATGCTTGCCTGCCAGCGCGGCAGCTGAATTAGTGAGAAATATTGTTTTTACCAGGCACCCATGAAAACCAGGAATATTCCTAATGCCGATGCGCTCCTTATCATCGAAGAAAGCATCCTTGCCGGCTCTTCTGTCCGGCTTTCGGTGCGTGGTAACAGCATGAGTCCGCGGCTGCTGGATGGGGTAGATGTGGTCAACCTGCATCCCTGCAACCCTTCCGATCTTAAGATTGGTGAGATCATTCTCTTCCGGTTCAAAGAGCGGTTCCTGCTGCACCGCATCATCCAAATCGCAAATCCTGACGGTTCCGACCTCAGCACAACAACCATTATCACCAAGGGAGATGCCCTGAAAATCACCGAAACCATCACGTTTGCTGATGTTATTGCGGTGGCAGAGGTGCCGCAGCATGCCACCATTAATATAATGTTACGCTATTTATTTGTCTTTTCATGCAGACTACGTAACTATTTTTACCGCATTAAAAATAAACCGTAAATTGGATCCTCAAGGGCGTCGTATCAAATAATTTTTCCCGACTTGTCCCTTTTAGTGCGGTGACTCCAGTTTTTCGATAAGCACCTTCATTTTCGGGGTTGGTTGGGCTTTGACGGTCACTATTTTATTAGTGATGTGGTTCAGGAATATTCAAAAAGTTTATCCATATTTGTATAAAGTTTGTTAAAAATAATTTTAAACCAATGAAAGAACTTGTGCCTAGACGATGCGATGATTTACCGCTAACTGTTAACTCGTACGAGCCACCCCACATCGAAATCCTTGAAATAGAAGTCGAAAAAGGATTTGCCGATTCAACCACCGATTTTGAGCCAATATTTTGGTAAATATTAATGAACTAAAGAAATTAAAAATGAAAAGCTATACTTTTTTAAACAAACTTACATTGGCCCTTTCAATGCTCTTTGTATTGTCTATTACTTCCTGTACCAAGGAGGACGCTGCCGTTAAGCAACCCGAACAAGCTGCATCAGCTGGTTTGATAAAGGTTAATGGCGAGGATGCAGGATCCGGACTGAAGTCGACCCTTAGCGGAAATGTAACATCTTGGGTTACGAGCGACATAGTAGGCATCTACTCTCCTGAGGCTCGCC
>JANYJT010000256.1 GCA_025358395.1 Bacteroidia bacterium
CTTTTTATTTTGTGTCGTCATTCTGGAGGAGGAGTAATTGAAACCTCCCATAGGTTCCTTTCGCGCCTCGATAATCAAATTCCCGTTCGACACAAAATTATTTTTCGTACTATTCGTATAATACTCCAGTTCATTGTTTCCCCAACCTCCACTACCGTTGCCAATCTCCTGATTCCATGTATTTAAATCAATGCCTGTTCCGGAAAACTCATCACTCCAGGCCAGTGTATACCCTGGATAGGATATCGGTGTGGAATATCCCGCATTGTCAGTTGGAAGATAGAGGCCATCCTCCGTCAGGATGGTTCCGTTCGCCGTAGCGGCGCCAAGCGTACATTGAACAGGCTTGCTCAATTGAAGCGTAAATTTGATGTTGGCCCTGCGCAAATTTGTTGGATCTCCCTTTATTTGAACATCAATGGTCGCCTGAACTTGTCCAGTGGGTATTGTCAGCGTTCCGGAGGTGTTTGTATAATCATTTGGTGCAGTCGCAGTTCCATCCACCAGGGTGTAATCAACTGAAACAGATTTGGTAGCTGATTTACTCAAATTTACGTAAAACTGCATGGTGGTATTTGCCACAGTAATTGGCTGACTAACATCCATAATACTTACCACCGGAGGGGTCTCCTGAATGATTGGAGGAACAGCAATAGTATCTCCCTTTTTGCCACAAGAGATAAAGAATATTGCTAAGAGGCAAAAAGAAAAGATCGGAACTTGATTAGTGGGCATCATAAGGCAATTATTTTACTTCAAAGATGAATAAAAATGGAGGAGTAGATCCTCCTCCATTTTTTATTCAATTTCGAAGTAGCTATTTATCAAACATACTTCAGCAAAGCAGCATTAATTGACCGGCTTCATTTTAATGTACCAGGCATTACCGGTTTCTGTGCCTTGTGCCCTAAGATACATTGCGGTTGCACTAATTGACATGATTTCATACTCTCGCTGAAGTGAACCATAGCCAATAAAGGTATTGTTTCCACCAAGGAAAATGGCTGTTTTGGTTGAAGGTGCAGATGCAGGTATACCAGTACTGGACGGACCAAAAGTGAAACCTGATGTACCTCCTGCATAACTATAACAACCTTCATCTCCTGATCCGGGAATACCGGGCACTGTTGCAAGCGAACCGGTTTTCGTAAGAATACCGTCAGGACTGGTTACCTGAAGTGTATATGCACCGGTTGAAGTATTTTTGGCGAAGGTGAAAGTAGTAGTATAAAAGCAATTACAGCAATTAACTTTTTCGTTTACGGCTGCGGCCCACCATTCAGGCCATCCGGAGGTATTAGACCATGGTCCAACGCCAAAATGACCAGCAACGCTTTTATCAACGACCCAAGTTCTGGAAGTACCATTGGTCAGGCTTGAAACAATGTTAGGAGCTACGGTAAAATCACTTCTCACAGTCACATCTTTTGTAAGTGTTGAAGAAGTACCACCTTTCCCGTAAACAACTGCTGTAATCTTATAGGTATTAAGACCCAGATTGGTGTACTTTTTGGTAACCGAACCGGTAGGCAAATAGACCAAATCTAATGGTGTATTTGCATCATAGTCTACTTTGTAAGAGAGTGCACCATTGGCTGTAATGGTAATTTTGACATCACCGGATCCGTCGCCCGATGGGCTTGCAGTCGTTGCTCCAACTACGTCCGCTGTGATAACAATTCCCGAAGGAGCAGTCAGATCTCCCAAAGAATAGTTGGTATTGGTACAACTAAACGGTATGCTGAATACCATCAGTCCAACCAAAAGGTATTTGACTATTTTTCTCATCTTATATTTATTAATTGGTTAATCTAAAATTGTCAACATAAATGACAGCACCAGCACCATCAGCAGAGTCATTGAAACGCAAGACAAGCTGATTAAATTTGGCTGTTGCAGGAATTGAGGCAATTGTTCCAAAATCAAAAACCAGCTCTTCCCATACTCCTGAAGTAGTCAATGCAACTTTCAGGATCGCCACGCCGTTGCTTGGACTTCCTCCTACTGCAGCTTCGAGCTCAACATTTAGCTTTTTGCCAACAAGTGCAGGATCAGGATTGTAGACCAATACTTTAACCTTTTTCCCTGTTGAAAGATCCATTGGAACATTCAACGGACTATAAGTTCCGCTCCAACCTTCAAAACCTCTGGTAAACTTGCCAACATTGGCACTTGTATTCAGCCCTCCTACTTTGGGATTGGCTACTTTTGCAAATTGCTGTCCTCCACCAAAAGTTCCAAAAAAGTAACTGATAAAGGCATTGTCAAAATCTATTGGGAATCCAAATGGATCAGTCACAACAATGGGTGTGATTTTTTCTGATTTAGCTGCTCCGCCGCTCAATGCAACAACTTTTACATCATAGTTGCCAGAGGTAGCGTAATCATGAGAAATTTCAGCACCAGTTGCCAAAGCGGTACCAACTTCATTGGCAACATCTCCAAAATAAACCATAAAGGAGGCAGCATAATCCGCTTTGGCCTTTACCTTGAGATTATGAACAGATTGTGTCAATGTCACTGCAATATTTTCTGGAGCTCTGTAAGTAACAACCAGTGGATAGGTGGTTGTAGTTGAGTTACCAGAAAGGTCGCTCGCAGCAACAGATACAGTGTACGACCCTTCAGGATATGCATGTGTCGTATTACCACCGGTCAGTACAGTTGCTGAGGCACTCGCACCGGTTCCGTGTCCAAAACCGACAACAAATGAGGCAACACCTTCGCCTGTGGGAGTAATTCTTACTTTTCCGGAATTATCGTTACTGATATCAAAAATCTTATTGACACTTCCGGAAACTGCGGTTTTTAAGAAGGAAAGATCTTGATCGATACCATCTTTTAAAGTACAGCTTGCAGCCGTCATAAGTAGCAGGATTGCGAAGCTGTAAATCATTGTTATTTTCTTCATGTTCGTATCTTTTAAATTAATTATAACCAGGATTCTGAACCAGCTTTGTTCCCTGCAATTCTCTGTACGGAATCGGGAAAACCTCATTTTTGCCTACCGTAAAGCCTCTGCTTCCAAGTTTGGATGCGGCATCACCCCATCTAACCAGGTCAAAGAAACGGTGACCTTCTCCGGCTAGTTCGAGTCTTCTTTCGGCTTTAATGTTGGCCAGGGAAACAGGAATTGATGGCAATCCAACTCTTGTACGGACAGCATCCAGCAATGCCTGTGCCCTTGCACCAGTTCCGCCCAGCGCTTCCGCTTCCATCAGGTAAGTATCTGCCAAACGAATAACATAGGTATCCTGTTTGTAGTTCAGTACCTGGTCGCCCGGACCTGTAGAAATATCTGAGGTTCTCGGTAGAAATTTATTCAGGAAGTAGCCGGTATCCATGTAACCGCCAATGTAATCGGCTTTCCCCGCAGCTTTATATGCTTTCATATCAAAAACGGTAGCCGCGAATCGTGGATCAGTTTTAATGGCATCATAAAGATCCTGGGTAAAGACATTGAAACTCCAACCAGATGGCACATCAGGAGCAGTTGAACCTGCAGGTCTTGAATAACTTCTCGGTCCCACCATGACACAAACAGAATTGCCTTCATCGCTGCCACTACCCCAGTTACCCCAACCGGAACTACCTGTTCCATTATGAGAGACTTCGACTATAGATTCAGTATTGAATTTATTGCTTGTGTTCCAAAGGTCACCGTAGTTGGAAAGAAGTCGGTAACCATATTGGCTGGTTCCTCCTGGCGTACCGTTGACGAGTGCCAGCATGGCAGCTGCCTGGGTTCCCTTATTTTCATAAAGAAGGACTTTCCCAAGTATTGCCTGTGCGGATCCTTTTGTTAGGCGCCCGGCTTCAGTTGAAGCAATAATTGTGTTGGGAAGATCCGTAATTGCTTCTGTCAGATCCTTCTCAATTTGCGTGTAAACAGCTGCAGGAGTAGCCTGGACTGCTTCATACATATTGGTAGCTGTGAGTGGTTCAAGAAGAAGTGGAACATTTTTGAACATTCTCACAAGATTGAAATAGTACAAGGCGCGCAAAGCTTTTACTTCAGCTGCAAATCTTGCCTTGAGTGTGGCATCCATGGTAACGCCTGTCAGCTTGGCAAGCAAGGTATTGGCCCTGAAAATTCCCTGATAATGATCACTCCAGAAGCTTCCCGGCATGATAACAGAATTCAGTGTAAAGTTTGAAAAGCCTTGAATACCAGCACCGTCTGTTGCACCGCCACCACCGGCATAATTGTCATCCGAACCAGCGTTCATCATGGTTATCATATTTTCAAAACCACCGGAATTTTTCCTAAGGACATCATAAACACCGACCATGGCAGCATAGGCCTGATCTTTGTCCGCATAATAGTTGGCCGATAGAAACTGACCCTTCGGTTGGACATCTAAGAATGCCTTATCGCAGGATCCCAGTGAAATCATAAGGGATACCGCTATGAATAAGTATTTAATTACTTTTTCTTTCATTTCTGTAATTTATTAAAATTGTAATTGAACGCCAAGCATGAATGTGCGAGCCTGAGGATAGACACCTTTATCAATACCAAAAACGCCACCGCCGATTTCAGGATCATAACCGGTGTACTTGGTCAGGGTCAGCAAATTTTCTGCAGATACATAAACGCGAAGTTTATTTGCACTGATCTTACTGATTAAATGAGCAGGCAATGAATATCCAAACTGAACAACCTTAAGCCGGAGATAGTCGCCATTCTCAAGATAGAAATCGGACATGTTTCCAAAGTTGCCGTTTGAATCATTGCTTGTCAGACGAGGATAAGTGGTAGATGTTCCTTCCCCTGTCCAACGACTCAAGGCAACAGTTTGCCAGTTTGAATTGCTGATATCCAGACGGCGAAGTCCCTGGAAGATTTTACTTCCAGCTGCACCTGAAGCAAAAGCCATCAGGTCGAAGTTCTTATAATCAAAATTAAGCGTCAGACCGAAGGTATATTTCGGAATGTTATTACCCAGGAAGGTCTTGTCAAGATCAGAAATGACACCATCGCCATTGGTATCTACCCAATGGAAGTCACCCGGTTTAGCATTTGGTTGAACTGGTTTTCCTGCAGTATTAATATATGCTGCGATCTCTGCCGCATTCTGGAAGATACCGGCTGTTTGGTAACCATAGAAAGAGTTGTAAGATTGTCCCTGTTGGGTTCTGGTTACTGCACCCATCGATTGAAACGATGCATCTCCGGTAATATAGTTGGCATCAGCAGCGACATAAGTAACCGTGTTTTTAAGATAAGCAACATTTCCATTGGCTGAGAAATTCAGCTGACCAAATTTCTTGCTATAGCTCAATTCAACTTCCAAACCTTTGTTGTCCATATCTGCGATATTACCTACCGGTGAAGAAGAAACTCCTACATATCCGGGAATCGTAATAGGCCTTAAGATACCTGATGTTTTCTTGTTGTAATAATCGACAGTCAGGTTCAGAGATTTGAATAGTCTTGCTTCGAAACCAACATTTGTTTGAGCAGTTTGCTCCCAGCGCAGATCTGGGTTATCCAAAGAAGCAGGAGCATAACCGGTTGTAATCGAACCGGAATTTCCAACGGTATAATTAAATCCTCCACCTACTGTGGCAAGATAACCAAAATCACGGATGGCATCATTACCTACAACACCGTAACCACCTCTGATTTTCAACGTGTTCACGATATCATTGACAGGCCAGAAGTTTTCCTTGGAGACAACCCAACCCAATGAAAAAGAAGGGAAAACACCATATTTATTGTTGGTACCGAATCTTGAAGAACCATCACGACGGTAGATACCGGTAAACAGGTATTTTTCTTTGTAGTTATAGTTAACACGTGCAAAAAGGGATGTCAGTTTATGAAGTGTATTCTCAGAAGCCCATCCGGTTTTATCCGTTGCGGCTGGAATATTAAAGTTATAAGATGCATCCAAATAATTGGTAACAGGAAGATTGTAAAGTGTAGTACCCTGGCCACCACCATTGTTATCAACATAGACTGCCTGACCTAACAACACATTGATATTATGATCTCCGATTACCTTGGAATAATTAATTGTATTTTCAACATTGTAATTAAAGACATTATTTGCATTCTTCCAAATACTATTTCTTAGTACCTGATTGGTCGCACTCAAATAATTAACAGGGTTAAAACCTTGATCTCCCCAATAGGCCAGCTTGGCGCCAACTGAAGATTTAACAACCAACTCTTTGGTAATCTGAGCAGAAAGGTATGCATTGCCTACAAAATTGTCCGACCAGCCGTACTGACCTAATCTGGTTTTAATGTAAGCCAGCGGATTGGTCATTTCCTGACCAACAATAGATGAAATGCCGTAAGGATTTCCACCGGCATCCCTGATTACAGGGTTCACACTGTAAGGAGCCATATTTGCAGCAGCAGGATCAGTCACAACCAGCGGTGTAATCGGATCAAGATTGATCGCTGAACTTAAAGGACCACCAAATTCACTGTTGGTATTTCCAATTCCAAGTTGCTTTTGACGTGTATAGCCAACTGTTTCACCAAAAGTAAATATCCCGGAAATCTTATGTGTAGAATTTAGCCTGATATTCTTTTGATTGAAATTGGAAATTTCGGAAGCTACGATCCCTTGTTGATCCTGAATACCAAATGAAAGATAAAAAGTAGACCTATCATTACCACCACTCAAACTCAGTTCATGAGAATAACGGTTGGCACTGTTATTGAAGATAGCTTTTTGCCAGTCTGTCCCAACGCCTAGAGAGCCAAGATTTGGGAAAACAACATTGCCGCCCCCTGCGACAGATCTCTCATTCAATAAAGCACCATATTGCGTGGCATTGAGAAGATTTAGAATTTTTGCAGGTCCGGATACGCCATAGAACCCATTGTAACTGACACTAAGCTTTCCGGCTACCCCTTTTTTGGTTGTTACCATGATAACACCTGTTGCAGCACGAGTTCCGTAAATAGCAGCAGATGCGGCATCCTTTAATACTTCGATTGATTCAATATCTGACTGGTTGAGGTAACCGATTCCACCAGCATCAACCACAACACCATCGACAACCCACAAAGGGTTATTCCCTCCGTCGCCAAAGGTAGTAACACCCCTGACTCTGATCGTAGCACTTGAACCGGGCTGACCTGAATTAGAAGCCACGGTAACACCAGAAACACGTCCTTGCAAAGCCTGATCAATACGTCCGGGTGCGACCTTTTCGAGGTCTTTGGCTTTAACGCTTGAAATGGCTCCGGTAACAACACTTTTCTTTTGAGTTCCGTATCCAACTACAACCACCTCTTCTATGGCTTCGGTCGACGAAGCCAGGACAACATTTATAGTCGACCGTTTATTAACTGCTATCTCCTGAGATTTTAATCCGACAAAAGAGAATATTAATGTTGCGTTTCCTGGGACTTTTAAAGAGTAATTACCATCAAGACCGGTTATAATCCCAGTGGTTTTTCCCTTTACGACAACGGTCGCTCCCGGAATTGGTTGCCCATCATCTGCTGATGTGACAACACCCTTTACCAAAAGCTCCTGTGCAGATACTGCAAAAGAACTCAACAAAAACAAAAGAGCAAAAATCGTTTGTTTCATAAATTTTAATAAATGTTAGAATATAATTAACCTTATTTATTCCGGAAATGAATCTCCGGTATTCCTATTGGTTGCAATTTTAACACATATTAATAACAGAGAACAATTTTTGGCTACATCAAAAATACAACATCAATTAAATGTGAATACATCATTAATACATCATAAAACACACTATATATCTTATTATCTGATCGTAATGATATAAATAAATATTTATTATACTACATCAAAACCACACATGTTAAGAAATTGTATTTCATCTGAATACCGTTTAAGTTCATATTACCAGATATTAATCACATTACTCCCGGTATCTTAATTGAGATTTAAGATCCTGTACAAACCACTATTAAAAATTGATGATAAAACTGGTCATATTGGTATCCCGTTCTATATCCAGTTTTTTGCGAACTCTGTAACGGCATATTTCAACTCCTCTTACAGAAATATTCATCAATGGAGCGATTTCCTTCGAAGAAATATTCAGCCGAAGATAGGCACACAACCGAAGTTCTTTGGGAGTGAGATTTGGGTAGGCTGCTTTTATGCGGTTTAGAAAATCTTCATGAACGTCATCAAAAGCAGATTCAAAGATTTCCCATTGTTTATTGTGGTCCAAGTCTTTATCTATTTTAACAATCAAATTGTTTATTTTATCATTCAGTGCAAAATCATTGTTCGGCCTTTTCAATTTGATCAGCTCATCTTTGATATTCTGCAGGAACTTATTCTTGCGGATAAGATCCATGGTTTGGTTTGCCAGTTCCTTATCTCTGTGGATCATTTCCGCCCTAAGTTTTTCATTCTTCAGATTGATGATTTTTTTTTCATCCATCAGGGCATTTCTGACATATTCCTGCTCTTTGTGACGAAATGCCTGTAAATGTTTCAACCGCTCTTTCCTTTTAGAAATCTCAATTCTCAGGTAGATAAGCCAAACGACCAGCAAGGTGATGAGAAGAAATAAAAAGGAATAGATCAGATAAGAGAAGAATGATTTATACCATGGTGGAAGAATACTGAATTCCAATTGATCAGAAAGACTCTCGACACCAATTTGGTTGCGCGCTTTTACCATGAAAATGAAGTCTCCTTCAGGTAAATTTGTGTATTCATTTGTAACTGAACTACTCCATTCAGACCAGCTTTCAGTAAATCCAAATAATTTATAACTGTACTCTATATTACCCGGATTATCGTAAATGGGTGAAGAATACATAAACCTGAACGCATTTCTCTTGTATGGAAATGTGTAGCTCCTCTTATGATCTGAGATCCTAACGTTGAAGTTGTTGCCTAAATAAAATGTACTGTCAAGATGCAAAGCGATAGCCTTGGTGATATATGCTGAAAATTCAGGATTCTGGACCGGTTCAATTTTTGGATTGTAGTGAGCAAATCCCTCCTCTGTTCCAATAAAATAGTTTTCATCTCCAAATTCATAAACTGATTCAAATCCACTGATAAATTTTCCGGAAAGTATTGCAAATGGCGCAGAAATATGCTGGTATCTCAAATCTTCCTTTAACTTAAACACCCCTGCCCTGTTTACAGAATTTATCCAGGCCATATACCATATATTCCCCTTTTTATCCTCCTTAATGAAGGAAATATCTGAAACCGGTTGAAGTAGCTGATTAAAGAAATCTGACCTTTCAAAGTTGTCATTAAGGGCATTATACTCATATATTCCCTGCTTTGAAGTGAAAATAATTCTGTTCTTTAATTTGTAAACATTCAGATTGTAATTTGTAGGTAAACCATCCCCGGAAGAGTAGAATCTAGAGCTGATCACTGAATCAAGCTCATTATTCAGGGTAATTCTGAATATTCCCTTAAAGCCATGACTCATCCATACATCGCCGTTTTCATCCTCTTCAAAAACACGAAAGGATTCATTAAAACCCTTGATATGAGTGATGTATTTCCATTTTTTTCCCTCCTTTTTAAACAAGGTCAAACCATTGTAGGTACCGCCAATGAGAAAGCCGGGATGTCGCTTTAACTGGAGATACTTCCATCCGCCGGGTGTTGGATCAATATTTACTGCTTTAGCTCTTTCAATGACAAAGGTTCCATTATTATGACCGCAAATCAATACTCCGTCGTGTACATCGAGTGACCAAACCTGGCCCAAAGTCCCTGGAACCAAAACGAAATTTTCTATCTGACCCTTTCCTTGCCAGTCAGTAACAAACAATCCCTGGTTGGTACCCAGATACAATTTACCATCGTAAACGATAGCCACATAACCGGCTCCCATACCTTCGGTGCTCTGAAGAAATGTGATCGGTGAATTTATATTAACGTAATCAATTCCATTATCCAGACCAAGCCAAAGATTATCAGACCGATCTGAGAACATACTCAAAATTGTGTTGTTTTGCAATCCGTTTTTCTTGTGAAAATGCTGGATAATGTTTCCATGAATATCGACGATTACAACACCATCCTGAATGGTGCCGATAACATAATACTTATCCCTCAAGGTGGATGCACAAAAGATCTGATTCTTCTTCAGAAACTCATTTACAGGAACTCCCCATTGCTCCAATTTTTTTCCATCATAAACAAATACGCCATCATTCAACGTACCTATCATCAAATCTTTGGTACCAAATAGTGGCATGACTGACCAGATTTGGAGTCCCCGGAGCTTTTCACATCCAGGTACCGGAGTTAGTAATCTTCCGTCATATTCAAACAACCCGGCAGAAAGATCATTGAAGAATATCCTGTCATTGACTTTAAATGAATGGTGAAACCGCACCGGGGCTTTAAGAATAGTGATGTTGGTGTCATTGGTGCAAATAAAAGCACAATTGTAAGACTGAAAAATTATTTTATTCTCGAATGAAAAAACGCTCCATATATCGTCAAAATTTCTGTATTCGGAAGGAATATACTTTTTAAATGATTTGAATTCCATTCTTCCATTCTGAAGGGTCACCATTTTTCCCAACTCATTGTAAGCACCAACATATATTTCACCGCTTTTACTTACATGCAACGCTCTGACAATGGAAGAGTTGGGCATTTTGTGCAACTGCCATTGATTGCCGTCGTAAACCAATAATCCTTCGTTATTGGCGATGTAGATAAAACCACGCTTATCTTGTGAGATGTTCCAGTTTTGAGTCCCTGCCTTGTATTCCCGTTTAAGAAAATTCCGAATAAAGGGTGTACCAATCTGTTTGATCTCAGAAAAAGAGAACAACGGCAACAATAACCCCAGGATAAGTAAAATAAGTAATCTTTTGAACATTTCTCAATCTTTAGACAAATGATTCCAACAATAAAACGGTCATACACTGATCATGATCACAATAAGTCATTCAAATTTAATCTTTATATCCGAAAAAAATCCCGGTTTTGCATGAATCAAAACCGGGATCAACAGAACCTGCAACCAAGTTATTTTTCAGGGGCATTTTTTAGTGTCTCAACCAAAAAATCCCAAAATTTTTGCACCGTTGGAATATTGACTTTTTCATCAGGAGAGTGTGGAAATCTCATGGTTGGACCAAATGAAATCATGTCCCAGTGAGGATAATTGCCTCCCAAAATTCCGCATTCCAAACCAGCGTGAATGGCTTTTACCTCTGGTACTCTGCCAAATTTATTTTCATAAATCTGTTTCATCTGTTTGAGTATGGCCGAATCCATGTTTGGTTTCCAACCTGGATATCCGCCATCAAACCGGACCATTCCGCCTGCCAGGGAAAAAACGCTTTCGACTTGCTCACATAGATCATCTTTTGCAGAATCGACAGAACTTCTCAACAAACACTTGACTGATATAACCCCATTTTCCGACTTCACAGTTGCCAGATTCGTTGATGTTTCAACCAAACCGGGCATACTATCACTCAAACGGATGGTGCCATTTGGACAAGCATAAACGGCATCTATCAAATCATCCTGAACGCGCTCGTCTATCAGAGATTTAGGCTTGACGCATTCTTCGACCGTAAAACTTAAATTAGGCTCAGTAATCTTAAGTTCTGCTTTATAAACAGACTCAAATTTAGCAACAGCTGTAAGAAATTCAGGTACAGCCTCTGTCGGCACAACAACGACTGCATAGGCTTCACGAGGAATTGCATTGCGCATGCCGCCACCATTGATTTCAGCCAAACGTACATCCATTTCGCGGGTGGCGTGTTTCAGAAAGCGAACAAGAAGTTTATTGGCATTTCCACGACCAAGATTAATATCCAATCCTGAGTGACCTCCCTTTAATCCTTTGATTGTCAATTTAAATGGAGAATAACCCTTTGGGACAATCATTTCGTCATATTCGAACTCAATATTTCCATTTACACCTCCGGCACAACCAACATAGAGTTCACCTTCATCTTCCGAATCCATATTGAGCAAAATATCCCCTTTCAACCATCCGGCTTTAAGTCCGAATGCTCCCGTCATACCCGTCTCTTCATCGCAGGTAAAAAGCGCTTCTACCGGTCCGTGAACGAGGGTATCCGAAGCCAAAACGCTCATAGCAGCGGCAACTCCCATTCCATTGTCAGCGCCCAGGGTCGTACCACGTGCTTTGACCCACTCGCCATCAATCCATGCGTCTATCGGATCCTTCTCGAAGTCATGTTTGGTATCACTGTTTTTCTGAGGGACCATATCGAGGTGACCCTGCAAAACGATGCCTTTCCGGTTCTCCATACCCGGCGTGGCGGGTTTGCGGATCACCACATTGCCAACAGTATCCTTTTCAGTATCCAAACCAAGTGACTTACCAAATTTCATCATGAAATCCTGTATCTTTTCCTCATGTTTGGAGGGGCGCGGAACTTGTGTCAGTTTATAAAAATTCTCCCAGACGGCTTTGGGTTCAATGTTGATAATCTCTTGTGACATATGTATAGAATTTAATGATTATTTTTTGCACTCGAAGGAAACTCAAGACCATATGCCTGTTTCGCATCCGCTTTTTTGAGAAGGGCAGCCAGGAAGATGGAAATGATTCCACATACAACCAGCATCATAATAGGAATGGTATAATCGTAATTCATTTTGCCTTCACGAATTGCTGCAAGATTGTCATGGTTAACCAAATCAAGAACAGCGCCAATGCCCCAGAAGAAGAAACCCAATCCCCAGTTCTGAACTGTGAACATGGTCGCGTAGGCGGTTCCCAATCTGTTTTCCGGTACTATTTTAGCCACAGAAGGCCACATCGCTGCTGGCACCAGGGCAAACGCTATACCTAAACTAACCAAAGCCAGATATCCCAAAGTAATACTGTTTGAAAGGGAAAGGGAAAGGTGGGCAAATATGAGCAGACAAGAACCCAGCATCATCAGAGAGGCCGCTTTGCCTTTGCGATCAACAAAATTCCCAAAGATTGGTGTGAAAATGATCGTTCCCAATGGAATTAAAGAGGCTGTCTTTGAACCATTATGCAACCAAACCTGAAGAATATCCCAAAAATTATAGATGATTATCCCAAAAACGGTAACCAGGGAATAGGTGAAAATCCTTCGGTAGTTTATATTGCCAATGCGGGAAGGAACAATAGAAAAAGCCAGTGCAAAAACGAATAAAACAAGATACACAGCAACAATTCCCAGGGCTTCGCTTCCGAAAATCATGACAGATCCCTCTATTGGGAGCTTGGAGGTAAAACCAAATTTATTAATCAGCATATCGGGAGCATACTGAATAAATGGAAATACGGCCGCATAAAACGTAACACAAAGCAGTGTGATATAAATAAAAGACTTGTCAGTAATCAATTTAACAAAATCGGCAAATCGAAATTCCTCATCTGGTGTACTCTCTACTCCTGCCTTGGCCAGGTGCGCCTGTCGGTCAATCTTGACGTCAAATACAGAATATATGAGGAACATGATAAAAGAAAGTGCGATCAAAGTTGCCGCAAAAGTAACTGCCGGTGAGAATTTTCCACCTCCGATATCCAGTGAGGAAGCCATTCCCAATGCTGTACCCAACCTCCCAAATCCAATGTTAATGGCCATTGCCAGCGCCATCTCGTAACCTTTGAACCACTTGACGATCGTTCGGGTGGCCAGAACGCACAATATCTCCAGTCCGGATCCAAACATGATCCTTCCGATAATCATCATGGTAAGAATAGTTCCTTTGTCGTGGCCAAAAAATCCGGCAGCAGCCAAAGCTGTTGTACCTGCACCGATGGTGGCTAAGATTCCAAAGACATATCCGGTAAGCCGAATCCCCCATTTATCAAGAATGACACCACCTACCAGAATCATTCCGAACATATTTGCAATCGTCGTCAGGCCAATGATTCGTCCAAATTCCTCACTCGAAAAGCCCATTTCGGACTCCATGATTCCTTTGAGCCCTGACATAAAATCCTGGAACCAATAGGTCGAGAAGGTAAGTCCAGAGATCAAAATAAGTACAATCCAACGCATTGCAGTTGAGTCCCGCATTGTTCTGATGTTCGCTGCTGTCATAAGTTTCTAATTATATAATTTCAATTTTCGATTTCGCGATGCAATATAAGTAAATCCGGAAGATTAAAAAGTAGATAAATATCATGTCATAACCGATGCAGATCTTCCTATCAATTTGTTCCGATCCGGCGAATGGCGCCCGTAGTCGGATAAAATTCGATTGAATAATCTCCGTTTAATAAACCATCGGACAGAGCGGTAATCACTCCGAACTGGGCAATTGTCATTTTTGCCTGAGCCAAAATATCGCTCCCATTCAGCAAGCGGGCCTGAGTTACAACCGGGATCCGGTAATAGATTCCTTTGGTAGTTGATTCCGGAGTAACTGTTGATTCGATTTTTTGCTTTAGTTCAATGCTTGGTAACAGTTCAAGCATAATAGGCTTGCCTGAGACATTGCTTGCAGGCAGGACTCCGGTTAAAGGAGAAAACCTGAATGCAACCAACGCTTTCCCACTTTTGCCTTCCGGAACAACGTCGAAGGTAAAGTGATGCTGTTTAGTGGTTTTTCTTCCGGCAAAAAGTGCCACATAATTGTTGATTATCCTGTCAAGTTCGGTACACATCACTTTATATGCTTCACCATCAGGAAGGAATTTATCGTCTTTTGCTGCAAGGATGGAAGCCTTCTTCTTTCTATATTTCAAAATATCCGATGCAGCCTCGGCCGCTTTCTCTTCAAAAGATTTGAAGTTGCTGCCAGCCTTTTTTGTGCTGTCTTTCTCCGCAAGGAAAGAATGCATCGATAATTCAGTCCAGTTATCTCCCTTAACTTCAGGACTGAAGGGGAAAAGGTTTGTAAACACCTTACCCGGTTCAGGTTTTACATCGCTGTTGATTCCGAGTATGATACCATCTTCCGACAGGCTCAACAGTGTTGCTGTATTGCCTACGGCCCTGTAAATTGCTTCAGGATCCGGCTCTCCATAGGTATCCATCCGTATACCGGTAATAGTCCAGTTCTCCTGATCAGCATTCGGAGCATTGTTAATTCCCAGATATTTTTGGGCAAACGCAAAGTATGGTCCGTGTTCCAGAATCTCCTGTTCTGCCGTCACTTCGAGATGGATTCCGGTCCGGGGCAGGGCATAAACGACTCCCCCACTAACAACAGCCAACTCATTGGCAAGCTTCTTCTTATCGTCTTTTGCCGATACAATTAAATCTGAGGCAACCAGGGTGGCAGCCAGCAGGATGACAGTTAAAATTCTCATATAATGATTTTATATAAATATTCAATTTGTTAATACACCTCAAAATTGCTTGTTTTTTTTCGCATCACAAAGTTTGAAGCTATTTTAATGAGGCAAATGCCTGACCTAAATTATCAGCGATTTCACTTGCAATTAACGACTCCTGAGATGTGGTCTCAACCCGCAAATCTGCAGACCTGCCATGCAGAAAAACGCCAAGCATGGCGGCTTCGCCGGAAGTGTAACCCTGACAAAGCAATCCCAGAATGATTCCGGTCAGTACGTCTCCACTCCCACCTGTAGCCATCCCGGGGTTACCCGTGCTGTTGAACCAAACGGTTCCTTCCGGAAATATGATTCGGGTAAAAGCTCCTTTCAAAACAAGAATGACCCGATAGCTAAAAGCAAAATGGATGGCCATTTGCAGGCGCTCCTCTTCCGTTTTCGCAGCAATCCCTGAAAGGCGATCAAATTCGGCGGGGTGTGGCGTAAGTATGGTATGCGCTGGCAACTGCTTGAGCCAGGATGGATTTTTAGCAAGAATGTTTAATGCATCCGCATCCAGAACCATCGGAACCTTAGCATCATTTAGCAATCGATATACAGCCTCCTGAGTCAATTTAGCGGTTCCAATTCCGGGTCCGGCAGCCAAAGCTGAATATTGGTTCAGATCTGGAATTTGAGTAAGATACTCTTCTCCTGTGTCGAAGCTGGACATTGCCTCAGGCAACGAAATCTGAACAATTGATCCAACCGAATTAGGCAAATGAATCGTCAGCAACCCCAGTCCGGCACGTAAAGCTCCTCTGGCAGCCAAAAGTGCTGCGCCAATCTTCCCTTTACTTCCTGCCAGCAGCAATCCATGTCCATAAATTCCCTTGTGAGAAAACATTTTTCTCCTCTTCAGCAGAGAACACGCCATTGGCTGATCAAGGAAGAGATAATTTGTAACAGCCTCTCCGATGGCCTGCTCACTCAAACCAAAATGAATAATTTCCCAATTCCCAATCCATGGTTGATTTTCACTAAAAAATAGTGCCAGTTTTGGCAATCCAAGGCTAAGCGTGTGCGTTGCGCAAACGATTGCTCCATCATTTTCGCTATTTTCATCGCACATGAGTCCGGAAGGAAGATCAATCGAGACTGTTTCCACCCCAGATTGATTCATCCAATCAATGACGATGCGGGCGAATCCTTCCAGAGGCCGGTTAAGTCCGGAACCGAAAAGTCCGTCAATAAGCAGATCATATCGGCTTAAATCCGGGAGCTCATGTCGTTCAGCCAATTTGACCATGGAAACATTGGCCATCTCAGCCAATCTTTCCAGATTTATCTGATTGGCTTCCGATCGTTTGCCGCCCAATTCCGGCAGATAAACATCAACATGGATATTCGTGCTTATCATCATTCTTGCCACAGCCAGTGCATCGCCACCATTGTTTCCCGTTCCAGCAATTACCGCAATTCTTGAAGAAACCTGGTTGTGGGCAATCAGCCATTCGAACAATGCATTAGAGGCCCGCTCCATCAAATCGATCTCCAAAATAGGCTCTAAAATTTTGGTTTGTTGGTCGATATGGGCAATTTGCTCACGTGAAAAAATCTTCATGGCCTGTCATTTCAAAATTGTACACTTTTCAAAGTTAGGTGAATTATTTGAAATTGTTATCTCGTTGGAGAAGTGACTAAAGTGAGCTAAAGTGACTAAAGTGACTAAAGTTGGGAAATCCCAACATTTCATCTTTCTAACTCAGGTATTTTAGCTCACTTTAGTCACTTTAGTCACTTTAGTCACTTTAGTCACTTTTTCTTATATTTGCTTCAATAAAAACTTCAAACTTTAAAACTTATGCTAAAAGGACATCCCAAAGGGCTCGTAGTAGCCTTTTTTGCGAACATGGGTGAGCGATTTGGATTCTATACCATGATGGCGATTCTGGTACTTTTTCTTCAGGTAAAATTTGGATTATCTGAAGAGCAAGCCGGTAGTTACTACAGCTCTTTCTATTTCGGAATTTATGCCCTCGCTTTGATTGGAGGACTTGTTGCCGACTCAACCAATAAGTACAAGCTGGTCATTTTTGGAGGTATCCTGATCATGCTGACGGGCTATATTTTAATGTCCATACCCGGACTAACCTTAACTTTAACGCTGATATCCCTATTTATCATTGCCTTTGGGAATGGAATGTTTAAAGGAAACCTGCAAGCGGTTGTCGGACAAATGTACGACGATCCAAAGTACGCCAAACTTCGTGATTCGGCCTTCATGGTATTTTACATGGGGATCAATGTCGGTGCATTTTTTGCTCCTTTTGCCGCAACCGGCGTCCGCAACTGGTGGTTGAAAACAAATGGTTTCCTGCATGATGGCAGTTTGCCCTCACTGTGTCATCAATTTATCAATGGCACCTTGACTGATACTTCTCAACTACAGAATTTGGCTCAAAAAGCGACCATCTCCGGACAAGTTGGCGATCTTGGACAATTTGCCCAAACCTATTTGGATGTATTTGCCAGAGGATACAACTATGCCTTCGGTGTTGCCGCTGGAGCCATGGTGCTTTCATTGCTGGTGTATGTATTCTTCCAGAAGCACCTACCCAACAAGGAGAAAGTCTCTTCTGCGCAAAAAGTTAAAATTGAAAATGGCACTCAATCATTGGTATTGGCTTTATTAGCTGCCGGAGCAGCATTTTGCGTTTTATATTTTGGTTTAAATGTACTTGATATCGCTTTGGCAGTCAGTCTTTTTGTCGCTTTTGCTACCTGGATTATTCTTGCATCGAACAAGGAAGAGAAACCCAAGGTGATGGCTTTGATCATGGTATTTATTGTGGTGATCTTCTTTTGGATGTCTTTTCACCAAAACGGACTTACCCTTACCTTCTTTGCCCGTGACTATATTGCCAAACAAGTCGGACCTTTCACCAACCTTTTCTTTGGTCCCTGGTCAATTATTTCTGTTTTCGGTGCTCTAGCTGGTCTTTTTGTTGCTCTTGGCAAGAATAAATCCAGAAATGAAAGACTCATTGGCTTGGCACTATTTCTGGGCGGTTCGATTTTAGCCTATTATTATGTAAACAGTTATCAACCTGATAACGCCATTGCACCTGAGATTTTCCAATCTTTTAATCCGTTGTTCATTGTCTTCCTGACACCTCTTGTCATGAGCGTTTTTGCCTGGCTCAACAAGAAAGAGATTGAACCTTCCACTCCCAAGAAAATTGGGTTTGGGATGATCATCGCTGCCTTTGCATTTATGACAATTTTGGTTGCTTCGCTGAACATGATCTCACCTCATACGCTAAATGGGCAACCGGTTCCTGACTCTTCCAGGGTAACACCTTACTGGCTGATCAATGGTTATCTTATATTCACCATTGCTGAGCTGTTTCTTAGTCCGATGGGGCTCTCATTTGTCTCGAAGGTTGCCCCTCCCCGCTTTCAGGGATTGATGCAAGGCGGTTGGTTGCTGGCAACAGCAGTTGGAAATAAGTTGCTCGTTGTAGGAAGCTTCTTCTGGAGCAGACTTGATTTGTGGATGCTGTGGTCTATATTTATTGTCTGCTGTCTTCTTTCAGCAG
Source organism: Bacteroidia bacterium (assembly GCA_025358395.1). The sequence continues at coordinate 18,804 of JANYJT010000256.1, forward strand.
CATTCATGTTCACGATGCTGAAAAAGCTGGAAAGAGTTACCAAATAATTAATACTCAATTATAAAAACAAAAAGTCCTGCAATTGCGGGACTTTTTGTTTTTATACAATTAAACATTCCAGGGTTTTAAAACCCTTTCCAACACATTCCTTCCCTGAATATAGGAAAGAAAGATCCCGTAGTTGGTAATTGGAATTTGAAGTCTTTCCAGATCGCGCAACCTGGCTGCCATCCGCTGCGGCGTAATCATGCAGCCGCCGCAATGGATCACCAGTTTGATGTTTTCCAGCTCTTCCGGTTCCGGCCATTCCCTGCCAAAAATATGTTTCACTTTCACTCCGGGAAGCTGCTTACGGATCAGATTGGGTATTTGAACTGTCCCGATGTCTTCCTTTATCCTGGAGTGGTTGCATGCCTCGGCAATCATGATCGTGTCACCGGATTGCATGGTATCGATGGTCCTGACAGCAATTGCAAAATCAGCCAGTTTACCCCGACTCATGTAGTTGATCATCATGATTGAGAAGGTTGTCAGGCCAATATCCGCAGGAGTCCGGCTCTTCATGATATCCATGGCCTGCGAATCGGTGATGATCACTTTGGGCCTGCGTCCAAAACTACCGAGGAAGCTTTCCCAGCGATCTTTTTCGGCCGGATCACCTGATCGTGCCTTCCCGAGATTCATCCGGTAGGAAACAGGAAAACCCCAATGACGTGTGATGTACTCTTCTGCCATAGCCTGAGGGCGCAGATACCTGCCTGGAGGAGTCTCCTCATCCATCGGAATATTCAGAATATAAAATTCATCCGGTTCGATAAAATGCAACAACCGGGTCGGATTGTTTTTGGGGATATAATGCTGCAACAAAAATGTCAAAAGAGTATTTCTGTTTTCAAGATTCAAAGCTGAAATCCTGATATGTGGAAATTGATTCAGAAGTGGTAAATGCTTCACGCACAATTCAATCATCCGCTCATCGTCAGGTGAAAAGTGATTGTAAACGATCAAAATTTGTTTTTCTTCGGCGAGGGCCTCTTCCAAAAGCAAATTCAAGGTAGGTAAACCGGGTGAGGCAGGATCGATGACAAGCAATACCAGGTCACATTCCTTTAGTGCGGCATAAACCTTTTTCCTCTTTTTATCTCCCAGGGTTTCTGATTCGTCAAATCCGGCAGTGTCCATCAGCTTGACCGGGCCAATCCCATGCAGTTCCATCATCGTAATCCGGGTATCTGCCGTAGTTCCGGGAGTCGCGTCCACGATAGAGCTTTCCTGCTGGGTAATGAGGTTCATCAGGGAGCTTTTCCCTGCATTCATTGTACCAAAAATGCCAATGATATCTCTTTCTGTCATGGTTTCAAAATGTGCGGTCATCTTCGCGATGCCGACCTCAAAAATAACCATATATCATGAATGAATCTTGAGAAAAAGCTATTTTCAATCATTATCTTTATAGATTTGTAACAGCAATACTTTACCCATGAAGAGAATCGCTGTATTTCCGGGCTCGTTTGATCCATTCACGGTAGGCCACGAATCCATCATCCGGAGGGCGCTGCCCATGTTCGATGAGATCATCATCATGATCGGATACAATTCAAACAAGAAGACCTATTATCCGCTTTCCAAGCGCAGAGACTGGATTAAGCTTGTTTTTCAGGATGAGCCAAAAATTAAAGTCGGAAAATACGAAGGACTAACCGTCGACTACTGCCGGAAAGTGCACGCCCAATATATCCTCAGAGGGCTAAGGACTGCTGCCGATTTTGAATACGAAAGAGCTATTGGCCAGATAAACAAGAAGATGCATGAAGATATTGAAACAGTATTCTTGCTTACGTTACCAGAGCACACCGCCATCTCTTCAACCATTGTCAGAGACATTCTACGTCACCGAGGGGATGCCTCACAGTTTCTTCCTTCCTGTTTTAATATCGAAGATTTTTACGAAGAACCGGAAGAATCCTGATTATGTTCCGCATCATTTTGCTTCTATTCTTGCTATTTCCCGTCGGTTCGATTTCAGGACAGATGGTCACAATTCGTGGTCAGGCTTCCGATTATGCCGGGAAATCCCTGATATTCTACACTTATCCGGAGCCGGTTTCGCGCCAGCCTAAAAACATAGCTGAAACCACCGTCCAAAAAGATGGAAATTTTGTTCTCACTTTCACGCTGGACCATCCGACCGAAATTTATGCTGATCTTGAAAAATTCAAAGGGACCTTGATTGCGGAACCAGGTCATGAATATGAGATTTCCCTGCCTGCCTGGTCGGCCAAAACGGATCAGGAAGCCGCCAGCCCATATTTTGTACCGCAGCTTTACTGGTTGAGTATCAGGAATACGCAAACCTCAGACCTAAACATCCTGGTAAGGGCTTTTTTGACCGACTACAACAAAGAGATGACCTTGCACACTATTGATCTGTACAAAAAAAGATCATTGGATACTGCCAAAGCAATCATTTCCAGACTTGAGAAAAGCTACCCTACCGGGAAGCATCCCTATTTTGACATTTTAAAAACCTGCAGTTACGGCGAAATTGAACTTGCAGTTTGGCATGATGATAAAGAAAAAATGATCAGGAAATATGTCGCCTCAAATGAAGTTTCGTTAACTCATTCCGCCTACCAGCACCTTTTTATTGCGCTTTGTTCTGATTATCTCACATCCAAATCACAGGATATCAGGCAAATAAAAGTAATCTCACATGCATTGCAAGGAAACTTTGATGGATTTGTCAGTCAGTTAATGGGTTCCGGATTTAAAAGAGAAGCTGCAGAGCTGCAGGCAGTCAAGGCCTTTTATGATGGCTATTATTCCGGAAAGCTCGACAAAAAAAATATGCTTAATGGTTTGAAAGAGTCTGTTTCTCAATGCACTTCTGAAGCTTTGAAAGAATGCCTGCCGCGGATTATCTCGCACATAACTGCTCTTCAGGAGGGAAATATGTCGCCCGATTTGTCGCTGAAAAATGAAAAAGATGTGGTAACGAAACTTCATCCAAACGGAAAATACGTATACCTGGTATTCTTCACCAGCGCGAGCAAAGAGAGTAAAGCTGAGTTGGATTCACTTGTCAGCCTGGATAAAAAGCTCAATAAAATCATGACCATCGTTCCTGTTTCGGTGGATAAGAATTTTCAGGATGCGTCAAAACTCTGGAAAGAGAAAAAATACCCATGGGAATTGATGAGTGCAGTAAATATGGATCAAGCTACTACTGATTACAGAATCAAAGCCGTACCAACATTTTATCTGATTTCACCCGACAATAAGCTTGCGCTCTCCCCTGCGTTGTCGCCGTCGCACGATTTCGAGTCGCTTTTTCTGAAGATCTATAGGGAAAGCAGATTCAGAAAGAATTGAAAACAGCAAAAAAACTTAACTTTGTCAAAAAATAAACCAATGGAACAAAGACAGATCGAAGTTGCCAGACAGCTGCTGGCAATAAACACCATAAAAATACAACCGGATGCACCATTTACCTGGGCCTCAGGCTGGAAGGCACCTATCTATTGTGACAACAGAAAGATATTGTCCTATCCGGCAACCCGTACCTTTATTTGTGAGAAATTTACAGAACTGGTAAAGGAAAAGTACCCTGAAGCTCAAGCCATTGCCGGAGTTGCCACAGGCGCCATCGCACATGGGGTACTGATTGCCGAAAAACTCGGATTACCTTTTATTTACATTCGATCCGCTCCAAAGGGCCATGGTCTGGAGAACCTGATCGAAGGCGATATCCCGCAGGGAACGAAAACAGTGATCATCGAAGATCTGGTCTCAACCGGCACGAGTTCCTTGAATGCAGCAGACTCAGTTCGGACTTATGGGGCTGAGGTATTGGGAATGTTGGCTATTTTTACATATAATTTTCCGCTTGCCGCCAGAAATTTCGAATTTGCCCGTATTGAATTGACAACTCTGAGTAACTATAATGTGCTGCTCAAATTGGCGTACGACTCGGGCGAGATAAACGATGAGCAATTGGAAAGCCTGAACAATTGGCGGAAATCACCGGAAACGTGGGGAAGGTGAAAACAAGGATAAAGGTTAAAGGTTAAAGGATAAAGTAGGATTTGCACCAATTATTTATCCGAACTTCAAATTCACAAAATTTAATTGAACCCAGCATTTACAGTATGCCATTGGAAAAATATATTAGTGAGCCCCGGGAAATTTTTTATTCTCAGGAATTGGTTTTTGCCAAATTATCCAATCTGAAAAATCTGGAACAATTTGTTTCTGCAGAGAAAATAGAGGATCTTA
>JANYJT010000237.1 GCA_025358395.1 Bacteroidia bacterium
ATTGACCATTGGTTGTATGTTGCGGTTCAGCATAAGTTTATTTTTTAGCAATATATTTTAAAACGGAACAGTTCTCAGGACGGAAAATTTGCTGTGCCACTTCCTGTATTTGTGCAGTAGTTACCGATCGGTAGAGATCAATCTGGGTATTGATCAGGCCCGCATCCTGTAACCAGGGCACAAATACAGGAAGTATCGCAGCAAATTTTCCGTTCTGAGAATTGCTCTGTTTTAAATTACATTGCTAAAAAGTAAACTTATGCTGAACCGCTCCATACAGCCAATGGTCAATCCCATTGAGCACATTGATATTATACAGGCTAAAAAGCATACGCTTTCAAACGGTATTCCGGTTTATTATGTGGATGCCGGATCGCAGGATGTGGTGAAAATCGACTTTATTTTTGAGGCAGGGACTTGGTTTCAGCCCATCAACCTGATCGCCAGCGTGTGCAACTCGATGCTTGAAGAGGGAAGCGTGCATTATTCAGCCTCACAAATAGCCGAAAGGTTTGACTTTTATGGCTCCTATCTCCAGATGATGGTGGATCAAAACTATGGTTACTTCAACATTGTTAGTCTGGGAAAACATCTGCCTGCTATTCTGGAAATGACTGAAGACATGATCAAGCATCCTGTTTTTCCACAATACGAACTAGAAGTGATGATTGACAAAAACAAGCATAAGTTCTTGCTTGAAAATGAGAAAGTGCGTACCCTTTGTCAGAAAAAATTCACCCAGGTAATGTTTGGAAATGCCCATCCTTATGCCATCAAGAATAAACTGGAGGATTTTGACCTCATCAATCGCGAAGTATTGATGGAATTCTATGAAACGTATTATCATTCTGCCAACTGTCGCATTATTTTGGCAGGAAAGGTAGATGATGACGTATTAAATATGCTCGAAACGCATTTTGGAGGAACTGACTGGCAGAGAAAGATAGTTAAAGAGCCTGAGTTCGATATTATTCCCGAACTAAAGAAATCCCACTTTGTTGAAAAAGCCGACGGCTATCAATCAGCAATTCGATGGGGAAAGTTTTGGGTAAATAAAAGCCATCCCGATTATCATGCGCTCTCGGTCCTGGTGACTATCCTGGGAGGTTATTTCGGGTCTAGGCTTATGGCCAATATCCGCGAAGAGAAAGGATATACCTATGGAATCGGAAGTTTTGTGCTCTCCTTGAAACATGCCAGTTACCTGATCATCTCAACTGAAGTAGGTAATGAATATGTGCAACCCACCCTTAAAGAGATTGCCTTCGAGATGAAAAGGCTGCAAACCGAACTTGTCTCAGATGATGAACTTGAAACAGTGAAAAGTTATCTGCTAGGTGAATTCCTGCGTGATTTTGATGGCCCTTTTGCCCTTGCAGGTAGTTTCAAGGCCATCAATGATTTCGACCTGGATTATTCTTTTTATGACCATTATCTAACCGTTTTACGAAGCCTAACTGCGCTGGAACTATTGCGCCTGGCCCAACAATACCTCAATCCTGAAGATTGTTATACGGTGGTAGCAGGTCACAAGGACCAATAATGCTTTATGGTTAGATGGTTGGATGGTTAAATGGTTGAATGGTTAGATGGTTGAATTTTAAGATCGTTAATCGTTAATTGTTAATCGGTGGATAGATTGATGGAGGGTATAGAGATGTAAAATGTGGAGCCTTTTCCCTTTTTCGAATCCAATCCTATTTTACCGCCCAATATTTCAACCAGGCCTTTGGCAATAGGAAGTCCAAGTCCGGTACCTTGATATTGGCGCGTAACTTCATTGTCCACTTGATCGAAGTTCCCGAATATTAACTGTCTATTTTCTTCAGATATTCCTATTCCTGAATCTTTTACAAAGAAAATAAATTCGTTTTCTTTCTTTTCAAAACCAACAGTAATATGTCCATGGGAAGTAAATTTCAAGGCATTGTCAATTAATTGATGCAATATTTTTTCTAAAATCTCGCCATCAGTATATACCGTATATTCAAAAGCATGATGAGGTTTTTTTACCAATAAAGTCAGGTCCTTAGCCTGACAAGCCTCTCTAAATCTTGCGATGGCTTCGTCAATCAGATTTTCTAAATTGATTTGTTTCCTGTAAATCTTTTGGTTCCCTGATGTGAGCAAAGCAATGTTCATGAAATTGTTGACTGTATTTAATAGACGATCACTGCTTTCGTTCAACATCCGGTAATATTTTTCTTTTTCTTCTGCAGGAAAGTCTGGATTTGATAGGATCTGTCCAAACCCCAGGATCCCGTTCAAGGGGGTCCGTATTTCATGTGAAACATTGTTCATAAATGCAGTCTTAAGCCGATCACTGGCTTCGGCATTTTCTTTTGCTTTGATCAGTTCATGCTCGAATCTTTTTTTCTCTGTAATATCAATGCTAACTCCATGTAATTCGCTTAACCGGTCATTATTGAAAACAGGTATAATATTATTCTGGACCCATATAATTCCTCCATCAGGCTTGATATAACGGAAATCATAGCTCAATCCACTTTTTGTTTTCATCATTTCCTGGAGATTCAGGTCGAATAGATATTTATCATCAGGATGAATAGATTTTAGGTAGCCTTCATAGGTGGTTTCTTTTTCATTGGTATCAAGGCCAAAAACTGTATACATATTTTTTGACCAATGGGTCTTATTGGTGATCAAATTATAATTCCAACTACCCATTTTTG
>JANYJT010000258.1 GCA_025358395.1 Bacteroidia bacterium
GTTGAAGCGGAGCAAAAAATAAGTACTGTTTTCAAAAGGGAGGAACTTTTAAAGGGTCACTTTCTCTATAAGCAAGGCGAAATCTGCCAGTACATTTTTTACATCGAAAAGGGGTGTGCAAGAGTATTCTATTATACAGAAACCGGGAAGGAAATTACCCAATGGTTTTTCGCTGAGAATGGTTTTTTGACTGCAGTCGATAGCTTCTATCACCACAAACCAACCATGGTTTATTGCGAATTGCTTGAAGATTCTGTGATCTATTCATTGAAATACACCGACATGGAGACCATGTTGAATGAAAATCATAACATGGCCAATCTCGCATTTCATGTGGTTTATGAATTGGCCAAGCAACTGTCCCAATACATTATAGGTTTAAAATTTCAGAGTGCTGAGGATCGCTACAAGACTTTAATGAAAGAATATCCTCAGATTTTTCAACGGGCCAAACTTGGCCATATTGCCTCTTTTTTAGGTCTTACCCAGGAGACGTTGAGTAGAATAAGGGCAGGCAAACAATAATTCACATTCAACTCATTTTTTGATCCAGATCAAAAAATGCTGCTGAGCGATACTTTTCCTTTGCATCACAAATCATTTAAGAAAAGTTATGCAAACAATTAAGTATGTTTTTTATGCCTTCGTACTCGTATTCATTTCAAGTACATCTTTCGCCCAGATCAATTATGGTATCCGGAATGGGATAGCAGTGACCACTTTTGCACCCAAAGGAAATTTGCCTGATAACAACAATGTTACTTTCTCCTACACGGCAGGCGCCTTCCTCGACTTACCCATCAGCAAGTCATGGTTCATTCAGCCGGAGATCAACTATGTTCGAAAAGGGCGTAGCCAGGAGACCAGTGAGCTTTTCACAAGCATCCAAACGGATTACATGGTACACTATCTGCAGGTGCCGGTGCTTTTACAGTTCCGCGACAACGAGATGAAGGACGATCATGGCTACATTTTATATGTCAATGCCGGTCCCTACACAGCATTCGCGCTGGATGATCAGTATAAACCAAGTCTCGCCAACATGCCTGCCACAAGCAAAAAGAACGACTGGGGAGCAACTATTGGAATTGGCATGCAGACGCCAATATGTGGAAAAGATATTCGTTTCGATCTCAGATATGACATGGGCCTTGCCGAAATTGCCAACCAGCCAACCGATTACCGGTCCAAGGCATTGAGCTTTACCGTTGGAATTTCATTGTAAAAACACAGGTTTCTCTGTCGGATAGCCTGATCTATAACTCTTCCGGCTGTCTGTAGTATCCTAATCAAAGTACATTATGCGCATTCCAAATTTCTCAGGAATCCGGTGGTTTTTTCTGTTGACGTTTTCATTTTTTTCTTCTCAGACTTTCAGCGCTGATCCTCAGAAAATAACTTTTGAAGAAGCACTTCGGATCACTCTTCAAAACAATTTCCAAATGAAACAGGCAGACCATCACCTGTTGCAAATGGAAAAGGAGATGATGGCGGCCCGGGGTCTGCACTTGCCCATGATAACCCTGAATGCCGGATATAGCCTGTTAGAAGACCGGATTCATTTTGACCTTTCTCCTGTTCAGGATGCCCTGATTCCATTGTACCAAACCCTCGGAAATTATGGCGTATTTAGTGGGGTTCCAAATCCTGATCCTGCCACCAAAAGTCAGGTGCCGATTTTGCCTGATTATATTTCCACTCAGGCAGTAAGGCAGAAAATGGTCGACGGATTGAATCAGGTAAAAAGTGCCGAATGGGATCTTACCATCCAGAAGAAACAGTTTGGTACACTTTCAGCAGGAATTATGTGGCCAATTTTTACCGGCGGAAAGATCAATGCGGCAAATAAAGCTGCCCAAATCAAATATGAGGCCGTCGGACTCGAAAATATTCAGAAATCATATGAATTAACCAACGAACTCGTTGATCGGTATTTTGGTATGGTATTGGCCCAAAAGGCTTTGATTGTCAGAAGAGATGTCCAGGCAACAATGGAGCAGCATCTGCGCGATGCGGGAAAATTGCTGGAACAGGGACAAATAGCCCATGTGGAGCTGCTGAACTCAAAACTTAATCTGGCGGAGTCGGAACGTGAATTTCGAAAGTCGATGAGGCAAAATGATGTACTGAATGAAGCATTGCTCAATACTTTGGCAGAAAAAAACATCTCTTTTGTTCAGCCGGTTACCAATCTTTTTTACCTGGATTCGCTCGAAAATGTTGACTATTTCTACAGGAAAGCCATGGAGAAAAGTCCCTTGATGGCTCAGGTAAACAAGAAAAGGGAACTGGCTGTTGAAGGTTATAAAGCGGAGAAATCCGGTCGGCTGCCAAGTATTGCCCTAACCGGGATGTACGATATTGCAAACAAGGATCTTTCTCCATTTTTACCCAGCTACATGGTGGGCGTCGGACTGAAATGGAACCTGTTTGAGGGTTTTTCGCAAAACAGAAAAATCAAGGCAATGGGCTATCAAAAGTTGCAGGCCGAAGATTATTACCAAAAAGTTTCGTCCGACATTCGTTCGGCTATCAACAAATACTACCAGGAATTGTGCATGTACCGTGAACAGCTGAAAATGCTTGATGCGTCGCTGGAACTTGCCGGCGAATATTTCAGGGTACGAAATAAGGCTTTCAGCGAAGGAATGGCCACTTCAACTCAAGTAGCTGATGCCTCGCTTTTTTTGGCCAAATCGCAGATTGACCGGCTTCAAACCATGTATGGTTACGATGTTTCGCTGTCGAAATTGCTTTATTACGCTGGCCTTACGGATCAATTTATTGCATACATGAATCGGGCCGAAGTTCATTCATTTCATTAGGGATGATGAATTATTGGCTAAACACATTTGGAATCAAACCATGATTAAATCAAGGAAATTTATCATTGGAGGCGCACTGGCATCGTTGCTGCTTTTTATTGTCTATGCGATCATCCTCGTTAGCAGGCCTGTCCCACTGGAAATTCAGGGCGAAGTGGAAGCGACTCAGATCAAAGTTGCTTCGAAACTGATAGGACGCATTGACAGTCTGGCTGTTAAAAAGGGAGACGAAGTTGTTCCGGGTATGATGCTTTTTACCATCAGTTCGCCGGAAATAGAGGCAAAATTCAGTCAGGCATCTGCTGTGCGAAAAGCGGTTGGTGCTCAGCGCGACAAAGCCTTTAATGGCGCACAAAAAGAAGACATTCAGGCTGCGGGCAACAGTTGGCAATCAGCTCTGGCTGCGGCCGAATTTGCCAAAAAGAGCTATTCGCGGATACTAAATCTTTACAAGGATGGCGTCATTCCAGAGCAGCAGAAAGATGAGGCCGAAACGAAAATGAGAGCCGCCACCGAGACAGAGAAAGCCGCCCGGTCGCTCTACGAAAAGGCAAAGAATGGCGCTAGAATTGAAGACAAAGATGCTGCCGGAGCCCTTGTTTTACAGGCAGATGGTGTCATCAGCGAAGTCACTTCATACCTAAGAGAGCGCAGGATTACTTCACCAATTAAAGGTGAAATTGCCAACATTCTTGCCGAGAGGGGCGAGCTCATCACGGCAGGTTATCCTGTTGTAACCATCGTTGATTTGTCTGATATCCGGGTCGCATTTAATCTTCGTGAAGACCTTCTGTCAGTGATTAAGAAGGGGAGCATCATTCCGGCCCGATTTCCGTCGTTAGGCATGAAAGAGGTTCAGCTCAAAGTAACCTACATCAATGTGCTCGGAGATTTTGCGACCTGGAATGCCACAAAAACCAGAGGTGATTTTGATCGGAAGACGTTTGAAATCCATGCGGTTCCGTTGACTCAAACTGAAGGACTGCGACCTGGAATGAGCGCGATAGTAAACTGGGATCAGGTAGGGAAAGGAAACTAGCTGATGCCATTCAAGGAATCCATTCGAAGGATGGCTGAGTCATCACTTTCCGGGGTAATCATCCGGGAACTGCGGAGAATATCCTCCAGCCGGGTGCTGCTTTTTACCACGATAGTTGGTCCGGTGGTATCTTTTATTCTGGTAAGTTGGATGTTCTCTTCAGCAGTAGTCCGGGATCTGCCGGTGACAGTGGTCGACATGGACCAGACCCAACTATCGCGCAAAATTGCCCGATTGGTGGATGCCATTCCGGCGACAGACATCATTTACAAATCCATTTCGCTCGGAGAAGCAAAAGAAAAAATGTTGTCAGGCGAAGTGGATGCCGTGATTTACCTCCCCGAAGGATTGGAGAAATCAGTCCAAAAAGGAGCACAGTCGGAGCTCGCACTGTACCTGAACAACACCAATGTGGTGAAAGGCGGAATGCTTAAATCGCAATTGCTGAATGTTTTATCCTCCATTTCGGCCGGAATAAAAATCCAGACGATGATCAGGAAAGGTATGACCCCGGAAGCTGCTGTGCAAAAAGCCCAGCCCATTAAACCCGATGTTCACCTACTGTTTAATCCGTATGGAAACTATACCTATTTCCTGATGATGGGCTTGCTGCCACTGCTTGCGGTGGTCTTTATTTTTATGGGAACTTCGTATGCTGTCGGCATCGAAATGAAGGACGGAACGGCCCTGGAATGGATGAAAGTAGCGGAAGGCAGCTCCGTGGTGGCGATGATCGGGAAGTTGATTCCATACCTATTGTTTTTTTTTGCAGACCTTATGTTCCTGAATATTTTGATGATAAAAGAGATGGGAATGCCCCTGAACGGATCATTGGCGCTCATTCTCATCTCAGAATTTTTGCTGATTTTGGCCTATCAGGCTATGGCAATCCTCCTGCTTACCCTCACCATCAACCTGCGGTTAACACTCTCCCTGGGCAGTGCCTACACCATGATGGCGCTGACTTTCTCGGGACTGACATTTCCCGCCATGGGGATGCCATTGATGGCCAAACTGTTTTCGGTTGTATTTCCATACACGTTTTTTCTGAATGTGTTTTTGAGTCAGTCGCTTCGCGGAGAGCCGGTTCACGAAAGTATTCCATCCCTATTGCTGATGTTAATTTTTATCCTTACAGGTATCCTTGGGTTTCCGTTTTTCAAGAAAAGGATGAATGATGAAAGATGGAGGACCAAAGAATGAGAAAACATTTGAATCAACTTCAAGCCGGGTTAAGTCAAATTGAACAGGCATTTCAACAGGAATGGCATGCAATCATTCACAGCCGGGGTGCCATTCTGATTCTTTTTTTCGCCGTTTGGATCTATCCCCTGGTCTATTCCTTTGCCTACCAGAACAATGTCATCCGTGATATTCCGATTTCGCTCGCAGATCAGGATCATACTGCCTTAAGCAGGCAAATTGTGCGCATGATTGGGGCTACGCAGGAAGTGGAAGTCAAGCAGGAAACCGGCAATTTCAGTGAGGCCGAGCAACGCTTTTGGGACGGAGAATCCAAAGGCATCATCCTCATTCCGGCTGAATTTGAGAAAAAGATCCTTCGCGGGGAACAGGCATCTATCGGGATTTACTGCGATGCCAGCTATTTTCTCATTTATAAAGAGACTCTAAACGGAGCGCTTCGTGCCACCGGTACTTTGTCGGCCGGCATTGAAATCAAGCGTTTGATGGCTTCCGGCTTGACCATGGAAATGGCAAAGATGCAGAGGGAGCCATTGTCCATCAGAACTTTTACACTTTATAATCCGGCAGGATCCTATGGCTCGTATGTGATGCCCGGACTAATTCCGGTGATTTTGCAACAGACACTTCTTGTTGGCATCGGGATGATAGGTGGCAGTCGACGGGAACGTCAAAAAATGGTTGCAACTTCAAAAAATCATGAAGGATCGTCCATCTTTTTTACCCTCACCGGTAAATCGCTTGCTTATTTTGCGCTTTATAGTTTCAACCTGATTTTTACCCAGATTATCCTGGCCAGGTGGTTTAATTTCCCGGATAAGGGCTCGGTAATAGATGAGGCTTTGCTGATGATTCCCTTTCTTTTTTCAGTCATTTTTATGGGACTGACCGTTTCCTTGCTTTTAACTCGCAGAGAACATTCCATCATGATGCTGGTATTTCTTTCGCCGGTGGTACTTTTCCTCAGTGGAATGTCCTGGCCGGCGACCTCACTTCCGCCTGTGCTGTATCAACTGGCACATATTGTCCCGACAACCTCCATGATTCCTGCCTATCTTCGCATTCGGACGATGGGCGCGACTCTTCCGGATGTAAAATCAGAGTTCATGTTCATGACGATTCAGATGGTGGTTTATGGGGCATTGGCCATGCTTAGCTACCGGATATTCCTCCATCGAAAGAGTACGGATGTTTGATGATTTCCCTGTTCCGTCAAGATTGATAAAGTGCTTTTTTTTTACGCTGTCATCGGTTACTTTTAGCCAGGCAAAAATGGGCCATTGAGTTATCCGCTAACAAGCTTTAAAACATGAAACTTTACACCTGATGGAAGAAAAAACAGTTGCTGCGAAGAAAAATATTTTTCGGTTCGGACAAGATTGGGCCACTGTGATTGGTGGTTTTGGACTCATCATTTTTGTGCTTCTATCGGGGTATAAAATCAAAGTGCCTTCATTTGGAGATAAGGCAGGTTGGCATGATTTTTCTACCTTTTCGGCAGTTCTATCGTCTGATTCATTATTTTATTCGATCGTGGCTACTTTTCTGCTCTTTCTGAGCATTGCGGTGATCGGTCTGTTTTTCACCGGAGACAAGCCTAAAAAATTTCTGGCAGGGTACTCCATCATTTTCATATTAGCTTTGTTGGCGCAACTGTTATCCGCCTTTGTCCCTTTTAAAAATCTGGGACTTGAAGCAGTATTGTTCTCGCTGGCCATAGGTTTGATGATAGGAAATATCGGCAATTTGCGCCAATGGCTGGGTGGAGGAGCTCAGACTGAGTTGTACGTGAAGATTGGACTCGTTTTGCTTGGGGCCACCATCCTGTTTTCCGATTTGCTGATGGCAGGAAGTTTCGGACTCGTTCAATCGGTCATTGTTGTCTTTTGCGTCTGGAATTTTGCTTTTTGGGTTTCACGGAAGTTAAAAGTGGATGACGAATATGCAGCCATGCTTTCGAGTGCGGTATCTATTTGCGGCGTTTCGGCAGCTATTGCCACCTCCGGGGCCATCAATGGAGATAAAAAGAAATTGTCGGTTATCATCTCG
>JANYJT010000268.1 GCA_025358395.1 Bacteroidia bacterium
ATTCTGTATACACCATATAGAAAAAGGGGAAATGCAAAAATGGCTCTCATGGCAATATCGACATAACTGAAAAGCGAGGTGAAAAATAGTATGTAGGCCAGCCCAAGATAAAAAAAGATCATCAATGTACTGACGATGGTCATTACTCTGTCATAAAGTCTTCTACTGCTCATTCCTGATGATTTTATTTGCCGTAAATATACAAAATTTGTTGGTAATTTATTTTAGCCAGCGGTTCAGCCAGTCGAAAAAGACACGTTGCCAGAGTATACCATTCTGAGCCTGAAGGATCCAGTGATTTTCTTCCGGAAACAAAAGGAGCTCTGCAGGAATGTTTTTAAGTCGGGCCGAGTTAAAAGCACCTAAACCTTGTGTGTAGGGTATGCGATAATCTCTTTCCCCATGAATTACCAGCATAGGGGTATCCCAATTCTGAACCAGTTTATGAGGTGAGAAATTTTTGTAAGTATTCTGTGCTACCGCATTTTTTGCATCCCAATAAGATCCGCCATTGTCCCAGTTGACAAACCACATCTCTTCCGTGGTGGAATACATTGCTTCCAGGTTGAAAATACCACTGTGTGAAATGAATGCCTTAAACCTGCCTTGATGAATCCCTGCCAGGTAATAAATAGAATATCCTCCATAACTCGCGCCGACAGCACCTAACTTGTTTTTATCAACATATGGTTCCGCAGCAAGCGAGTCGATAGCAGTCAGGTAGTCTTTCATGTTCTGACCACCGTAGTCTCCTGAAATCTGCTCGTTCCAGGCCTGACCGAATCCGGGCAATCCGCGACGGTTTGGAGCAATGATAATGTAATTGTTGGCAGCCATCATCTGGAAGTTCCATCGGTACGACCAAAACTGACTGACGGTACTTTGCGGTCCGCCCTCACAGAACAACAGGGCCGGGTATTTTTTCTTTGGATCAAAATGAGGAGGGTAGATGACCCAGGCACGCATTTTCTTCTTGTCAGTCGTTGTGATCCAACGGCTTTCAACTTTACCAATGGTTAGCTGATCCAGAATGCCCTTATTGACAAATGTAAGCGGCTTGTCCAGGCCTGTTTTAGGATCAACAAGATAAAGCTCAGCAGGCTGAGACATCGATACTTTGGAAGCAATCAATTTGTCTCCTGCAAGATCAACACTCTGGTAATTGTGAACACCGTCTGTTATTCTTGAGATTTTTTTTGTGGTCAGATCAAGTTTAAAAATCTCGTCAGTAGCCTTGATATCCGAAATAAACCAGATGGATTTGCTATCTTCCGACCATGCCAGATTCTGTACATTCTGATCAAAACCCAAAGTCAGGTCCTCTTTCTTTCCAGAGATAAGATCAGCCATAAACAACCTTATCTTGTCGGCTTCATACCCATCACGTTTCATGCTTTCCCAAATGATTTTTTTGCCATCCGGCGAAAAGACCGGATTCTGATCATAACCCATCATCCCTTCCGTGAGGTTTCGGGTAGTTCCATTTTCGAGGTTATACAGATAGATGTCAGAATTGGTAGACAAAGCATATTCCTTGCCTGATTTCTTTTTACAAGTATAAGCCAGCATCTTTCCATCCGTACTCCAGGAGATCTGCTCGCTTCCTCCGTTAGGTTTTAAGGGTGAGTCATATCTTTCACCTTTCTGGAGATCAATAGGATCGATTAAACCGGATTCTGCATATTTGGCAATAAATACATGTTGATAAGTACCATCGCTCCAGGTATCCCAGTGCCGGTACATGATATCATCGTACAGGCGGGCATTTGCCAATGGAAGGTCAGGATATTTGTCGTGAACATCCTGATCAAGTTTAACATTCGCGATGTAAAACAGATGCTTCATATCCGGGGCATATTTGAATCCGGAGATGCCGTCCTTTACTTTTGAAATCTGCAATGGAGCGCTACCGTCCGGATTGATCTCCCAGAGTTGCGGTTCGCCGGAAGCAGTTGAAATATAGCCGATTTTCTTTCCATCCGGCCGCCAGGCAGCCTCAGATTCTTTTTCTGGAGTATCTGTGATCCTAATGCTTGGTCCACCGACACAAGGAACAATATAAAGATCCCGGTAGGATTTGTTTTCAGGGATATTGAAATAGGTAATATCGTACAACACCTTTTTACCATCCGGTGAAACCTTTGGGGTTCCAACGCGCCCAAAAGACCAGAGTACTTCTGGTGTCATGAGATCAGAACTTAGCTTAGGTGTTTCAGGGACAAAATTTTTCCTGACCGATGAGGCGGTTTCTGCTGAATTAATGGACCAAACAGCGGATACTGACAGAAGCAATAGAGCGGTAAAAAAGGTTTTCATGTGCATCATTTTTTTGCAAAAGTAGCATCATTTGAATTGAAGTCAATAAAAAATGTTGGTAACTTCGTTGTACATTTACCGCCTTTCTAATTCCGTCTTCCTGATGGCCGGACGATGCAATTATTACCTGACCATGCAGAGATCCGAATTATTAAAAATTGAGAGATTTATGGGAAAAGGTAAATTTGCAACACTTTGAAAATGAATTATTTTTAATGGAACGTGCATTTTTGGAAACAATTTTTCTGTGTGGAGCAGCATTGATGGCACTCCTGGAATTATTTTATCTTCAGAATTTTGCTGAGGACAGCAAAATATTGAGTTTTCAAAAGAAGAAACGAGCCTTCCTTTTTATGATGATTGCCGGAATTCAGGTTATTCCATTCATGTACCTCTTCTCTGTCGACTTTGGCCCAACGGATTATCATTTTTGGAATTGGCTAAGTATTCCGGTTACTTTTTGCTTTGGATTTTGTGTATGGCTTTTCATCAAAGCATTGTCAGATTTGGGAAGATGGTGGACGCCTGGTCAGGAGTTGAAAGTGGATTTGGAACTTGTGACAACCGGAGCCTTTCATTATGTCCGTCATCCCATGTATCTTGCTTTATCAGGAATCGCTGTATGCCAGATTTTCATGATACAAAACTGGATCGCTGGTCCAATATCCCTTTTATTGGTGGCACCATTCATTATTTACCAAATAAGGAGGGAAGAGCGCTTGCTCATCAAGTATTTTGGAGAAGATTACAAAGACTATTGCAGTAAGACAGGGATGCTTTGGCCAAAAGATGATAAGTTACCTCTGATAAGAAAGATCTTCCGCGAATTGATTAAAATTTTGAGATTTTTTCTCAGTTCTTCGTGGAAATTAATAGGTGGAATTTCCAAAAAACGTTCATCAAACTTAGTGAATAGTTGCCTTCAGATCTTTGGCAGACAACGCACGGCGCATAGGGAGTAAATCCTTTTTTGAACCTCGCTTTACTTCGCATTTTTGCTTGTAATGAACCAGGTAGGTACATTGAATTGCCTGAACGCGTTCCATATTGCAAACCTCTATCAGCGCATCTATGACATAATTAAAAGTGTGATAGTCGTCGTTGTAAAGCACAAGTGAGCTTTTGCTTTCCAATCCGTTAGAATCTTTGTGTTTATGCCGGACAGACTTTTCGGTATCCATACTTTAAAACTTGTTATAGTTAAATAGCAATGCAAATAAAACAAAATTATTTTCCACCTGCAATTTTAATCGCTTCATTCACTTTAATTCTTTCTCCATTTTGAAAGGCAGCGACAAAAGCATCTTTGATTCCTTCAGATGCCATTTGATCCTTCAGATTGCATGCCTCCTTGTAGTTTGTGAGGCTTCCGACAGTATAGATGAAATTATTCCTTGAATCCGTATACCTGTCGATTTTCATCAGTTTACTTATTTTTATGTAAGCCTTTCTGAAAGCTGTCGACCGCAAATCATTTTTAAATGAACCAATCTGCACTTTAAAAGCAATATTCTCAACCTCTCCGCCAGGCGTTGACTTTTCGACTGAGATAGCATCGGATTTTATGACCTCAATCGTATTTGCATCTTTTATTTTTGCTGAAACAGGTTCTTTCTTATATGGTTTCCCGGTCGTTTTGTCAAATGGAACCACAATCGCATTTTTCATTCCTTCGCGGATGAGTTGATCTTTCATTTTGGATGCATCAGACTCGTTTGAGAAATTTCCAACAGTGTAGAAGACATATTTCTTCTCATTGTCAAATTTGTCTATTTTTCTCAGTTTGCTAATTTTGGTGTAAGCTTGTTTGAATGAGGAGGTCATAACACCATTTTTAAAAGAACCGATCTGAATTTTGTATACCAATTCTACCGGAATGAATTTCTTCACTGAAGTTATTACCGGATTAATGATTCTTTCAGACGCTATGATGACAGAATCTTTTGTCACTTCTGGTTCAGGCGCCTTTTCTATAGCTCTTTCTTCCTTCTTCTTCCTTTCATTCAATTTATTTTCCCTCTCCTGGATGATGTTATTATAGGCAATAGCGCCCTTCTCACCCTCCTTTTCCCAGAAAGCAGATTCCTTTGCTCTGGATTGTTCAAGGAATTTCTCCCTGTCTCTCATGAGTTGATATGATTTTTGTTCACAATCAACGATTTGCTGTACCAACCCCAGCCTGGTGTCAACCCTGCTGATCCGTTCGTGCTCCTTTCTCAGGGAATCTGTCAGTGCAATGATGGAATCATTTTTGCCCGTGCACATCCAGGCTCTGGTAAACAGAATTTTGCTGGCTTCACTCTTGAAATCGTCAATGGAATGGTAGGCCAGTAGTTCATTGACCTGAAAATTGAACCATGATTTTTTAAGTGCCTCCGGAACAGGGAAATTATTCTCGTCAATCTTAGGGGGTGGCTTAAGTATCGTATCTCCAAAAAGAGAGTTTGTGGTTTTTATCGAATTGAAAGGATTTACCTTTTGTTTGCAAAGTTCAACATAATAGTCGAATCTGAGGGATTTCTTTTCCTGTCTTGTTCCAACCTTTTCATAACGGTCATAGAAATCCATTGCTTCCTGCCACTGAGCCAGGGCATGAAAGTAGTTTCCCAGGTAAAAATTCGCATTGGCAGGTGTCTTGTCGACAACAGAGTTCAGAAGCGCCTCTTTTGCTGCTGTCTCAAAAATGTTGTTTTTAATCAGAGATACGCCATAATAATAATTGTACATCGCATTGTCGGGGTAGCTCTGGGCGAGTTTGGCAAAAATTGGCAGCGCCTTCTCAAAATTTCCTTGTTGAAAATAGTCAATAGCCAGGGTCTCCTTACCAACAGTTTGTTGTCCAAAAATTGGATCGAAAAGAAATAAGAGTAAAGTGAATAGCAGTAAAAACCGCCTATGTTGATTTACTATTTTCATAATGAAACCTTATAGCAAAATTCGTTTTTAAAATACAAATTTAACCCATTTTTGGAGATCAGGCAGATTAATTGATTTTTTAACCTTGGGGATTTCGGAAAGTGGTTGGATTACCTTAAATTTGTAAAAAACAGGTTATTTAGACACATTATATGGAAAATCTATCAGAAGGCAGCGCCGCTCCTCAGTTTGAAGGAGTCACCCAGGATGGGCGAATCCTATCTCTCAATGATTTTAAAGGAAAAAAATTGATCCTCTACTTTTATCCCAAAGACAATACACCCGGTTGTACCACAGAAGCCTGTGACCTAAGTGAAAATTATGATTTTTGGTTGTCAAAGGGAGTCGACGTAGTGGGAGTGAGTCCTGATAGTACTGTTTCTCATCAAAAATTCATTGAGAAATACGGATTGAAATTTTCCCTGATTGCTGATCCTGAAAAAAAGATTTTGCAGTCTTACGGCGTTTGGGGCGAAAAATTTAATTATGGCAAAAGTTACATGGGAGTTATCCGAACTACATTTGTAATCAGTGAGGAAGGGATCATAGAGAAAATTTTCAAAAAGGTAGATACCAAAGATCATACCAATCAGATTGTTAAAGAACTAAAATTTTAATTTAATAGAAATGGCCAAAGAAGATGTAAAGGCGGCTGCAGCCGACAAGGCAGTCAACCTGGAGAAATTGAAAGCATTGCAGTTGACAATAGACAAGATTGAAAAAAGCTATGGAAAAGGGTCCATCATGCGTTTGGGCGATAAACCCGTTGATGATGTGGCAGCCATTAGCTCCGGTTCCATTGCACTGGATTTGGCACTTGGCATTGGTGGATATCCCAAAGGCAGGGTGATTGAAATTTTTGGACCTGAATCGTCCGGTAAAACCACACTGGCCATTCATGCCATTGCTGAGGCCCAGAAGCAGGGAGGTATCGCGGCTATCATCGATGCTGAGCATGCCTTTGATCCTGGTTATGCTACAAAATTAGGTGTGAATATAAACGAATTGCTAATCTCTCAGCCCGACAACGGAGAGCAGGCCCTTGAAATTGCGGACAACCTGATCCGTTCCGGCGCCATTGACATCATCGTCATTGACTCAGTCGCAGCACTGACACCAAAAGCTGAAATTGAAGGTGAGATGGGTGATTCAAAAATGGGATTGCATGCCAGGTTGATGTCCCAGGCACTCCGAAAGCTGACAGCAAACATCAGTAAGACAAAGACATGTTGTATTTTCATCAATCAATTGCGGGAAAAGATTGGCGTAATGTTTGGAAATCCAGAAACGACAACAGGAGGCAACGCGCTGAAATTTTATGCTTCTGTTAGGGTAGATATTCGAAAAATCGGTCAGTTGAAGGATGGGGAAGATGTTCAAGGAAATCATACCAGGGTCAAAATCGTCAAAAACAAAATCGCACCTCCATTCAGGAAAGCAGAATTCGACATCATATTTGGCGAAGGCATCTCTAAAACAGGTGAGATAATTGATCTGGGAGTTGAATTGAACATCATTAAAAAAAGTGGTTCCTGGTTCAGTTATGGAGAAACCAAACTAGGACAAGGCCGCGAATCAGTTAAGGTACTCCTGAAAGACAACCCGGAATTGGCTGAGGAAATCGAAAAGAAGATTATAAGCAATTATAGTCCATCTATCGAGAAATAGTCGTTTTCAAACTTAGAACCAAAGCTATCTGTAAACCATGGTAAATCATTCTGCTTTTTCTGGGGATCAGATAGCAAATGGCTGGCAGATAAAATAAGTAATTGTTAAAATAGTCGTAAAATCTGAACCGAAACTACCTCGGTTCAGATTTTTTTTGGACATTTGTAGCCGGGCTAATGTGATAAATTGTAATTCAGAAGTAATGAAAGTCATAAAATTTGGAGGAACATCCGTTGGTTCCGTTGAAAATGTAAAGAAAATAGACGAAATAGTTCGAAATCAACAGTCAGATTTGATTGTAGTGGTCAGTGCTGTTGGCGGGGTAACAGATCTGTTGCTTGCTGCAGCCAATACCGGAGCTAAAGGGAGCGATGTTACAGCCATTTTAGATGAGATCTGGCTCAGACATGAAAAAATAATGACCGGACTCTTTGACAAACCAATCTTTGAAGAGGTAACAGGCAACATGAAATGCCTCTTCGACGAGCTTGAGAAAATTCTACAGGGGGTGCGGCTGATTGGCGAGCTCACACCTAAAACACTTGACAAGGTGATGGGATTCGGAGAAAGGCTCTCTTCATTGTTTATCTCGCGTTATCTTCAGGCTGAGTTGATTGATAGTTTATCATTGATCCGTACCGATAAAAACCATGGACGTGCCAATGTTGATTTTAAGGTTACTTATGATTTGATTAGCCAGAGTTGTTCTCAATTGAAAAGGATTGCCGTGGCTCCCGGATTCATTTCTTCTGCTTCGGATGGGACGATAACAACCCTGGGCAGAGGAGGTTCTGATTACACAGCGGCTCTTTTTGCTGCGGCTTTAAATGCGGAAAAACTTGAAATTTGGACCGATGTGGATGGTTTTATGACTGCCGATCCGAGAGTCATCAGCAAAGCCTATCCTATTCCTCAGCTTACCTATAGTGAGGCATTGGAGCTGTCACATTTTGGTGCCAAGGTGATTTATCCTCCTACCATTTTACCGGTTTATCAGAAATCGATACCGGTTCAGATAAAAAATACCATGAATCCTTCTGCAGAGGGCACACTCATTGGAAATGTAAATCATCCAGGGGCAGAACATCCTATCAAAGGGATCTCTTCCATAGACGGAATCTCCTTGTTTACAGTTCAAGGTCTTGGAATGGTTGGTGTTACCGGTATTGCCATGAGGCTTTTCGGGGCTTTGGCTAAAGAAGAGATCAATGTGATCCTGATTTCTCAGGCTTCTTCAGAAAATTCCATCAGCTTTGCCATCGATTCGGCAAGGGGTAAAGCTGCAGAACTAGCCATACAACAAGAATTTCAGCGGGAAATCGCTTCCGGACTGATCAACAAAATTGGCAGCGAAGAGGATCTTTGCATTGTCGCCATTGTTGGAGAGAACATGAAACATTCTGCCGGAATTGCCGGGAAACTTTTCTATACCATTGGGAAAAACGGAATAAATGTTGTAGCCATAGCACAGGGAGCTTCTGAACAAAATATTTCATGGGTGGTCAAAAAATCCGATCTGCGCAAAACACTAAATGTTGTTCATGAGTCGTTTTTTCTATCCCCTTTTATCGAATTGAATCTTTTTCTTGTTGGGATTGGTACTGTTGGAAGAGATTTGCTTAAGCAGATTAGTCAGCAACAAGCCAAACTTCAAAAGGAACACCGGCTTATGCTTCGTATTTGCGGTGCAGCCAATTCGCGAAGGATGGTTTTCGACCGGGAAGGATTAGATCCTTCAGATGTTGCTCAAATGCTTTCCGGAGATCTGGCAGAGAAATCGGACATGAAAAGCTTCTGCGCCAATATGATTGAAATGAACATGTTCAATTCCGTCTTCGTCGACTGCACTGCAGAAAAAAAGGTCGCTGATCAGTACCATAACATCCTGAATAATTACATTTCCATTGTAGCCGCCAATAAAGTGGCAGCTTCTTCAGAATATCAGTCCTACCGTGAACTGAAAGAACTTGCAGCCAATCACGGGGTGAAATATCTTTTCGAAACCAATGTGGGAGCCGGATTGCCATTGATTTCGACCATCAACGATTTAAAGCGCTCGGGCGACAGAATTGTACGCATCGAAGCAGTTCTATCAGGTACCCTCAATTTTATTTTCAATACGCTTAGCATCGATATTCCTTTGAGCACAGCCATCCGCTTGTCGAAAGAAAAGGGATTCTCCGAACCGGATCCCCGGATTGATCTCAGCGGAGTCGATGTAGTTAGAAAACTGGTCATTCTTGGTCGGGAGTCTGGTTATCAACTTAGTCAGGATGAGGTGGTTCAGAATAGATTCATTCCGGATCGCTATTTCAATTCGACGCTCGAAGATTTCTGGAGAGACATTCATGAGATGGACAGCTATTTTGAGGCCGAACGTTTGATACTTGAAAAGGAGAAGAAAAAGTGGCGTTTTGTAGGATTACTGGATGAAGGGCATGCTTCAGTCTCACTTCAATCTGTTGGTCCAGGTCATCCGTTTTATGATTTGGAGGGAAGCAATAACATAGTACTTCTTACAACAGAGCGCTACAATGAATCCCCCATGTTGATCAAGGGTTATGGTGCAGGAGCAGCTGTAACGGCAGCAGGGGTATTCGCGGATTTGATTAAAGTGGCGAATATCTGAAAGAGAGAAGAAAGAGACGAGAAGAGGGAAGAGGGAAGAGCGAAAGACGAAAAAATAGAGTGGTGGAAATTTAGATTACTGCAAAGTCTCTCCTCCCGTTTCCCTCTTCTCTCTTTCAGCAAACTTTTATCATTTCAATCCGTAAAAAATTAGAATTTGAGAAAAGTTAACAATTGAAATGAAGTATATAATTTTACTGGGCGACGGCATGTCCGATCAGCCTGAAGCTGAATACGACGGGAAAACTCCTCTGATGGCTGCCAAAAAACCCAATATGGATCTTTTGGCAAAAATGGGCAGGAGTGGGGTGCTAAAAACCATTCCGGACGCTCTCCATCCTGGCAGTGAGGTGGCTAATCTTGCAGTTCTGGGATACGATGTTGAGGCAGTGTATGAGGGCAGGGGGGTTATAGAAGCTGCCAGCATTGGTGTAGAACTCGAAGAAGGAGATATGGCTATGCGCTGTAATCTGGTAACGCTGCAGGGTGACATTATTTTGAACCACTCAGCAGGGCATATTTCTACCGGGGAAGCTGATGAATTGATAAAATATCTTAATCTCCATCTGGGTACTGATCAAATTCACTTTTACACCGGTGTTTCCTACCGTCATTTGCTGGTAATCAAGGGAGGCAGCAAGAAAGTGAATTGTATCCCGCCTCATGATGTACCCGGAAAACTGTACAAACCTTTGCTGCCTGATGCCATTGACCACTCAGGACAAGCTACTGCCATTCAATTAAATGATTTGATTAAGCAATCCATAGAATTGCTGGAAAACCACCCTGTCAACCTTACCAGGAAGTCGATAGGCAAATCTCCCGCTAATTCTATCTGGCCTTGGTCGCCCGGCTATAAGCCTGCCATGAAGAGTCTCCGGGAGTTGTTTGGGATTCAAAAAAGCGCTGTTATTTCCGCTGTTGACCTGATTCAGGGAATTGGTGTTTATGCAGGCATGGATGTGATCAAAGTTGCCGGAGCTACAGGACTCTATACTACCAATTATGAAGGTAAGGCCGAAGCTGCCATCAAAGCTCTTCAGGATCACGATTTTGTGTATCTGCATGTTGAGGCAAGCGATGAAGCCGGTCACGAAGGGGATTATGATTTAAAGTTGCGTACCATTGAATATCTCGATGATCGAATTCTTAAACGACTCATGGAAGCATGCTCTGTAATGGCTGAGCCAGTGACAATTGCTATGTTGCCTGACCATCCGACTCCCTGGAAAATGAGAACGCACACCCGGGCCTCTGTCCCTTTTACAATTTATGTTCCCGGTGGCGAATCGGATGCCGTAGATCGGTACGATGAAGAGGCCGCCAAACAAGGAAGCTATGGTGAACTAAGTGGAAAACAGTTTATGGAAGCGCTTTTAAAAACATGAAATACTACAGTACAAACAGGCTTTCGCCGGATGTTGACCTCCGGACAGCCGTCACCAAGGGACTTGCACCTGACCGCGGACTTTACATGCCTGAAATTATCGGCCAACTAGATCCTGTCTTTTTTGCACAGATGGGAACTTTGACTTTCCAGGAAATGGCCTTTCGGGTGGCTGAAAGGTTCTTTGGCGAGGATATCCCCAATGAGAAGCTGAAAGAAATTGTATATGAAACACTAAGTTTTGGTACGCCACTCGTTGAGGTAGATCAGGACATTTACGCTCTTGAATTGTTTCATGGCCCTACGCTTGCATTTAAGGATGTGGGTGCCCGTTTTATGGCCGGATTACTGGCTTATTTCCTCTCTGAGGAAAAGGAAACTGTTCACGTATTGGTCGCTACCTCAGGAGATACGGGCAGTGCAGTGGCAAATGGTTTTCTTGGTATCAATGGCATAAAGGTTCACGTCCTTTATCCCAAAGGCAAAGTGAGTGAGATTCAGGAAAAGCAGTTCGTGACGCTTGGTCAGAACATCACTGCACTGGAAGTCGATGGTTCTTTCGATGATTGTCAGGCTTTGGTGAAGTCGGCTTTCATGGACGAGGAGCTGCAGCGTAAAATGGTGCTAACTTCTGCTAACTCGATCAATGTTGCACGATTTCTCCCACAGGCTTTCTATTATTTCAATGCCGTAGCCCAGCTTAGAAAAAGCAATAAAAAGATTGTATTCTCCGTTCCAAGCGGAAATTTTGGTAATCTGACTGCCGGATTGATTGCCAAACGAATGGGACTGCCTGTTTCTCGATTTATTGCCGCGAATAATAGCAACGATGTAGTATTTAATTATTTAAAATCAGGAATTTACACTGCCAAATCCTCCGTTCCGACCATTGCAAACGCGATGGATGTTGGCGATCCCAGTAACTTCGCCCGGATACTCGATCTTTTCGATCATGATCATACCCGGATAAAAAGTGTGATACATGGAACAACTTATTCAGATGCTCAAATCAAAGAAAGCCTTTCGTCCTGCTACCAAAAAACCGGTTATTTATGTGATCCTCATGGAGCCGTTGCTTACCGGGCCTTGAAAGAGGAGCTACATTCGGATGAGCTTGGCATATTTCTCGAAACTGCCCATCCTGCAAAATTTACTGAAACTGTTGAAAAGATAGTCGGGAAGGGAAATGTACCAATGCCCGAGCGGTTACTGGAATTTATGAAAGGCGTGAAACAAACGGTGGAGATTGGGGTTGATTTTGGTGCATTTAAGAATTATTTGCTTGGAAGAAGTACTTAGAATACTTAAAGTACTTAGAGTACTTAAAGTTATGGACTCCGAACATAAGAAGATTGTGACTAAAATATTACAGCACTTTACATAATTAGGAAAATCATGCTCTAAACACTTCTTCCACTCTAAGTACTCTAAGTACTCTAAGTACTCTAAGTACTCTAAGTACTCTAAGTACATTTTATTCAGATAGTTCCAGCCATCTAAACTCCTTCTCCTCAAGCTTATGGGTGAGTTCACTGTACCGGAGCGATTTTTTGTGAAGTGCATCGGAAGTGAGGGAGCCTGAGTTGAGTTCCTCCTCAAGATTTTTCTTCTCCTTTTCCAGCTGACCTATCTCCAACTCCAACTCTTCAAGTTCCTTTTTCTCTTTGAAACTCGGTTTTTTCTTCTCTTCCACTGGTTTTTCCCTGATAGGCTTCTCCGTTTTGACTGCAGATTGTTCGTTTTTTTCCTTCTCTTCTGCCCAGTCGCGGTAGTCAGAATAGTTTCCCGGGAAGTCTTTGATGATACCATCCCCTTCAAAAACAAAGAGGTGGTCCACAATTTTGTCCATGAAGAAACGGTCGTGGGATACCACTATGGTACATCCGGTGAAAGATTTCAGGTACTCTTCCAATACGTTCAGGGTCATGATATCCAAATCGTTGGTAGGTTCATCCAGGATCAGGAAGTTTGGATTGCGCATCAGAATGGTGCAGAGGTACAATCGCCTTTTTTCTCCGCCACTTAATTTTGCTACCAGTGAATACTGTGTTTCGGGAGGGAAGAGGAAGTAGGTAAGGAATTGTGAAGCACTAAGTTTAGATCCGTCTCCCATCTCTACGACTTCGGCAATCTCTTTGATAATGTCGATGACCCGGTTATCGGGCGAAAACTGAATCCCATCCTGCCTGAAATAGCCAAAGCTGACAGTTTCACCCACATCCATTTTACCGCTATCTGCCGGTAGGATCCCGGTTATCAAGTTGAGGAAAGTACTCTTGCCGGATCCGTTTTTCCCTACGATGCCAATTTTTTCGTAACGGGCGAACTTGTAGCTGAAATCATTCAGGATAATGACTTCACCAAAAGATTTTGAAAGCCGGTCAAGATTGATGATTTTGTTTCCCAACCTTTGGGAGTTGATGGCCAATTCGAGCTTGGTGTCATCTATTCGCTTTGACGCCTTTTCCTTGAGGATACAGGCATTTTCTGTCCGGTATTTTGATTTGTGCGTGCGGGCTTTTGGCATACGCCTGAGCCAGTCAAGTTCGGTGCGAAAGAGGTTTCTGGCCTTTTCGATCCCGAGGTTGAGATTTTGGATGCGCTCACTTCTTTTTTCGACGTAATAGGAGTAGTTGCCCTTGTATCTGAAAAGCGATTGGTCGTCCATCTCGATGATCTCGTTGCATACCCGGTCCAGAAAATAGCGGTCGTGAGTAACCATCAACAATGTGCATTTGGCCTTTTCGAGTGTGCGCTCCAGCCATTCGATCATCTCCAGATCCAGATGGTTGGTTGGTTCATCCAGAATCAGGAAATCCGGTTCATCAATAAGCACATGAGCCAGTGCTACACGTTTTTTTTGTCCACCGGAGAGTTCCCTGATGGGTTGTTGCAGGTCGTGGATCTTAAGCTCAGTGAGGATCTGTTTGATTTTCAGTTCAAAATCCCAACAGTTGAGGTGGTTGATTTTGTCCATCGCCCGCTCGATGGCTTTGTGATCGTGGCTTTCCAGGGCACTTTCATATTCTCGAACTGCAGTGATGGTTTCTCCTGATGAGCTGAAGGCAGCCTCAAGGACTGTTTCATCAGGATTTAATTCAGGAAGTTGCCGGAGGTATCCGATTCGGATGTCGTTGTTGAAGATAACTTTGCCATCGTCGGCTACCTCGTGACCAAATATTATATCCATCAGAGTCGTTTTTCCGGCTCCGTTCCTGGCGATCAGGGCCACTTTTTCCCCCTGGTTGATGGTAAAGGATATATCTTTGAAAAGCGGAAGATCACCCCAGCTTTTGGTAAGGTTGTCGAGTTGAAGATATGGGATCATAGAAAATGCATAGAAATCGCAAAGGTAACATCAAAGAGGAAAGATAAATGATAAATTTGGTCCTAAAATAGCGCAATGCAACCCAAAGATATTTGCCTCAAAATTACCGAATGGTTTCAGGAAAACATGCCGGTGGCAGAAACTGAACTGCATTACCAGGATCCGTACCAACTGCTTGTGGCGACAATCCTATCTGCGCAATGCACAGATAAGCGGGTAAATATGATCACTCCGGCACTTTTCAAGAGGTTTCCGACACCGGATAAAATGGCTATGGTTGAGCCTGAAGAGGTTTTTGAGGAGATTAAATCCTGCTCTTATCCGAACAATAAAGCGAAAAACCTGATAGGGATGGCGCGAAAGCTGGTCTCCGACTTTCAGGGTACTGTACCGGATGAGATGGAGCAGCTGTTGCAATTGCCCGGTGTTGGCAGAAAAACTGCCAATGTTATTCTTTCTGTCGTTTTCAAGAAACCGGCGATGGCAGTTGATACGCATGTTTTCAGGGTTGCAGCCAGACTGGGATTGGCGATTGGATCAAAAACGCCTGAGGAGACTGAACGACAGCTGCTCAGGTTGTTTCCACCTGAATTGCTTCCCGTGGCGCATCACTGGTTAATCCTCCACGGGCGATATGTTTGTCTGGCCCGAAAGCCCATGTGCGATCAATGCGGACTTCGTGAATGGTGCCCAACCGGGAGTGTAAAAGGGAATTAGCGCATTTCTCTCAAAATTTTTCCAGAAAGGCGTCCATGGCTTTGGTTGGTTTTCCATCATCACCCCAGGCACTCAGTGCATAACGGCTCCAGCTTCTGGCCCCTTCCGGCTCCCAGTAGAAAACGCCCAGGCCCTTACCATCAGGGACTTCCTTGACTTTTTTCTGAACAGCTACCAGCATATCAAAGGTGTTTTGCACCTTGAAATCTTCGCCACCTACTTCTACCACCATCACTTCCTTCCCGTAACGGGATACCAGATCTTTCATGTTTGAACCCAGATCTTCGATGGAAAGTTTATAATCAGGTTTGCCTTCCAGCCAGAATGGATAATAGGATAAGCCAATAATGTCATATTTTGCTCCATTGGCTTGTGCTGCATCGAACCACCACTTGAAACGATCCCGGTTGTTTCCCTGATCAACATGCAGGATGACTTTTGACCGTGGACTTACAGCTTTGACAGCATCATAACCCTTGTTGATCAGTTGTGCCAGCTGAGGCCAGTTTTTTGTGCTTCCTTCAGGATAAACCATGCCTCCAGGTGTTTCATTCCCAATTTGAACCCACTCTGGCGTCACACCTGCCGTTTTTAATGCAGTCATTACATCAAACGTATATAAGTAAAGATCATTCAGCAAGGTTGGAAAATCATGACCTTCCCATGCTTTGGGTTTCCTTTGTTTGGAAGGATCCGCCCAGCTGTCGCTGTAATGAAAGTTCAGCATCACTTTCATGCCCCACTTCTTTGCGCGCAAGGCCATGGCAACTGTTTCTTCTTTGCCGCAGTGGCCGCTGGCTCTGTTATCCGACGGATTTACAAAGGTTCTGAGACGGATTGAATTGATTCCATGGTCTTTCAATATTTTAAAGCAATCCTCTTCTTTGCCGTTATCATCGTAAAATTTGTAACCGGTAGCTTCCATCTGAGGGAGCCAACTTATATCAGCTCCCCTCGCAAAATTTTTGGATGAGAGGTTATGAGAATTCCGAAAGATGCTGCATCCGGCAAGCAGAACGGCTACAAGACAAAAAATCGAAAGGTGGCGCAATATATTTTTCATATTCAAAGATAGAAAAAAAGCACAATTGGCCTCCCCTGAATGCAAAGTGAAATATGTTTCAGAATAATTTCCAATAGAAATTATTCTGAAACATATTTTTATTTCACACAAACTTTATACTTTTGCAGTGAATTTCTTGAAATTAATTTTCCGTAAAACCAATAAATTAAGTTATGGCTTATAAAATTTCTGATGCATGCATCGCGTGCGGTACCTGTATCGATGAGTGTCCTGTTGAGGCGATCAGTGAAGGCGAAATCTATAAAATTGATTCGGAACTTTGCACCGATTGTGGATCCTGTGCCGAAGTTTGTCCTACAGATGCTATATCACCCGAATAACAAGACGTAAGACTTTAAAACGACCTGCTTTTCCGGCAGGTTTTTTTATGCCCTTTTTGAATATTTTTTTTATGTTTTTGTTGATACTGTTAAATTGATTTATTGATTCGAATCTCTGTTTTGGATATTCTGCCAGCCATATCATAAGATGAACCGGCTGATAATCCGGATTTATCTGATGGCCATCAGTTTTTATCCTGCAGCGATACAGAGACTCTACTTATTGCCGGATTACCAGTAATATACAAACCCAACACTGCCAATCACCACCTGTTTGGTAACATGGGTACTTCCGCCGGCAAGCTTATCCACGGTAGTGGTGCTGTTGAGATTTGTTGTTTTAAGCTCTTCATAACTATTTTTTGGGCTGGAATGTTGATAATCCAGAGCCATTTTTAGCTGAACCTTCTCATTCACTTTGAACCGCAAGGCAGTTCCTGCAAGCAAATCAAGTGAAACATTGGTTGAGTTGGTGTTGTGCTGCAAGTATTCCCAAGTTCCTGCGGAAGGTTTGAACAACAATTTTTGATCTGGAAGGTAGGTGATATTCATACCAGCCATTACTTGAAAGTCCCAGGACAGCTTGTCGAAATTCAGCGAAAAGACCGGCCCAAAAACGATGCTGTTTGACATCCATGAATTTACGGTGAGTGTCAGATTATCTCTTTCCGTTTCAGAAAATGGAACCAGCTTTTTCATCCTGCTTTCCATCATGGTCCCAAGTCCGTTTCGGTCGACAGAATTATTGTTCAACATGACCATTCCTTTTAATCCCCAGTTGGTGCCTAAAGGATAGGTGGCATCGAGGTTCAGGGCAAATCCTCTTGTAGCAAATCCTGCATCTGTCTTTGCCGGATTATTCCCGGCAAAAGTCCCGGTAGGCCAGCATCCACCCATGCTGAGTGAAAAATACCAATTATCAGTCTGTGCAAGTAGCGGTCCTGACAAAAGTAAAAAAATGAAGGCAAGCATCAAGTTTTTCATGAAAGTGGAGCTGAATTTTTCGAACAATTTCTAAAAAAACAAATGAAGATAAGGTTGAATCATGCCCTGAATGATCTTCCCGGTAGCCGGATCGAGCTGTGAACCAAAGAGGCTGTGAGGAATGGAAAATATGCCCAGCGTGACAATGGAAGCAACTACTACCCAATACCCGGATTCCGAATTCCGGTTGAATAAATAGGCGATTACCCACGCCACAAAGGCAATTAGTGTTTTGTTGTCTGTCAGATCCCAGCCATAAGGAACTCCTGCCCACAGCTCATTGAATGCATATTTCTGAACAATCGGGCCCATGATGAGGCCTCCGACAAAGATCGTTCCCAGCGTGATCTTCATCATTTTTAAAGATGGGATCTTGAAAAGGGCAAAAACCCCTGCAACATTGCTGAAAAGCATCGCCAGAAACATAATCAGGATATGTGGAATCAACACAAAGCCCGGAACAAATCCTTTGAAGCGGATCACAGTTGGTGAACCGTTGTTCAGTCCGAATTGTTCTGCCCCTTTTTTCAGAATAATCTTGTATTCCAGTTTGCCGGCCATCTCCTGATGCGGCAAAGAGGCTGTCAATATCCCCCCTTCACGAGCCATGGGGAGTGATATAAAGTCTACTTTCTGCGGGAATATTCTATATTCAAGTGTCCCTGTAACCTCGGGATCAGGAATGGAAATGGCAATGGGACAGGCCTCCGCTCCATCGAAAGACCTGAGCAATTTTAAATTATAGGTCTGTCCTCCAATTGTGACCTTTGTTCTTTGCGGGTGGGTGGGACCTGTTAATCGTTGATAAATGGCTGCGGAGATGGTTAATAACACAGCAAAAATCCAGATTAATGCTTTTTTATTTTGCATGATTAGTTTGTTTATGGCTCAAAGTTAATAATTGCGATTCAGTTACAGTTTACGACAATTCGAAATATACGTTTCAATTTAATGCGAGTCTTAATGCCTGTGATTGAGGATGTCGTGAGACATATTTAATTCAAAATCCAGTTTTTTTACGTGGCGAAATTACAACAATGCCCTTGTGAAAAAAACTGACAAGGATTTTTTTTCTGCTTAAGGCAGAATATCTTTGAATATAAGTGAATGAGAAGTAGAGATTTGTTATTTTTACCCTTCTTTCAAACTTTTGAATTTAAACCCATGAAGTTAAAATCTACATTGTTTTTGAGTTCCCTTATTTTGCTGCTGATGAACACTCAAGTACTCTTTGCTAAAAGTAGTCCTGCCGGCAAGGAGCAAGGAACTGTGACATTTGCCGATAAAAGCGACCAAAAGAGAGTTGATATCCTGATGGATGGCAAACTCTTTACCTCCTACATCTGGCCTGAGAACGTGATGAAACCTGTGCTTTACCCGGTCATTACTGCGTCAGGAGTAGAAATAACACGCGGATATCCTTTGAAACCAAGAGCTGGAGAACGAGTTGATCATCCCCACCACATTGGCATATGGTTCAACTATGGTGATGTCAACAAGCTTGATTTCTGGAACAATTCTGAGGCAATCCCGTCTGATAAAAAAAGTGGTTATGGAACCATTCACCATCAAGCCGTTGTCAGTAAAGAGGGAGGTAAAGGTCATGGTCTTTTAGTGGTATCTTCCTCCTGGGATACCCCTGATGGGAAAAAGCTCCTGGATGACAAGACCGAAATGCATTTCAGCAATCAGGGCGCAACACGCATCATTGACCGCATAACCACCCTGACCGCAGGAGCGTTACCGGTCTCAATGGCCGATAACAAGGAGGGGGTTATTGCCATCCGGGTAGCGCGTCAGTTAGAGTTGCCTTCAAAAGATGAAGTCATCATGACCGATGCCAAAGGTAACCCGACTACAGTGAAAGCCATGAGTACTGAAGGAGTAACCGGAAGCTACAGAAGCAGCGAAGGTATCAAAGACGATGCCGTTTGGGCTACAAGAGGAAAATGGATGGATTTGAACGGTACAATCAACAACGAGAAAATTGCCATTATTATTTGTGACCATCCTCAAAACCCGGGTTATCCTACCTATTGGCATGCCAGAGGTTACGGCCTGTTTGCCGCGAATCCACTTGGTTGGAGCGTTTTTACCAAAGGCAAAGAGAGTTTGAACTATAATATACCTGCCGGAAAATCAGCTACGTTTCGCTACAGAATCGTCATTCATAACGGTTCTGATCTTTCGGATGAAGCGATTAATGCACTGACTGAAGAGTTTGCAAAAAAATATTGAAAAGGTAAGCTGCTCGCCGATAAAAAAATCCGGATTCATTCCGGATTTTTTTATTTTTACCAACCATAAGCTTCCATTTACAATCCACCAAATTCAATGGCCTTAAACTATATTTGGATATTTTTCTTTGCTATTGCTTTCGTAATCGCCTTGTTCAAACTGGTATTTTTGGGAAATGTGGAGACCTTTTCGGATATGGTTACAGCAACCTTTGAAATGTCAAAAACCGGATTCGAGATCTCTATTGGACTTACGGGAGTTTTGACATTTTGGTCTGGAATGATGAAAATTGGAGAACAGGGCGGCATAGTCAAGATCATTTCACGACTGATCGGGCCATTTTTCGACAAGCTCTTTCCTGAATTGGGTAAGAGTCATCCCGCCTACGGTCCAATGATGCTCAATTTTGCTGCCAACATGATGGGCCTTGATAATGCTGCCACACCCATGGGACTTCAGGCAATGAACGAAATGCAGATAAGTAATAAGAATAAGGAGGTTGCTTCGAATTCTCAAATAATGTTTTTGGTTTTAAATGCCTCAGGATTGTGCCTGATTCCAATTTCAATCATGGTTTATCGTGCACAGTTAGGGGCTGCCAATCCGGCAGATATATTTATTCCCATCCTGTTTGCTACTTTTTTTGCCAATATGACTGGATTAATTTCTGTTGCCGTAATGCAAAAAATCAAGCTCTGGGACAGAACCATTCTGGCCTATCTCCTTGGAACAACTGCGCTGGTCGCTATGATGATATTCTCAATCAGCAACATGTCTCAGGAACAGATCGCGGTTTTCTCAAAGGTAGCCACCAATTTGATTCTCTTTTCACTGATCATGTTTTTTATACTGTTGGGTGTTAAGAGCAAAATAAATGTTTACGAAACATTCATCGATGGTGCAAAGGAGGGTTTTACGACCGCAGTAAGAATTATTCCATATTTGGTAGCAATGCTTGTGGCAATAGGTGTTTTCCGTGCTTCCGGCGCCATGGATTATTTGGTGGCAGGTGTCAAATGGGCGGTAGAGGCAGTGGGAATTGATTCGGAATTTGTGGCTGCATTACCTACCGGACTGATGAAACCACTGAGTGGAAGCGGTTCCAGGGGGATGATGATTGATGCCATGAAAACCTATGGGGCCGACTCATTCATCGGAAAATTATCTTGTACTGTTCAGGGAGTTTCGGATACTACATTTTTTATTCTGGCTCTCTATTTTGGTTCTGTTGGGATTAAAAATACCAGATATGCAGTGGCTTGCGCATTACTCGCTGATTTAGTAGGCCTGATCGCAGCAATATTAATCGGATACCTCTTCTTTCACTAACGTTCACCATTATGCGACAAAAATGGATCATCGAAGAGGTTGAAAATGTTTTCAGGGAATTGGATGCGCATCTTTTGTCTACGGCGAACGAAAGCGGATTAAATTGTCCGGATTTTTGCGGAACTTGTTGTCGTAAAAGCGACATCGAGGCTTCACCAATTGAATTTATGCCGTTGGCAGCATGGCTCTATCAAAATGACAAAGTGATTGACTTTTTGGAAAGGCTGGATAATCCCGGGCACTGCTGGTGTGCATGTTTTGATCCGGATGCGTCAGCGAAAGGAGAGTGGGGGTGTAAATATTATGAGCACCGCGGATTGATTTGCCGGCTTTTTGGATTTGGGTTCCGACTCAACCGCGAAAACATGCCAGTACTGGTTACTTGTAAAATTATGAAGTCCACACGCTCGGAAGCTGTTGCCAAAGCAGGAGAGATAGCCGCTCTTCATCCGGAAGAGATGCCGATATTCAGCCATTATTTTATGCGACTTTTAGCCATTGACCCGGATTTAGCAGTGCCACAAATGCCAATAAATCAGGCTATCCGCATTGCTATTGAAAAACTATACTTCTATTATCTGGATAAGGAAGAAAGTTGAGATGAGAGATAAGACATAAGACATAAGACATAAGACATAAGACATAAGACATAAGACATAAGACATAAGAGATGAGACATAAGACATAAGACATAAGAGTACCTCTATACTCGTCCATGGGAGTGTTCAAATAAGTGTGTCATGTCTCATGTCTCATGTCTCATGTCTCATGTCTCATCTCTCATCTGCTTTCTTAATCTTGCTGTAAAAAGCCTTTGCCATTGTCTGTCCACGAAACTTTGCTCGTTCGGCAATCATTCCTTCGAACAATTCATCTACGGTGGAGGACCAAACCTCTAACCAATGGTCGAAATGCTCCTTCTTTATATTCATATTGAAATGCATGGGTACCGGGTTGCCGAAATAGTCGGGTCGTCTGAGCAAAACCGTGTGCCAGAAGCGGTATAATTTTTTGTGGTGTGCGTCCCATTTTCCCTCAAGCCGGTCGTTGAAAAAGAAACCAATTGTTTCATCCTTCCTTACTTTCGCATAAAATGTGTCAACCAGTTTTTGGATGTCTTTGAGTGTAGTTATATCCTGGCTCATTTGATTCAATTTAGTTGATCAAAAATCGTAAAAATTACCACACTAACATAAAAAAATATGACTAAGCCAATATCACCTCTGATTCTCTTACAGTTATTGAGAATGAATCTTTTTAGCAAGACGCATCTAGATATTTAGATGAAAAGCTATAATTTTGCCAATATTCAGGTAAAATATTGGTTCAAACCCCTGGAAATTAACCCGAAGTATATTGAGTGGGGGATTTTAATTGTAAAACTTGCTAAGGCACATTAATTAACTAGCTTCTATATCTATGAAACCGTCAAAGAGTTTTTATAACTGGATGAGTCTGACAGGGTTTGTAATCGCAGCCAACAGCTTGCTTGTGATCCTGATTTTGTTCCTTTTTTCGATGTTTTCTGAAAAAAGCAATGCCTACCTGGGATTGTACATTTACATTATCATACCAATGTTTCTGGTTATTGGTTTGCTGTTAATCCCGCTGGGAATTGTTTTGCGAATCCGTAAAAAGGACAATGTCGCTGAAGATGCTGGCAACTGGCCTGTATTTAATCTGAACGATCCCAAATTTCGTTCCGGGTTTATTACCATATCTATTATTACGGTCATTCTGTTGCTTATTTCTGCGATGGGCAGTTACAAAGCATTTCAGTATACCGAATCCGTTGAATTCTGTGGAAAACTCTGTCATCAGGTGATGGAACCGGAGTACGTCTCTTACCAGCACTCTCCTCACGCAAGGGTTGCCTGTGTTGAATGTCACGTTGGTGAAGGGGCTGACTGGTACATAAAATCTAAATTATCTGGTCTTTATCAGGTATATTCAGTTACTTTCAAGAAATATGCTCGTCCGATTGAAACGCCACTGCACAATTTGAGACCTGCCCGCGAGACTTGCGAACGGTGTCACTGGCCTGAGAAATTTTATTCCAGAAAATTGGTTAACATCCGCTCGTACCTCACTGATTCAGCCAGCACTGAGTGGAACAATTCCCTGATGATGAAAATTGGTCCTGAGTTTAGTGCACAAGGGCTGACAGAGGGTATCCACTGGCACATAAACAAGAATTTCAAGATTGAATATGTATCGACTACCAATGACCGGGAGAGTATTCCATGGGTAAAAATGACAAATCTCAAGACCGGAGAGGTTAAAACCTTTATGGATACTGAGAATCCGATCAATAAAGCAGCTCTTGATTCAATTCCGGCAAGAACCATGGACTGCATGGATTGTCACAACCGCCCATCACATCTATACAATTCACCTACTTTTTACATTAACAATGCGATGGTTGCCGGCAAAATTCCGAAAGATCTTCCTTACATCAAAAAAGCTGCGATGGAAGCTCTCAAAACTTCCTATGCCAGCATGGATTCTGCCATGACTCTGATCAATCAAACCATTGTTGATTTTTATAAAAATGATCACGCAGATGTTTATGCAAAAGAAAGTGGCCGGATAACTGCTGCAATTGCTGCTATTCAGGCTGAATATAAGAATAATGCTTTCCCATTTATGAAGGCCGACAATACCAAATATCTGAACCACATTGGTCACCTCGAATCGGATGGATGTTTCCGTTGTCACTCTGACCGCCATAAAACAGAGAAAGGCGAGACGATATCCCGCGACTGTAACCTCTGCCACGTCATTGTGAACCAGGGTTCTACTGGTAAAATCACCAATAGTTCAATTGATAAGGCCCTTGAATTTGTCCATCCCGTTGAAATAAAAGGAGCCTGGAAAACTTCGTTTTGTTCAGAGTGCCACAAAGTGCTTTACGAGTGATGAGTTATGAGTTATAAGTTATGAATTTTGTCATAATTCATAACTTATAACTCATAACTTTTTCTCACTTTCTCCACGCGAATGAAGGTATTACTCACCGGAAGTACCGGCTATATTGGCAAAAGACTGTTGCAGAATCTTTCTGCAGGTGGTCACGAGGTAACCTGCTTCGTACGAAGCATGGAGCGGCTGATTGTGCCGGGTCAATCCAATGCCAGCGTTGTCGGACATGAGATTGATTTGCTGAAACCCATCCCGGACCATCTTCATGCGCTTGATATTGATGTGGCTTTTTACCTCGTTCATTCCATGTCCTCTTCCATAGGGCAGTTTATGGATGAAGAAGCCTTATCTGCAAGAAATTTCGCCAATTTTATCAGCAAAACTGGTTGCAAACAAATAATTTACTTAAGTGGAATTTCTAATTCTGAAAAACTCTCCAGGCATCTGCAATCCAGAAAAAATGTTGAGAACTTGCTACGGGAATCGGGAAAGCATCTCACCGTTTTAAGGGCTGGAATCATTGTCGGTAGTGGCAGCGCTTCCTTTGAAATTATCCGGGACCTGATGGAGCTACTGCCTATTGTGGTTGCTCCTGCATGGGTTAAAACATTATGTCAACCACTTGGCGTGGCGGATGTTTTGAAATACCTCACTGGTTGTATGCTCAACCCCAAAACTTACGATGATGTTTTTGACATTGGCGGACCGGAAATACTCTCTTATAAGCAGATGCTGTTACAATATGCAGAAGTTCGCGGTCTCAAAAGATGGATAGGTGTCATCCCGTTTTTTAGTCCGAGAATGTCATCCTACTGGCTTTACTTCGTTACCTCAACCTCTTATTACCTTGCCGCCAATCTGGTCGACAGCATGAAAGTAGAGGTTGTTTGCAAGGACAACAGGCTTCAGGAAATGTTGGAAATTAAACCTTTGTCATACAAGGAAGCGTGTAGGCGCGCTCTGGAGCGTATCAATCTGGACACAGTTGCATCCAGCTGGACGGATGCCGTTTCAATGACAAAAACGAATCAGCTTTTCGAATACCTTGATGTGCCGAAATATGGTATTCTGCACGATCGGAGAAGTTTGAAAATCAAAGGTGATCCGGATAAGGTGCTTGAGAAAATTTTCTCTATCGGCGGAGAAACCGGTTGGTATTATGCCAACTGGATTTGGAATATCCGGGGAGTGATTGACAAAATGGTTGGTGGCGTTGGCCTTCGCCGTGGCAGGCGCAATGCCAATGATCTTAATCCTGGCGATGCACTGGATTTCTGGCGGGTATTGATTGCCGATCGCGCAAACAAGCGCTTGCTTTTGTTTGCAGAAATGAAAGTGCCCGGAGAAGCCTGGCTGGAATTTAAAATTGTATTAAGGGAGGATGGCTTTTATTTAACCCAGACCGCGACATTTATGCCAAAGGGATTGAGCGGTCGCATTTATTGGTGGGGACTGTTACCCATTCATCTGGTGATGTTTCAGCAGATGATCAAAGCGATCGTTCAAAAATGAAAAATGTGTCATATGTTCAACATTTTTCTACCTTTACAACATGGATACATTGGAATCAGCATTTAAGATTGATCTGCATAACCCCTGGCTGGTTGTTCCTGCACTCCTCTTTCTGGTGCTTATTACCTATTTTCTGATCAAATTCTTTTCGGTTTTCTTTCAGTTTATTCAGGCCAAAGGTTGTCTCACTGTTCTGCTGATTACCTTAGTTGGATTACCTGGTTTGGTTGCACTCACACTTTTTGCCGGGTATACCCTTGTTGCATCCATTCTGATTCTCTTTGCCGTAATTGGGGTTATTACCGGTTATATCGCCCGCGATTCTGAAGAAAATGTGGGCAAATTCGGTAATTTTATCATGATTGTCTCGATTATCAC
>JANYJT010000019.1 GCA_025358395.1 Bacteroidia bacterium
CCTCTGGTCAGTATGATCAGATAGAGCAGCACAATAAAAGCGGCAAAAAAGATGCCGTACTCTTCAACGATGATGGCAAAGACGAAATCGTTGTAAGCGGCGCTCATCCTGTTGCTTATATCGCCCTTCCCGACACCTACACCAAAGAAACCGCCGTTATAGATGGCGATCTTGGCAAATTCATCCTGCGTCAGTCCCTCATCCTGTTTCGGATCTGATCCACTGATGTAACGGTCTATCCTGTTAAAGACAGTTTCCACCCTTGTCCCCTTGTAGATGATCTCAGGCAATTGTCTGCGAACCAAAAACAGGGATACTGAAACAAGCACGGCTATTATTATTGTACTTACCAGGTACCTTGCGGGAATCTGAGCTACATACATCATGATAAATGCCGTCGACATCAACAATACCGCAGATGAAAAATTTACCTTGAGAAGCAAGAGTGACAAAAGCAACATGCAGACAATAATTTTTATGAAGGAAGCTCTTTTGGATGCATCCGTTTCACCCATGTTGGATAAGATCCGGGCAACCCACAATATGACCGCTACTTTTGCCAATTCGGCAGGTTGAAAACTAAAGAATCCCAGTGGGATGGTCCGTCCGGAACCTCTTCCAATTAATATTCCCAGCAGAATGAATCCTACAGCTGCCAACAGAGCCAGATTGGCATATTTGTTGTAATATTTGACCTTTATGTATTTGATCATAAGCAGGATAAACATAAATCCCCCCAACTGGACCATCACCTGGCGGAAAATATAAAAGGATGTATTGCCATTGGAACGCCTGAACGCAAGGGCTCCCGTCGAACTGTAAACAACAAGAATTGAGATAAAAGACATCAGGAAGATCACGATCCAAATCTTCTTGTCTCCTTTGAGCCTGCTTATGTAATCACTAAATTTCATTTTAAGTATAAAAAAGCTGTTAGCTATTGGCTTTTAGCCGTTAGAAAAAATAAAACTGGCGGTTCTCCGCAATCAAAAATCCAAAATCCAACATTGTCATCCAAGTTGCTCTTCTCAATATTATAAATTTCTGACGGCCTCTTTGAACTGGCGGCCGCGGTCCTCATAATTTTTAAACAGATCGAAACTGGCGCATGCAGGTGACAGCAGCACCGAATCACCTTTGGCAGCAAGAAAATAGGAGCTACGCACTGCTTCTTCCATGCTCCTTGTTTCAACAATTTCGATCCCAAAATCTTTGAATGCCTCCTTGATCTTACTATTATCCACGCCAATACAGACTATAGCCTTGACCTTCTCCCTGACAAGATCGTAAAGCTGTGTATAATCGTTTCCCTTGTCAATGCCGCCAACAAGCCAGATCACTTTCGTCGACATGCTTTCAAGCGCATACCACACTGAGTTGACATTTGTCGCTTTGGAGTCGTTGATAAACTCAATTTCATGTACCCTCATGAAACGCTCCAGACGATGCTCAACACCCTGGAAGTCGCTCAGACACTCACGGATATCATCTTTCCGGAGTTTCAGTACCATGCCGGAAATTCCGGCTGCCATTGAGTTGTTTACATTGTGTTTTCCTTGTAGTGCCAGTTCTAAAATTGTCATATCGAAAATATTATTGTGTACATTTAGTTTCATTTTGTCCCCTTCTATCCATCCGCCGGTTGAAAGCGGATGAGCCAAGGAAAAGGGAAGTTTCATAGCCGGAAGGCTCCTTTTTGCAAGCTCTTCAGCGATCACAGGGTCATCATCGTTGTAGATGAAGAAATCTTCGTTGGTCTGGTTCTGAACAATCCTGAATTTTGAATCAGTATAGTTCTGCATATCGTAATTGTACCTGTCAAGATGATCAGGAGTAATGTTGGTCAGAATGGCAATGTTGGCCCGGAAATCAAACATTCCATCCAGCTGAAAACTGGATATTTCCAGCACATAATGATCGAAATCTTCTTCAGCTACCTGACGGGCAAAGCTTTTGCCGATGTTGCCGGCCAGGCCAACTTTCAATCCGGCTCTTTTGAGCAGATCATAAGTCAGCAGAGTAGTAGTAGTCTTTCCGTTGCTGCCGGTGATGCAGATGGTTTTAGCATTGGTGTATCTTCCGGCGAATTCAATTTCCGAAATGATCTGAACTCCCTCATGAACGAGTGATTTGATGATAGGGGCCTTATCCGGGATACCGGGACTTTTCACCACCAGATCGGCATTCAAAATCAGTTCGGGAGTATGTTTCAACTCTTCAAATGGAATTCCACGTCCAATAAGTTCGGCTTTGTGCGGCTCCTGAATGGAACCAAGATCGGAGACAAAGGTCTCGTAACCCCTGGCCATGC
The DNA here is from genome assembly GCA_025358395.1 of Bacteroidia bacterium. The sequence goes on from JANYJT010000019.1 coordinate 2,312, forward strand.
CAAGAATTGCCGCACCTGTGCCACTCTCTCCTCCACCCAGTATGACCAACCGATTCTTTGCCATAACTATCTGACTTTGAGCGTTGCAATGGTTAATACAGACAAAATGATCCCAACAATCCAGAAACGTATGACAATTTTCGCCTCAGGAAAACCCTTCTTCTGGAAATGATGGTGAAGGGGAGCCATCAGGAAGACCCTTCTTCCTTCTCCATATCTGATTCTTGTGTATTTAAACCAAAGTACCTGGATCATGACCGAAAGATTTTCGATCAAAAAGATGCCGCATAACAGCGGAATAAGGATCTCTTTGCGGATGATGATGGCAAAGACGGCCAGGATTCCACCGAGTGAGAGACTTCCGGTATCACCCATAAATACCTGTGCCGGGTATGAATTGTACCACAAAAACCCGATGCATGCCCCGATAAACGCGGAAATAAAGACAGTGAGCTCTCCGGTGAAGGGGATATACATGATGTTCAGGTATCCGGCATAGATGAAGTTACCACTGAGGTAGGCAAAGACGCCCAGGGTGGTCCCGCTGATGGCCGACACCCCCGTGGCCAGCCCATCCAGTCCGTCTGTGAGATTTGCGCCATTTGATACTGCCGTAATGATGAAAATGATAATGAGGGCATAGAGAAACCAGACAACCTTGTCGGCATATTTGCCTGTAAAACTTACCAGGACTTTGTAATCAAACTGGTGATTCTTGATGAAAGGAAGGGTAGTCTCCGTCGACTTATGATCAACTGTTACCTGGCGCACCTCTTTCTTACCGGTGGTCGGATTGACAACTGATTCGGTCTTAACACGTCCGTTTGGAAGATATACCTGATCTCGAACGATCACATCGCTGCTGAAATAAAGCGTTCCGGCTACGACCAATCCAAGCAACACCTGACCCATGATTTTAAACCTGCCTGCCAGACCTTGCTTGTCTTTCAGAAACACTTTGATGTAGTCGTCGATAAAGCCGATCACCCCCAGCCAGATGGTGGCGATGATCATCAGGATGATGTACACATTATCCAGTTTTGCAAAAAGCAGGACAGGAATAAGGATCGAGGCAAGAATGATGATTCCGCCCATCGTTGGCGTACCCTTTTTTTGCATTTGGCCTTCAAGACCAAGATCACGTATCTCTTCACCAATCTGTTGGCGCTGCAGCACTTTAATGACTTTCTTTCCCCAAATGGTTGATATAAAAAGTGCGGCAATCACTGCCATGGCAGAACGGAAAGAGATGTATTCAAACATCCTGGCACCGGGTATGTCAAATTTTTCGAGGTAACTAAAGAGGTAATATAACATGAGGTTTAGTTTAGCGTGGACGTATTGAAAATTTCTTTTACAATTTCACGGTCGTCGAAATGGTATTTTATGCCTTTGATCTCCTGGTAATCTTCATGACCCTTTCCTGCAATAAGGATAATATCCCCCTGGTGGGCCATCATGCATGCAGTTCGGATGGCCTCTTTCCTATTGGTGATGGCCACTACTTTATGCAGCATTCCGACCGGTACGCCTGCCATCATGTCTGCAATGATCTGATCCGGTTCCTCCGACCGCGGATTATCCGATGTCAGGATGACCCTGTCGCAGGCCTGCACTGCTTCGGCTGCCATTTCAGGTCTTTTTGTTTTGTCGCGATCGCCGCCGGCTCCTACCACACAAAAGACCTGTTGATCGCCGGTTCTGGCATCGTTGATGGTAGAGAGTACATTCTTGAGTGCATCGGGTGTGTGAGCATAATCGACTACCGCGAAATAGCCCACCGGTGAACGGAATATTTCGAACCGGCCATCTACGGGTTTCAACAGACTCATGACCCTCAGTACCTCCTCACTTTCAGCTCCAAGAAGCATTGCTGAGGCATAGACTGCCAACAGATTGTAGGCGTTGAAATTTCCGGCAAAATGATTCCAGAACTCTTTCCCGTTGATGCTGAGGAGCATTCCGTCAAAGTGACTCTCGATCACTTTTACTTTGAAATCGGCCATGGTTCGGGCAGAGTAGGTATATTTTCTTGCTTTGCAATTTTGCAGCATGACCATGCCGTTTTTGTCATCCGCATTGGTCAGGGCAAAGGCTTCCGGGGCAAGCTGATCGAAGAACCGCTTCTTGGCATCGCGGTATTCTGCAAAAGTCTTGTGGTAATCGAGGTGGTCGTGCGTCAGGTTACTGAAAATGGCGCCATCGAATGAAATTCCTGCAATCCTCTGCTGGTCAATGGCATGAGAGCTGACCTCCATAAAACAGTGCGTACAGCCGGCAGCCACCATTTCAGCCATGGCAGACTGAATCTTCAATGCATCAGGTGTTGTGTGCGTGGCAACCGATTTGTTCACACCGATGTAATTACAAACCGTAGAGAAGAGACCGCTGGTATGACCCAAAGCGGTAAATAATCTGTACAAAAGTGTGGCAGTTGTGGTTTTTCCATTGGTTCCGGTGACACCGACGACTTTCATTTTTTGGGATGGATGGCCATAAAAATTGGCTGCCACCAATCCCAGCGCGGATACGGAATCAGCAGCGACAATCCAGGTAACTGAAGGATGCGGGTTTACGGGCAATGTGTTGCACAAAACGGCGACAGCGCCTTTCTCCAGGGCTGAAGGTATGTATTGGTGCCCATCAGCATGCGTCCCGGACATCGCCACGAAGAGCGTTCCAGTAGTGACCTGGCGAGAATCAAATGCAATGCCGGAGATCTCAATATCCGTTTTCCCGGTTATTGACAATCCGCTTATCCCTGAAAGTATGTCAACTAATTGCATCATCTTATCCCAATGTTATTACGATATTTTGTCCTCTTCTCATTCGGTCGCCTGCCCTCAATGACTGCGATTTAACCCTGCCAAATCCGCGAAGCGAGACCCGCAGTCCTGATTTTTCAAGCAGGTAGACGGCATCCGTCACACCCATTCCCTTCACATTCGGGATCACATCAGGCTTAAGTTCCCTGCTGGTCACCGAGACACCATCCTCTTCGCGATTGGCCTCCACCCATTCTGATTTGTAAAAGCTCCAGCCATTCATGATACCAAGATCATTCAAGACTTTGGCAATGTCTTTCTTCCGTCCGGCAGCCAGTCCCGGGAAATCTTCCTTTACTTCGGTGACCGGATAATTGAAATCATTATCCTTGCCAAGCTCATAGGCATACACATAATCAGCTATTTGCTTGAAAACCGGTCCGGCAACCGATGCGCCGTAATAGTCGCCCAACGGATGATTGATCACGACAATGCACGAGTACTTGGGATCATCAGCCGGAAAATAACCGGCAAAAGATGCCTGATAAACCTTTCTCCCATTGCGGCTATAGCCTTCATTTCTGTTGGCAACCTGCGCTGTACCCGTCTTTCCGGCAATTTTATAATTCGAAGCCTGCAAACCTTTTCCCGTGCCACGCTCAATGACTCCTTCCATCATGGAACGTGCCTGGCGAAGGGTTCTGTTCGAGCATATGGACCGGATCAGGGTTTTATTTCCAAAGCTTTCGCGGATTTCGCCCTCTTCGGTTACCGCCTTCACCAGCCGGGGTTGCATCATGCGGCCATTGTTAGCTACGGCATTGTAAAATGCTAGAATCTGGATTGGGGTAAGGCGCATCTCATATCCGTATGAAATCTGGGTCATACTCACCCCCGACCACGTTTTTTCACCCGGGTGATTGATATACGGTTCACTTTCCCCACTGATGCCAACTTTAATCGGAACATCCAGTCCGAATTGGTGAATCCGATCAAAAAAATTCTCCTCTTCACCGGCATAGTTCTGTGTGATCAATTTGGCTACTCCAATGTTTGAGGATACTTCAAAAACATGTTTGGCCGTGATTTTATGGTATCCGCCTGTCTTCTCGTGATCTGAATCCGTCACCTTCCATTTCTTGTTCACCCAGACCCCATTGCCCGTATCCACTACCGTGGAAGTATCTATTTTGCCATCCTCCATGGCGGCCATCAGGGAAGCTAGTTTGAAGGTTGATCCGGGGTCTGTGCTGCCGGCTGCACCGAGTGCATAGTTCTGGTATCCCTGAACGAGCTGCCCTCCGCTGTTGCGTCCATAATTGGCAATGGCTTTGATATCGCCGGTTTTGACCTCCATCAGGATCGCGGTTCCATATTTTGCCCTTGTTTTCTCCAGCATTCGTCGAAGTGAGTAAGAGACCTGATCCTGCATTTTAACATCCAGCGTGGTGATCAAATCCCAGCCATCTGTAGGCTCATCCAGGCGAACATCCATGGTGCGGCCGGATACGTTCTCCTTTATTGCCAGTCCTGCACCCCCTTTCAATGTCTCTTCGAAGGATTCCTCCAGTCCAAAAGCGCCTACCTGTGCCGGGTTGCCATCAGAAACTCCCTCTTTCATCTTGCCAAGAGTCCTGCTTTCCAGATTCCCCAACGGATAAATCCGCTCATAATCCTGCCCGGTAATGAGACCGCCTTTGAACTGACCTTTTCTGAAAATCGGAAAGTGCTTGATCTTCTGAAGTCCATCATAATCGACCTTTCTGGAAGAGATCAGGAAATATTTATCACCTTTTCGGTAAGCATCTGTCAGGGCACGACGATAGGCAGAGGCCGGTTTATCCCGGAAGAACCGGGAAAGCATCAGGGACAGGGAGTCAACATCGCGTGCAAAATAATTTTTCAAGGGAGGAACGCTCAAATCCATTCTAAGGCTGTAATGTGGAATCGAAGCGGCCAGCGGACTCCCATCTGCAGCGCAAATAGTTCCGCGTCTGGCTTGCACAGGGATCTCCACATCGGCAAAAATCTTGCTTTTCTCGCTCCATTTTGGAGAAAACTGGATCTTGACCAGGAGAAAAAGTATCCACAAGACGGCAATGATGATCCCGAAATAGACCACCTTAAACCTGTTCAATATGCCTTGCTTAATCTCCATTACTCAATTTTATCTACATAAATTCTTCTGGGCGGAATCTTGGAGGTCTCCAATCCAAGGTTGCTGTTCTTAATTCTGTCAAGAATCTCGGAAGGTCGTGTCAACTTAATCACCTCAGCGGCCACAGCGATAGAGTGTGCCCTCAACTCTTTCACATCCTTCTCCATCGTGTCTACTTCCCGCAAAACTTTGGCGGTTTTGTACCTGACGGTGATATTTGCCAGCAACATCAGGAAAATGACGAACAGCAAAAGCTTGTTTCTGACGAACAGTTCACTCTCGAAAAACTGACCATTCAGCAGTTCGCCCAGGTTAAACTTTATTTTTTTCTTAGGCTCTTCCATCAGGCTCTTTTTTGGGCTATTCGTAATCTTGCACTGCGGGCCCTGGGATTTCTGGCCGTCTCATGATCGTCAGGAACAATAACTTTCCTGGTGATTACCTCCAGCGGAAGGTGATAATGACCGAAGAAATCCTGCTCACTCTTTCCGTCGATCCGACCCGAACGCATGAAATTCTTGACCATCCGGTCTTCCAAAGAGTGGTAAGAAATGACCACCAGCCTTCCTCCGGGATTAAGTAATTCCAGCGTACTCTCCAGAAATTTTTCAAGGGCTTCCATTTCATTATTCACCTCGATGCGCAGCGCCTGAAATACCTGAGCCAGGTATTTTTTCTCCACTCTCGCAGGAACGCAGCGGGAGATGACATTCAAAAATTGTTGTATTGTGGTGATTTTTTCAGAAGCCCTTGCCTGCTCGATGGTCTGGGCCAGGTTCCGCCAGTTTTGGATCTCTCCGTATTCCCTGAATATTTCACCCAGTTTGGAAACATCGTAATCGTTGATCACTTTGACGGCATCTTTCCCGGCCGACTGGTTCATGCGCATATCGAGTTTTCCGTCGAAACGGAATGAGAAACCGCGGTCGGGCTGGTCAAAATCGTGGGAGGAGACGCCCAGATCAGCCAGGATGCCATCTACTTTGGAAATATCATGGTAACGAAGAAAGTTCTTGAGGAATTTGAAGTTGTGGTTGACAAATATGAGTCGTTCATCGTCGATCAGGTTTTCCAAGGCATCTTCATCCTGATCGAAAGCGACAAGTTTACCTCCCTGTAGTCGTTCGAGAATTCGCCGGGAGTGCCCGCCGCCGCCGTAAGTAACATCCACGTAGATGCCGTCGGGCTGCAGGTTAAGTCCGTCGATGCTCTCATCAAGCAAGACCGGTGTATGATATTCACTCATGCGACGAATGTTACGTTGTTAAAAATTATCCATCGGTCCGCCAAGCAGTTCTCTGTACAACCTGGTGTATTCTTCATCGCTAAGCCTTGAAGCCTGGTGCCTGGATGGTTCCCAAAGCCTCATCCGCGTTCCCTGTCCGGTAAAGACTGCCTCTTTGATTATTCCAGCATGTTGAAGCATCTCATCGGGAATGTTCAGTCGACCGTTCTCTGCCATCGTCACAGTCACAACGTCCTCATAATACCTCGACAGCATTTTGCTGTGAACCGGATTATCCACATTGAGCCGCTTCATGATGCTTTCAACTTTCGTCAGCCAGGTAGCATGCGGATAAATGTTCAAACAGCGGTCATAAACATCCTTTTCAACAACAAATTGCGGCTCAAGCGCGTTTCCCATCTCCTTTTTAAATGGAGCAGGAAGTACGATACGCCCTTTGGCATCTACTGTTGCACTGTATTTGTTTGAAAAGGAGATCATTTTTACCTTTCAGGTGATTATTAGGATGTAAAGATAATCATTATTACACTTTATGACAATACATGACACTTTATTACACCAAACAATTTCTCAACAGGTTGTTAACAATTTTGTTCACCGGGATATGTATTTTTGTTGATAAGTTGTTTATAACCTGATTTGAATTTTTTGAAGATCAGGGAGATACAATTTGAAGATTGGGGTACCTTCGTTCTTCACTCATGTCTCATATCTCATCACTCATATCTTGTTATGAACCCTCTGGTCCTCAAAGACATCGTTGCAGAAAAAAACCCCCGGCTTGCCAGGCGGATCCCAGGATTCGTTTACAACTTGCTTAACCGGATCCTGCACATTCGCGAACTCAACGAAATCATTTTCAAGTACGGAGATAAGCTTGGGATTGACTTTGTACGCTCAAGTCTGGAATATTTTAATGTGAGTTTCGATTTCCGGGGTACTGAAAACCTTCCTTCCGGAGGACGGTACATCTTTGCTTCCAACCATCCGCTGGGTGGCTTCGACGGATTGATCCTCATCAACAGCGTGACAAAATTCATGGGACCATCTCTTTTCCTGGTAAGGGACGAGCTTACCAGGATACCGCCGCTGAAAGAGCTGTTCATTCCAATCAACAAATATGGCAATCAACGACATTCGATAAGCCAGATCAATATGGCCTATGAGTCAGATAAGCAGGTCCTGATATTTCCGGCCGGACTGGCTTCAAGGAGAAAAAAGGGAGTCGTTTCGGATCTCGAATGGCACAAGCATTTTATCCAGAAATCCGTTGAGCACCAAAGAGATGTCATTCCGGTTTTTATGAGCGGGCGCAACTCCAACTTCTTTTACTGGTTCTGCAACTTCAGGAAATTCATTGGCATGAAATTCGGCATCGAGATGCTTTTGCTCCCTGATGAGATGTTCAAACAGCGTGGCAAAAATTTCACTATCACCTTTGGAAAACCAATCTCATGGCAAACTTTTGACCACTCAAAAACGCCGATGCAGTGGGCGGAGGAGGTTAAGAAGGTGGTGTACCGAGCGGCGCAGGAATGAGGTGGAAGTGAAGTGAACTTCAATTTTTAGAGCTGCTTCTCCATCCAGATTATTGCCAGCCTCAAAATGACCATCTCCGTTATGGGGGAGGTAACTAAGCCCACCACTATGGTAGATGCTGAGGGAGGAGAAAATAAATAATCCTTTTTTTCTATATTTGTAAAAAATAAAAAAAGATATGGCAACAATAGTAATAGACGTAGAAGACAGCACAAAGGTAAAGCGAATACTTGATGCTGTTAAGTTGCTGAATGGGGTTACAAAAGCCGTAATCAAACCCAGTGATTTCCCTTACAACCAAGCGTTTGTAAAAGAAATACAAAAGTCGCGCGCAAGTAAAGGTAAGGTTATCAAAATAGAGGACCTATGGAAATAGTATTAAAAGACAAAGCCATTACTGATATTGTGTTTTGGAAAAAGAGCGGCCAAAAAATAATCCAAAATAAAATAACAACACTCATTAACAACATACAACTACATCCCTACACCGGACTCGGCAAGCCTGAACCACTAAAACACGCATTAAGTGGGCTGTGGTCGCACGAAATAGACAAAGGAAACCGGATTATCTATGAAATTGTCGGGCAATAGGTTCATGTCATTTCGTTGCGCGGTCATTATTACGATAAATAAATTTTCACAAATTGTTACTATATATGTGAAAATCATACAACCTAAAAATTTATATATCAACACAATACAAAAGCCCGCTAATTTTAAGACTAGAGGGCTTTTGTCCGCTTTCTATATTTCTTTGGCCAACATATCATCTGCGAGATCCTCAATATCTCAAATTGTGAGTTTTTCTGCAATTCCTGTAATTCCACGAAACATTTTCAAGGCTTCCCGAACCTTTGTTTTGTTTGCAGATGATTCAAATCGTACTATTAACATTTCCATTGTCAGCCTTTTGGTTCAAAGGTAAATTTATTTCAAAAAATCAAGAACTGTTTTATTCAGAATATCCACCATTTCGGGGTTCCGGTTTATATACCCGGTCGTAACTGTTTTTTCGCGTAGCCCAGGGTCTCATTTACATTCTCATTCAAGGCGTTTAATATTTTTGATGCCGGGGTTGCCCAGATGTGGCGGGCATGGAACATGGTCAGCCTTTCAATTCCAACATCTTCACCAATGGTTTTCAGCACCTGGCTTAGTGAGCTGTTAAAATTTACAGATGTGGTGATTATCAATAAGTCAAAGATACAATTTGAAAGCAAATCACAACAGGTGAAACTTGAGAAGCATTTTTACATTGATAAAAATACAGTAAAGCCCTCCTCTTCACTTTCCAATCTTTTTTGGTATTTTTGACCCGTACTAATTACTTTTTTAACGATGAAGGAGATCATCCCTCCCATTCCAAGAGAGTTGCTGGAAGCTGAGTTAACTCCGGAAAAATTCCAAAGAAAGACGAATAAGGCTGACAACGAGATATATATCCTTACCTATTTCGATTCACCCAACCTGATGCGTGAGATCGGCCGGCTCAGAGAGCTGACCTTCAGATCGGCAGGTGGAGGAATCGGAGAAGAGCTTGATATTGATCAGTATGACTTTTCAGAAACGCGCCCATATAAACAGCTCATCGTTTGGGATCCTGCCAACAGGGAGATTCTTGGTGGCTACAGGTACATTCACTGCGATGGTTTGACAAGGGATAGCCACGGGGAAATTCCACTGGCTACCGCTCACCTGTTTAATTTTTCTGACGAATTTGTTTCGGATTACCTTCCTTGTGTGATCGAGTTGGGGCGCTCTTTCGTCCAGCCTGATTATCAGTCAACAAAGGTCGGATCAAAAGCGCTCTTTGCCCTCGATAACCTATGGGACGGACTTGGAGCTCTGATGATTGACTATCCCGAAGTAAAGTACTTTTTCGGGAAAGTAACGATGTATACCAATTATAATCAGGAGGCGCGCAACCTGATCCTTTACTTTTTCAGCAAGTTTTTCTCCGATCCGGATCGTCTGGTTTGGGCAAAAAAACCAATGGTTTACAACGCCAATGAAGAGATGCTGAAGGAACTTTTCGATGGAAAAGACTATGATGCTGCCTATAAAATCCTATCTCATGAGGTCAGAAAATTGGGTGAAAATATTCCGCCACTGATCAACGCTTACATGAATCTCACACCCAATATGCGAACTTTTGGGACGGCTATCAGCGATGAATTCGGGGATGTGGAAGAGACGGGAATCATGTTAAGTATCGAGGACATGTACGACATCAAGATCGACCGGCATGTTTCAACCTATCTGGAAGAATTGGTCGAAAAGGAGGACAATCCCAAGATGCGCTTTCAATAAGCCCTGCCGCCAATTCCTTCAATGTAGTTAATGAAAGATGTATTGACCACTTTGTTCCCTCCGGGAGTGGGATAATCGCCTGTAAAATACCAGTCTCCCAGATCATTTGGACAAGCCAAATGCAAATTTTCGACCGACTGGTAGACAATCTCAACATCTGCTTTACACTCTGATGGTTTGAGCAACTGCGCAATTTTTCCTGAGATTTCCTCATCACTGAAAGGCCTGTAAATCTCCTTCACATAATTGACCATCTCCTCTTTTGGCAAACGCTGCTGATCTTTGCATTTGCGGTATACCTCATCTATAACCTTGGATTTTCCACGCTCCCGGAGCAATGCCATGGCAGCCTCAAATGCCACGAATTTACCGAGAATCGCCATGTCAATGCCATAGCAATCAGGGTACCTGATTTGTGGAGCGGAGGATATGATGATGATTTTTTTAGGTTTTAGCCTGTCCAGACTTTTTAGAATACTTTGCTTGAGGGTGGTGCCCCTCACGATGGAATCATCAATGACAACGAGCGTATCCTGATGATTTTCAACCACTCCATAGGTCACATCGTAGACATGGCTCACAAGATCATCGCGACTGCTGTCGTCGGCAATAAAAGTGCGCATCTTCACATCTTTGATCGCAATCTTTTCCATTCTCGGCTGGACAGAAATGATCTCACCTATCTCATCTTCCGTCATTTTATCGCCCAGGGCATGAATTTTCTCCTTTTTCCACTGGAGCAGATCGGCACGAATCCCCTCCATCATTCCCAGAAAGGCAGTCTCTGCCGTATTGGGAATAAAAGAAAAAACGGTGTTTTTCAAATCGTTGTTGATCGCTTTGAGAATGACAGGTGCAAGAAGAAAACCTAGTTTTTTGCGCTCCCGGTATATATCCCGGTCCGATCCGCGGGAGAAATAAATCCGCTCAAAAGAGCAGGAGCTTCTCTTCTGTGGAACCCGAACCATCTCCTCAGAAACTGATCCGTCCATCTTAACAATCAACGCGTGACCGGGTTTAATTTCAGATACACTATTCCAACCCACATTCATAACCGTTTGGATTACCGGCCTTTCGGAGGCAACAACCACAATTTCTTCATCACAATAATAGAATGCAGGCCGGATTCCCCACGGGTCACGGACCACAAAAGCATCGCCATGGCCGATGATCCCGCCGATGGTATAGCCTCCATCCCAGTCGCGGCTCGCTCTTTCCAGTACTTTCCTGATGTCTATATTTTTCTCAATTAAAGTAGAAATTTCGGCGTTGGGGTAGCCTTCATTCTTGTATTGTCTGAATAAGAGTTCGTTCTCCTCATCCAGGAAGTGGCCTACTTTTTCAAGAATGGTTACCGTATCGTTGAACCCTTTTGGGAACTGTCCCAGGCCAACCAAAAGATTGAACAGCTCATCCACGTTGGTCAGGTTAAAGTTGCCTGCCAGCACAAGATTACGCGAACGCCAGTTGTTCTGCCGCATCACCGGATGGGTCGACTCCACACTGTTACGGCCAAAGGTGCCGTATCTTAGGTGACCAAGATATAGTTCCCCCGCAAAAGGCAGATTGGCTTTGGCCCAGGTAGGATCAGGAAACGCTTGAGGAAATTGCTGCCGGGCCTGATTGAATTCTTTAAAAATCTTGGCGAAAACGTCGCGAATGGGATTGGGATCTATGGAACGATGACGAAAAATGTACTCTCTACCGGGCGACATTCCTACCTTAACACCCACAGCTCCGGCACCGTCCTGCCCCCGGTTGTGCTGCTTTTCCATCATCACGTAGAGCTTGTTAATCCCGTATTGCCAGGTTCCGTATTTCAACCGGTAGTATTCCAACGGTTTGCGAAGCCTGATCAGGGCTATTCCACACTCGTGCTTGATTTCGTCGCTCATCCTTATTTTATTTCTGCTTGAACCACCGGACCCGGAAAGGCAATCTCGTCGCTGACGATAAAGGCGTTCGCGAAACCGGCCGTTAAACTCTTTAATACTTTTAATGCGTCACTTTTGTTTCTGAAATCGCCGGCTCTAACGATAAAATCGGGCGATTTAAAGATCAGATACACCCTGATATCGGGATGCAGGTAATTGAAATCGGCCCTCACTTTTTCGGCATGAGCCCTGGCCTGCACGCCCGAACCGAAATAGAGCTGAAGCCGGTATCCCGGGAAGGTTCCGGTTTTTCTGTTTTGATCGTACTGTTGCCTGAGCAGGTCGGAGATTTCACTGCTGGCCTCTACATTCAATCGCTGCCAGATAAATGAACCATCAGTGATGTGCGGTGAAGGGGCAGCCGGTCTGGCCGTTTGGGCACCTGCCGTGATGCTGAAAAGCGTCATGGAAAGCCATACCAGAAAAAATGATGTCCGTCGCAAAGTAATCATAGGGCGGATAATTTGCTGCAAAGATAAGGAAAAACGTTTGGGGAAAAATCATATTTTAAAATCTTCCGGATTTTGTCTGCAGTCCCAAATCAATAGAACAACGATCTCTCTCACTGTTATTTCATAGAATATCAGATATTCTTTCAAAACCTTAACCCTTACATTTTCCTTATCTGTCCTACGTCCAATGAAAGGATGTCTGCAGATTAACAACAGTGATTCCTTCAATAAGTCGTTTAATTTTTGGCTGTAATTGGTTGATTGATTGTGCTTATTCCAATAGGATAAAACTGCGAATCTATCAGCTTGTGCTCTTATAGTCCAAACTATTTTCCTAGCCATTCGTCAATTTCTTTGTCTGCCTTATCACTCTTCAGAAATTGACCATTTTTAAAATGATTTTGAGCTTCTTCAATTGCGATAAATTGTTCATCAGAGAGTTTATAGATGCTATTGACAGCTTCCTCATTGGCAATTAAGCGATACATCTCTTCCAATAGTTCATTGTTTTCCGTTTCATTTATTTTACCAATTAGCCTCTTTCTTAACTCAATTACTGTCATGATGTCCGTTTTTTAAAAATTAAGAATTCCATTACGGTCTGTGAATAACACCAAATGCAACGCAAATATGAGTAAAAAGTTGATGTCATTAGTAATTACCACCTTAAATATACTGAAAAATGCCCAGAAATCAACCCCTTTAATCTGATTTTAAATTGGAAGAATTGATTTTAACTTTGCAGGCTGTCAGCTTTTTCGAAAGTTGATGTAATTCTAAAACAATGACGCTAAAAAAATTATATATCGAGACCTACGGATGTCAAATGAATGTGGCCGACAGCGAAGTGGTTGCTTCGGTGATGGCCGACCGCGGTTTCGTTGTCACCGACCAATATGCAGACGCGGATGCCATTTTTGTCAACACCTGTTCCGTACGCGACAATGCCGAAAAAAAGATCTGG
>JANYJT010000099.1 GCA_025358395.1 Bacteroidia bacterium
TCGATCCATGACGTTGGGCTTTCAGCACGTTTATTGAAAGCTTCAATTCGTGCCAGATGTTGGGTTACATCGTCACCCTCAGGAGCATACACATAAACAGTTGGATCTATCTGTTCGTACATCGACTTTTGTATCAGAGCAGCATGGAAATGACCTGGATCAAGGGTCATCAGCTTAACTTCGCCTTTGGCACCGGTAAATTTGCTCATGGTTTTATCTTTTTCTGATGTTTTCGAGCCACCACCTGCACAGGCAGATAAAAGCGTGACCAAAGCAATAGTTGGAATTAGATTTTTGTTCATGGATTGATTATTAGGTTTTTCTGAATTATTGTCAACAAAAATAAAATTTTCTGGCGAAGAATCAGTTATACCGATGAAAATCGATTTTGGTTCCCTAAAGATTAGCTACTTTCGCTACGTTATATTTATCTAACCGACAACCTAAATGAAATCCATTCTTTTCAGCCTCCTTATTTTTCTTTGCACAAACACATTTGCACAAAATCTTTCGCCGGTCGATTGCGTTAATCCGCTAATGGGTTCCGACTCCAATTATTCATTGTCGAGCGGAAATACTTATCCTGCCATTGCTATGCCATGGGGAATGAATTTCTGGACTCCGCAAACCGCCAAAATGGGAGATGGCTGGGTTTATGCATACGATGATACACATATTCAAGGGTTTAAACAAACACATCAGCCCAGCCCGTGGATCAACGATTACGGCCAGTTTTCGCTTTTCCCGATGACCGGGAACCTGAAAATTGGCGGAGAAGAACGTGCAAGTTGGTTTTCGCACAAGGCCGAAACTGTGAAACCATATTATTACAGTGTTTATCTGGCCGATTACGATGTCACCACCGAAATTACTCCCACCGAACGAGCCGCCATGTTCCGGTTTACCTTTCCTGAAAATGAAAAATCGTGGGTGCTGATTGATGCCTTCGACAAAGGTTCGTATATCAAAATTATTCCTGAAGAAAATAAAGTGATTGGCTATACAACCCGCAACAGTGGAGGTGTTCCTCAGAATTTCAAGAATTATTTTGTACTGATTTTTGATCAGCCGTTTGCTGAAAGTCAGGTATGGAGTGGCAAAGAAGTCGTTTCTGGGAAAAAGGAGTTGCAGGATAACCATGTTGGTGCTGCTATCCGGTTCATTACCCGAAAAGGCCAAACAGTTCATGCACGCGTAGCTTCGTCGTTCATCAGTTTCGATCAGGCTGAACTGAACCTGAAAGAACTCGGAACTGATAATTTCGACCAGATTTGCCAGAAAGGGCGCAATACCTGGAACAAAGATTTGTCGCGCATTGCGGTTGAAGGCGGCACCACCGACCAAACCCGCACTTTTTACTCGTGCATGTACCGCACCATGTTGTTTCCCCGCAAGTTTTTCGAGTTCGATAAATATGGGGAAATGGTTCACTACAGTCCATACAATGGACAGGTTTTGCCAGGTGCGATGTTTACAGACAATGGTTTCTGGGACACATTCCGGGCAGTTTTCCCATTTTTTAACCTGATGTTTCCAACGTTAAACACACAAATTCAGGAAGGATTGGTCAACACCTTTAAAGAAAGCGGTTTCCTTCCGGAGTGGGCCAGCCCGGGGCACCGCGATTGCATGATCGGCTCCAACTCTGCAACCATTATTGCCGATGCTTACCTGAAAGGCGCGCGTGGTTACGACATCAATACACTTTATGAAGCAGTTCTGAAAAACGCCAAAACCGAAGGTCCGCTTACATCGGTTGGACGCAAAGGATGCGACTATTACAATAAACTGGGATACGTTCCGTATGATGTGAAAATCAATGAGAATGCTGCCCGAACCCTAGAATATGCTTTTGCCGACTGGACCATATATCAGCTTGCCAAAGAACTGAAACGCCCTCAGGAAGAAATTGATTTGTTTGCCAAACGGTGCCAGAACTACCGAAATGTGTTCGACCCGGAAACGAAATTAATGCGTGGAAGGAACGAGGATGGGACTTTCCAGAAACCGTTCAACCCGTTTAAGTGGGGCGACGCTTTTACCGAAGGGAACAGTTGGCATTACACATGGTCGGTTTTTCACGATATTCAGGGTTTGATCGACCTGATGGGCGGCAAAAAGGCATTTGTTGGTATGCTCGATTCGGTTTTTGTGATGCCACCCATTTTCGATGAATCATATTACGGACAAGTGATTCACGAAATACGCGAAATGCAGATCATGAACATGGGCAATTACGCGCATGGTAATCAGCCCATTCAACACATGATTTACCTTTACAATTATGCCGGTCAGCCATGGAAAGCACAAAAGTGGGCTCGTGAGGTGATGAATAAATTATACTTGCCCACTCCTGATGGCTACTGTGGCGATGAAGACAACGGGCAAACATCAGCTTGGTATGTATTTTCGGCCATGGGCTTTTACCCGGTTTGTCCCGGAAGCGACCAGTATGTGCTGGGAGCGCCGCTTTTCAAAAAAATTACTCTCAAACTCGAAAACGGGAAGGAAGTGGTAATCAATGCTCCTGAAAACAGCACCGAAAACAAGTACATTCAGTCGATGACTTTCAACGGAAAAGAATACAGCAAAAACTGGCTGAGCCACCGCGAATTAATGAAAGGTGCTGTAATTGATTTCAAAATGACCGCAACTCCCAACCTGAAAAGAGGCATTGGCGACAAGGATTTCCCTTATTCGTTTTCGAAGGAAAAGTAATAACTGATCAGTTAAATTCAAGCAAAAATTGCCGGATGGTGAGATGGTCAATTCCTTTAAAATTGCCGGTTGCCATTTCATCCATACTTACAACCATTTTGGGAAAATGATTTTTAAGATGATTTTGTCAATAACTTAATATCCTGAGAAGGATGAATCGTATCCTTTTTTTCTAACTTTGAAACCCTGCAAAAAATCGACAGGCAGGAAACAGTTAAATATCTGATTGATTGAATTCCAAAAACATGGCCGCAGAAAGAAAGAATTATCAGCAACAAAATAAGATGACCATTGATCAGGTCAATGCACAATACGGGAAGATTCCGCCACAGGCAATTGAAGTGGAGGAAGCTGTTTTGGGTGCATTAATGCTCGAACGTGATGCCTACATTACCGTTGCTGATATCATTGATACCCGAAGTTTTTACAAGGAAGAACATCAGAAGATATTTGATGTGATCAAGTATTTATCGACCCACGAAAAACCGGTCGATTTGCTGATGGTTACCCAGGAATTGAAGAATCGCGACAAGCTGGAAGAAGTTGGCGGACCATTGATGATCACCCAGTTGACTTCGAGGGTCGCTTCGGCAGCACACATCGAATTCCATTCGCGAATCATCGCTCAGAAGTTCATGCAGCGCGAAATGATCCGCGTATCAACCGAAATACAGACCAAAGCTTACGACGATACCATTGATGTGGACGATTTGATCGATTTTTCAGAATCTGCACTTTTTCAGGTGGCTTCAGGAAATATCAAAAAAGAATCGATGCCCATCAAGCCACTTTTGCGCGAAGCAGCTATTTTGATCGAAGAAGCTTCGAAACGCGATGACGGACTTAGCGGCGTGCCCAGCGGTTTTACAGCCCTCGACCGAATTACTTCAGGATGGCAAAAAACCGACCTTGTAATTGTTGCTGCACGTCCTTCTATGGGTAAAACAGCCTTCGTTTTGTCGATGGCACGAAACATGGCCGTTGAACACAAAGTGCCGGTTGCTGTATTCTCACTCGAAATGTCATCGCTTCAGTTAGTTAACCGTTTGATTTCGGCTGAAACTGAACTGGGTTCAGAAAAAATAAAAAACGGGCGGATGCAACCCTACGAATGGGAACACTTCCACCGTAAACTGGCAATTTTAGACGATGCACCGCTGTTTATCGACGATACTCCGGCACTCTCTGTTTTCGAATTCAGGGCCAAATGTCGCCGACTGAAAATGCAACACAACATCGGAGCAGTGATTGTCGATTACCTTCAGCTGATGACCGCCGGAATAGATAACAGAGGAAGCCGCGAGCAGGAAGTAAGTATGATATCGCGCTCACTGAAGGCAATCGCCAAAGAGTTGGACATTCCGGTAATGGCGCTGTCTCAGTTGAACCGTTCGGTCGAGTCGCGCGAAGGGAAACGCCCGCAACTTTCCGACCTTCGCGAATCGGGAGCTATTGAGCAGGATGCCGACATCGTCTTGTTTATTCACCGTCCGGAATATTACGGGATTACGGAAGATGAAAACAACAATTCGCTCATCGGAGTGGCCGAAATCATCATAGCAAAACACCGTAACGGAGCTGTTGGCGATGTCAGACTTTCATTCAAGAAAAACCTTGCTAAATTCTCGGACATGGAAAACATTATTCCTGAAGAGATTGGCGGCGGGCAATACGGACAAAAAATGCAATCAAAAATGAATGTAGATTCGGGCGACCCTTTCCGGAGTAAATCAGCAGCAATCCCAATCAATTCTTCGTTCGAAGACGAAAAATTCGGCCATTATGGAAATTCAGGAGGCGAACATGTACCGTTCTGATAATTACCGCAAATGGTTCATCCTGGCGATATTATTTCTGTTCATCCAAACAGCCAATGCCGCTTTTATTTTGATCCCAATGGATGAGAAACAAGCCAATCATCTTAAAGCTTATGGGATTACCTTTTGGACTCTTGAGCAGGGTGTTGAAGTGAAATGGTTGCTCAATTATCGCGGCGGAAGTTTCCTCATCCAGAACCAGCAGGCAATTGCCAGCGAATGTGTGGTCAGAGGGGTCACTTTCGAAACGCTTGCAGATGGCCAGGCCAACAATATACTGGCCGATATTTCGCGCGAAGATGTCAATCAAGATGCTGTTAGTATGCAGAAAGCGCCGAGGGTTGCCGTTTATTCGCCTCCCAACAAGCAACCCTGGGACGATGCGGTAACACTGGTTTTAAAATATGCTGAAATAAAATTCGATATTGTTTACGATGAAGAAATACTGAATGGCAAACTGAAAGATTACGACTGGCTGCACCTTCACCACGAAGATTTTACCGGCCAGTTCGGGAAATTCTTTCAGGCCTATCAGCATGTTCCATGGTATCAGGAAGAAGTGCGGACCAACAAAGAACTTGCACAGAAACTCGGGTTCATGAAAGTCTCGGAGATGAAAAAAGTAGTAACGCGTGAAATTCACAAATTCATAGAAAACGGAGGGTTCCTGTTTGCCATGTGCGCTGCCACTGACACTTACGATATAGCGCAAGCTTCACAAGGAGTTGACATCTGCGAATCGATGTACGATGGCGACCCGGCCGATCCGGATATGAACAAAAAGCTGGACTTCAATAATACGTTGGCTTTTCAGAATTTTACAATCAACCCAAATCCTTACGAGTACAACTTCTCGAACATTGACGTATCGACCACGAGAAAGGTGCCACGCGAGCAGGACTATTTCACGTTATTCCAGTTCTCAGCCAAGTGGGATCCGGTGCCAACCATGCTCTGCCAGAACCACGTTGACATGATCAAAGGTTTTATGGGGCAAACAACCGCATTCAACAAAAATTTTGTGAAGCCAAAAGTGCTGATAATGGGCGAAAACAAGGCTGCCAACGAAGCACGTTACATTCATGGCGAACTGGGCAAAGGCTTCTGGACTTTTTATGGAGGTCACGATCCCGAAGATTTTCAACATTTTGTGGGCGATCCGGCAACCGACCTGAACCTGCACCCCAACTCACCCGGATACCGGCTAATCCTGAACAATGTGTTGTTCCCTGCCGCAAAGAAAAAGAAGCAAAAGACATAAAAATTGACGATTTTGCTATTGACTATTTACCATTTAACCTCCGACCATTCGACCATGTGGTCATTTAAACATTAAATATTCATCGGCACGAACAATTGTTATTTTATTACATTTATCCCGAAATATTTCTGATTTAGACTTCCGAATGACTGAATTAGGTAATGATAATAATTTGGTGCAATTACTTCAAAAGGGAAATGTTGCGGCATTTGATTCACTTTTTGAGGTTTACAGTCCGAAGTTATATGGCTTTGCCCTGAAATATTTCAAAAACGAGACCGATGCAGAAGAGTTAGTTCAGGAAGTTTTTATAAAAATATGGGAAAACCACCAAAACCTAAAATCAGAACTTTCCTTTAAATCTTACCTTTTTACCATTGCTTTAAATCAAATCAGAAAATACTTCAACCAGAAAGCCGTTTCGCTCCGTTACATAGAAAGTCTTCAAAACGAACTGCAAATTGAAGAACATCTAACGACTCAGAATGACGATTATGAAACGGTCATGAAACAGATCAACCAAGTCATTGAACAAATGCCTTGTCGCCGTCGTGAAATATTCACAAAAAGCAAACTTGAAGGCAAAAGCTCAAAAGTGATTGCTGACGAATTAAACATATCTCCAGGAACGGTTGACAACCAAGTTTCTGAAGCCATTCGGTTTATACGCTCCCAACTGAAGAAAGAAAATATTGTATTGGTTCTCTTTTCAGTTTTATTCGTCTTCTAACATAACCTTTCACTGAATTTAAGCATAAGACAAGAATGCCTTGAAATCTTTCTTAGTATAAATATTTGATTTCATGGCTATTCCATCCGAATAAATAAAAAAAATTAAAAACACCCATGAGAAAACACAAATCAATGGATATAAGCTTTTGAACCTTTAGAAATAGGACGGTATTTATAGAAGTAGAAAGATTTTTTGCAATTAAAGGGAATTATGGAACATTTACGACAATTACTAAACCGATTTTTGGAAGGGAAAATAAGCCTCCCGGAACATATTGAATTATCGGAGCTACTGGCTGACAAGGAAAATATTGATGTCGAACAAATCTTGCTTGCCGACATGAACAATTACCTTGAATCAAAAAGGATTTTGCACCATGATTTAAGTCCCCTTCTTGATCAGGTTCATCACCAGATTCGGTTAAAAGAAAACAATGACAGCCGACATAGTACTTGGTGGCTTAATTTTCAACGAGTTGCAGCGATTTTAATCTTTCCGTTACTAATCTCATTTTTGGCATATCTTTATATTCAATCAGATCAATTAGTCAATCCAGTTTCATATGCCGAGATTCAATGTCCGCTGGGAGTCCGCACCAGATTTCAACTTCCCGACGGATCAAAAGGCTATTTAAACAGCGGATCACGATTAAAATATCCAGTTCAGTTTATTGGTGAACGAAAAGTTGAACTTATTGGTGAAGCTTTTTTTGATGTGGTTCACAACAAGGACATTCCATTTCATGTAAATACAAAAAATCTGGATATCAAAGTGTTAGGAACAACTTTCAATGTAATTGCCAACGAAGACGAAAGAACAGAAGAAATTGTTCTGCAAACAGGGAAAGTAGATGTGTCGTTCAAGGATGGAAAACAAGTCGCGGTGATGATCCCCAACGAACTATTGACACTGGATATTGAAAAACAGACAATTGCAAAAATAGAAGTTGAGGCTTCTCAATATAGTACATGGAAGGAAGGCAAACTGGTTTTCAGAAATGAAAACATGGAGCAGGTGGCGCGCCGTTTAAGCCGCTGGTACAACGCCGAAGTGGTGGTTGACGACCGGTTGCTCGACGACTATACCTTTCACGCAACATTTAGTGACGAGCCACTTGATGAAGTATTGAAACTCATTTCAATCACTACACCAATCAGTTATAAAGAAGAAAAAAGGACTACAAATTCAGATGGAGTATATCAGAAAAGAAAAATTTGGATACATACAAATCAGTCAAAAATCAGTCATTTCAAATAAAAAAAAACAGGAAAGTGTTTGCACCACTTCCCTGCAATAATCAAGTAGTACAAAGCTCTATTAATTGTTTAACCACTTAATGATTCAAATTTATGAAAAAAAAACGAATCAGGGTGCCGGTATTTCTCTGTGCACTCTTTAAACTTATGAAAATTATGCGCTTAAGTGTATTTTTTTTACTGCTGTTTGTTGCGCAATCCTTTGCAACAGTTACTTATTCACAACAAACCCGACTGACACTGAAAATGCAAGGGGTTAAAGTGATCGATGTTTTAAGTAAGATTGAAGATGAGAGTGAATTTTTCTTTCTCTTTAATCAAAAGCTTGTGGATGTTGAACGACAGGTAAATTTAGACGTTAAAAAC
>JANYJT010000106.1 GCA_025358395.1 Bacteroidia bacterium
CATGCTGATTCCGTTGCAAATCAAACCCCAGCTGGGCGTTCCATATATTTTCGAAATGATGAACCAGTTCCGGAGAATAAAGCCAACTGCCATTGAAAGCATTCCGAATGCAGCAATTATCGCGACCGTTTTTCCACGTTCCAATTTGCTTTGTTTCAGGAATAAACTAACTACCAGGCCGGCCAATACAATCATCGGGACATTGCCGTCGAGGATTACGCCGAAGATTGGGTTCAGGAATTTCAAAAATCCAGGCATTCCAAGTTGTGAAAGGATGTTCATTGCAATAAATAAGAGCAATAAAACAATTGTCGGGAAAAGTTTCGGGCCAATGAACAAGTTAACCGTGGCAGCTACAAAATATCCCCACCCGATCAATCCCAGAATCCCCCACCAACTGGATACGAACCAGGTAATATGCCCGGGTTCGCCGGCTTTGAAAATCAAAGCCAAACAGATCAGTCCAATCACTCCAAGAGCTTTGAAGCCCAAAAACAATCTTTTAAGCTTTGTATTTTCGGGATATTTATTCCAGATCAGAAAAATTGAAACATACATGAGGATGGCATAAAGATCCCTACTTATTCCGCTTAATCCGGAGTTCAGGCGTCCGCTGTTAAGCATAAATACGCCTATGAGTAGCAAGCTTGCGGTACGAAGGAGGATATGCATGAAGACTTTCAGCTTTGTCTCGCCACTTTTCATTCGGGAACTGAAGGCATAAGGAATCGCCATGCCTACCATAAAGAGAAATCCGGGAAAAACCCAATCGGCTAATCCCATTCCATCTACATTGGCTTTGGTATGTACCAGCCATGCCGGAACACCGGGTTCGAACAGGTCGTTTACAAAAAGCATCAGAAACAGGGTCAATCCCCGCATGATGTCGATCGAAAGAATACGGTTTGGTTTTGAATCTTTCATATATGATCACTTATCAAATACATTTCCCTTTTTATCCGTTGCAATTACCCAACGAAATGCATCAATGATGAGCTTGTTTTGAGTAGCATCCGTAAAAATCTGAGAGCCATGACCCATATTCAGGTAAATCATCCGGTAGTCGGTATTGGTCCAGACGACTGGAAAATCTCCATCAGGAACAATGTCTTTCAGTCCAAACGGATAATTATCCGGAGACAGTGATACCAGAACTTTGATATTCTTTCGTTCCCGCGGACTCGGTTTCCATTGATACCATTCATTTACAGGTGCGATAAAAGACGAAGGCAATCCTTTGGTAATGGCATGCTTTGGATCGTCAATCACCAGTTTGGCAGGCATTGGCGGCCAATTGTTGCGATAAAATACACCTCCTCCAAGAAAATCGAGTCCCCATGCCCAGTTGGTATCCTTATCATTGTAAGCGGCTACATGAAATCCATACCAGCCACCGCCATTTCCCATGTATCTCGTGAAAGCTTCGCGTTGCCCGGGAGTGCGCGGAAAATCGTTCAACATCATTACAAGCTGATAATTCTTAAGCTTATTATCGTTTAAATCGCTCATTGTACTAGTCGTATCGAAAACAAATCCACCACCACTAGTTAGATCTTTAAAGAACCGGATGGCATCATTTGCGAACCGAACGTGATCTCCTTCAACATTCTTGCTGTAAAAAGCCAGCACTTTGAAGCGGGGAAACTGTGCTTTCAGATTCAGGGCGAACAGAAATATTAGGGTGATGAGAGCACATTTTCTAATAAGATAATCAGTTCGTTTCATAATTCTCATTCTTCTAAAAATGGTAAATATCGTTGTCTTTGGATCATCTATTTTCAAAAATAGTGATTAAATATTGAAACCAATCTTCACACAGAACTTTATAGGTTTGACCTCATTTTGTGAATTGCGGCGGCTAGCGCAAAAAGGCCTTAACACTCCTGCCATTCAGGAAAAGCTTAACGACTGTATTTATTTACATCTCCGTGAAAAATTATTTTCCTCAACATTAAAAGGCAACCAAAAAAAGAGCAAATTTGTAAGAAAGTCATCATTGCCAAACCAAGTCCGGTATGTTTGCATATTCTTACATCGATATTTTAATAAGTGTTGTTCTGGCATTTATCATGCTGGGGATCGGGTTGACCTTAACAATACAAAACTTTAAAGATGTTCTGAAATCACCTGGATCATTGTTTATAGGATTGAGCTCCCAAATTATTGCTCTGCCAATAATTGCTTTCATTATTACCTATTTCGCCGATCTTCCACTTCCTGTTAAAGTTGGTTTTATTTTGCTGATTGCCTGTCCTGGAGCATCGACTTCAGGTTTTTTGACCTACTTTTTCAATGGAAATGTGGCTCTTTCGGTCACTTTTACGACAATCAACAGCATCTTGACACTATTTACAATTCCTATAACTGTCAATCTTGCGCTGATCTTCTTTTATGGCAGACAGACCACGATACAACTTCCATTTTGGGAAACGCTTATACAAATCTTTCTTGTAACGCTTATTCCTGCTTTGCTGGGAGCATTGATAAGAGGGAAATATCCGGCTTTTGCCGATAAAGTAAAAAAACCAATGAATTATGCACTTTTAGCAGCGTTAGCGACGGTATTCTTTATTAAATTATTTGCCAGCGAAGAACACGGGGGTACAGGCATAAGCTCTGCAGAATTCTGGCAAATATTCCCTTATGGTTTACTAATCAATGTTATCAGCTTTATATGGGGCTATTATATTATTTTCAAGAATAAATCGAGCAACATAGATTCATTTACCATAGCAATTGAGTCAGCGGTTCACAATACGACACTGGCATTTCTGGTTGCAGGGACACTGCTTCAAAATCAGGATATGGTGAAGCCATCTCTGGTCTATTCCATGTTTTCCTTCTGGACTGCCATCATTTTCAGCATGATAGTCAAGAGGAGATTGAAACTAAAAACTTTTGAAGCCTTCAAAGACTAAATATCAATCAAACATTCAGTTTGAAGGCTGATTTTTGAGCGGTCAGAGCCAATTCTGTTGCCAGGAAACAATGATCCTGCGACATGGCGGTTTGGGTACGATTGACGACATCGCTCACAAGCTGTTCGCCATAAGGCATATACACCTGCGAGCAATCAAAATACTTTGTCTCCTTTTGGTTGACCAAAAACAAATGATTCCCTCCTTTACGACCGGCAATATCGATGTACTTTCGCATCTCAATATAACCTTCCGTACCCAAAATGAAAGTCCGGCCATCTCCCCAGGTACCAAGACCTTCAGGGGTGAACCAGTCGATACGAATGTAGCCGGTCGCATGTGGGCTGCGCACGCTCATGTCGCCAAAATCACAATATTTGGGATATTGAGCATTACCGAAATTTCCTACTTGTGAAAAGCTTACCTCGGCTTGCCTGGAGTTGGTGTAATATAAAAACTGATCGCACTGATGCGAGCCGATATCGCACAAGATTCCTCCGGCCTTCTCTGGATCAAAAAACCAGTCGGGACGACTCTTCGGCCTCATTTGGTGCGGCCCAATTCCAATGGTTTGAACCACTTTTCCGATCGCACCCGCCAAGATTAGTTCTCCTGCCTTCACAGATGCCGGATTACCAAGACGTTCACTGTAAACGATGGAATAAATGCGGTTTGTTTTCTTTTGCACTTTCTTCACTTCTTTGAATTGATCGAAAGTCAGGATTCCCGGTTTGTCTGTCATAAAATCCTTCCCCGACTGCATAACCCGAATGCCAAGTGGTGCCCGTTCGATGGGGATTGCAGAACTGGCCACCAACTGAATGGAGCTGTCTTGAAGAATTTCTGTCTCGCTGGTTGCCACTTTTGCATTTGGATAACGCCTGGTGAATTGCGCTAATAATTCGGGCTCTTTGCAATAAATTGAAATCAATTGACCTCCACCATCAATCAATGAATCAACCATTCCATAAATGTGGCTGTGGTTGATTCCAATAACGGAAAACCGGATACTATCTTTAGGCGCAGAACGTTTCTCCTGCTGTAATATGATCTCTTCGGGCCGGTTCGTGTTATGAAGGCCATGTCCAAATAGATCACCCGGGAGCATGGTTGCAGCAGCCAATCCTGTTGCGGATGCAAATGAATGTTTCAAAAAATTGCGTCTGTTGGATTCCATATGCTTTGAATTTGGTTAATATCATCTCAGTTGGATCACAATCCAATATCTAAAAATAGATAATAAAACTCAAAGCTTATCATCAAACAAATTTTTAAATCTTGTCTCCTTTTTTTGAATCCAATAGGAAGAACAAGGGGCGATTTAGTCACCTAAATTCTGAAGCAATTTTTGCACAATTGAAATGATAACCACTTTCTGACTTAGAAACAATTAGGGATTTTTTGCGTATCCAAGCTATAAACATCAATCAAATTATAATACTTACCAATATGACAAATATAATTCAGAGCTCAAGCAATACACTGGGTACACCATCCATAAGTCTTCAGACATTTAATCTATCTGATCTTCAGCAATATACTCTCGAGAAATCATTTTCAGCCAATGCTAGTAAAGATTTTCATCTGTTTTATGTAGGCAGGGATGATGTTCATGACATTTTGAAACATATTCTTTCGCGGTGCAGTGTTTCACTCTATCTGAATATGTTTGGTTTTGATGATGACGAGTTAAACTCTATTCTCATGGCCAAGGCCCTGGATCCAAATATTACCATGGTAATTACCCTGGATAAGAGTCAGGCTGGAGGCGTACACGAGAAGGCTTTGCTGGATGCGGATAAGGCAAATAATCTGGCTGCATTTAATACCCACTTTGTTATCGGTAGCTCGGCAACAAACCAAATTTCTCATACCAAAGGTTTCGTTGCCGATGGCAAGGTTGGAGCTGAGGGTTCGACAAATTGGTCAGGTTCGGGCGAGGGAACATTTGTCGTGACAGGAAAGCCGGGAGGCCCAGGGTATAAAGCACAAAACAACACGCAATCTGTATTTACGGACAGCGATACATTAAGTCGTTTCACTGCCGAACTACTTGCCGAACATTTAGCTGCCCAGAAAAAATCTCTGTAAACAGTTGCTTGAAAATTATATGACAATTTTATTAGGAGAGGAAAAAGAATCATTTCAGGCTTCATGATTCTTTTTCCTCCATGTCATTTCCGCTTATTTTTCTTTGATATCGTATGCCATTAACGCGTTAGTATGCCTGATGTAGAGTATTCCATTGTGGATAACCGGATGAGCCCAAAAAGGTCCTGAGTTTCCAAATTTAATCTGAAAACTACTGATAAGGTCGAATTTTTCAGTTCCCGGTTTAAGTAATCCGACATTCCCTTTTTTCTCATCATAGATATAAAGAAGTCCATCGGCAGAAATAATGGAACCTTTGCAGTTCCAATGTTCTTCCCACATCTTTTTACCGCTTGCCCATTCGATACAGCACCAATTTCCATCGCCATTGTTCAGCCAGTTGGAACCATAGAGATAGCCATTAAGAAGCACAACCCCGCCATGATGGACATCCAGAACTTTGTCAGTCCAGACGACACTGGCGCTCTTGCCATCTTCTGCGGGCTTAATCATCATCCCACCTACGTTATATCCCGAAGTTACGTAGATCATTCCATTGGAATATACAGGAGTAACACAATTGATAAAATCCCATTTAAAATCAGCCGGTTTCTCCAAAAGAACTTTCCACTGGATCTCACCGTTTGAGGCGTCCACTGCGAATACATTGTTCATTCCCATATTGACAATGATTTTTTTACCCGCAAAATTGATCAGTATTGGTGAGACATACCCTGGCTTGTCATTTAAAGTGGCTGATTTCCAAATAACTGCACCTGTAGTTTTATTTAGGGCGATGGTCATTGTCTCAGGCCCTCCCGGCGTAAAATAGAGTTTATCTCCATCTATCAGTAGCGATTCCGCGATGCCCCACATTCCATAAGTACCCTGGTTTGCTTCGCTTCCTTTATAAGACCAGATGATTTTCCCATCGGTTCCATCAATGCAAGCGAGGTCGCCAAATCCACTGCAAGTGAAAACCATTTTGCCCTCAACGGTAGGTGTAGCCCGGCTTTCCGGATAGGAACCGTTCCACGCTCTGCCCATCACTGTCTGCCAAAGCAGTTTCCCATTCATATCCAAAGCATAAAGCACATCATCAGCATCTTTGATCCCGGTAATGTAGATGGAATTGTTCCCGAATGAAACCGAAGAGTTCCCTTTTGTTAAATCAAGGTTGGACCATAACAAAGCTGGACCTTCGGCAGGCCAGGATTTCAGCAGACCTGTCTCACCGGAAACACCGGTCCGGTTTTCAGGGCGCCATTCACTCACTTTTTGTGCATTACTAAGCTGGAAGCCTAGTAAAAATGTAAAGAAAAACAGACAGGTTGATTTCATTCAGATTTTTTGTTCAGTTTAATTGTTTATAAAAAATAAATATTGTTAATTATCATAATTTCAGAGGTATACATATCGGTATACAATATAATTTCTGTGATGAATTTAATCAAATTTATTTGAGAAATCACCTCAAAGTTTACCGGTTAATCAATTTTGCATTAACTGCAGAATATCTGTCACCTTGCACGACAATTTTTGAGGAAGCAGCGTTGATTTCCTGAAGTTCGTCCGCAGTGAATTCTATTGCAGCTGCTCCGAGATTTTCGTGTAAACGATGGAGCTTGGTAGTGCCCGGAATTGGGACAAACCATGGCTTTTGTGCCAGTACCCATGCGAGTGCAATTTGTGCCGGAGTAGCATTTTTCCGTTGTGCAAATACGGTCACCAGATCAACAAATGCCATGTTGGCTTTCAGGTTTTCGGGCGATAAACGCGGCACTGTACTCCGGAAGTCTTTGCTGTCGAAAGTCGTGTTCTGATCCATTTTCCCCGTCAGGAAACCCTTGCCCAGCGGACTAAAAGGAACGAATCCAATCCCAAGTTCTTCTAGCGTTGGAATGATTTCATCCTCAGGCTCTCTCCACCACAATGAATATTCGCTTTGCAGAGCTGTAACCGGCTGCTCAGCATGTGCGCGGCGGATAATCCCTACTCCGGCTTCCGAAAGTCCGAAATATTTCACTTTTCCCTCCCGGATAAGGTCTTTCACTGCACCTGCAACCTCTTCAATGGGGACATTCGGGTCAACCCGATGCTGATAGAAAAGATCAATGGTTTCTACCTTGAGACGTCTAAGTGATTCCTCAGCCACTTTCTTGATATGTTCCGGTCTGCTGTTAACTCCGGTATTGACGCCATCCTGAAAATTAAATCCGAATTTGGTGGCAATGGCAACTTTACCTCTGAATGGCTCTAAGGCTTTGCCAACCAGCTCTTCATTGATGTAAGGTCCATATACTTCAGCGGTATCAAAGAAGGTCACACCGCTTTCTATTGCCTGATGAATCAGTGCAATCATCTCCTTCGTGTCAGAGATAGTTCCATAGCTGAAACTCATTCCCATGCAGCCAAGACCGATTGCTGAGACTTCCAGTCCACTGTTTCCTAGTTTTCGTTTTTGCATTTTTGATTCCATAATTTTTTATAAGAAGTTATTGGGCAACTTTCACACACAACAACCGGCTTTGATCCCGGATCAACAATTTTCCATCGGCTAGGGCAATGGGTGCCCAATTTTGGGCTCCTCCCGTAGCATGTGACTCATTTCCATATTTTTCTGTTTTATATGGGTAAGAATGCTTTTTAAAAGTATCATTTTTAGTGCAAATTCTTGATGCACGAAAGTTACAAAGGAATGGTATTAGAACCGGGTGTACTAACAAATTTCAAAGCAATAATTACGAATTTCAAACAATTATGACTTTGAAGGGAATTATTTATTTGCTTGCTGGTCCATTAAAAGTTTTTTCACAACATCATCATAGTAAGGCTTTTCCTTGAGGCTGGAATGTGAACCCGGGAAATAAAGTATATCTACTTCAATAAATTTTGGATAGGAGTAATCACGCATGACAACGGCACAACGCATATCGTTGGAAAGCCTTGTATTATCTATCATTGGAAACTGGAAATAATCTATCGTGAATTCCTGGGTCACCATGTTGGTAAACTTGTCGTTGGTCGAAGTTTCTATGTCCAGCCTGACATTGACAGATTTCTTGTCTACATTGGATGCCATGGCTTTTAGAAATACAACTCTTTTATACACGTTTTTTGTATCTCCAACTTTAATTGTGTCATAAAACACTTTTGAATCTTTCCAATCCATTACCAAATCCTTTGCAGACCCGGATTTATGCTGGCTGGAATCATCAGGGAAGGTTATGAACATCGTCTCTCTGCTTGCTGCACCTTCGAGGCTCGATATTTGTTTTGAAATAACATCGCCTGCCATTTTATACAACCTTTTCCGGAAAGCATCTCTGGCCGGTAAATTCTTTTCGTCATCTATTTTCCTGTTCAGGTAAACAAACAGAGGCATGAGATTAAGCGACTCGTGAAAATTATAGGCCAGCAGTTCCAATTGCAGGATATTTTCATCCAAAGAATGGGAGTCTTTGAGGATGGTACCCAGAATAGAGTTGAACATGTCTTTCCTGAGCGCACTTTCAGCTTGCTCCCGACTGCTCATCAATTGCGTATAGAGACTAATTTTGGCCTCATTGTTCTGCTTGTTGTTCAAATAGGCAGAGCCATAATAGCTAACTAAGGCGATGGTCAGAGCAGTGATTAACCCGCCAATGGGCTGCATCACGATTTGTATCTTGTCCCATAAGTCCCGCTTTTCCACTTTGGGAGTTACAGGCTCTTCAGTACCCATTTGTCTCCGGCTTTGTTCATCAATAAATTGTAACGAGTTGACTTGTTGGATGAAAAGACATCAAAACCGGCATCCTTGTATCCGACAACTTCAAGCTTAAATTTTCCAACGTCCTTTAATGTAACTGTAAAGTAGCCGTTTGTATCTGTCGTCGCGGAGGCTACAACTTTATCATTTTGAAGAATTTGTACCACCTGACTGGTCAGTGGTTTTCCATCATCCCCTTTTATTGTTCCATAGATCTCACCTGCCCAGGATAGAAATGGTACAAACAACATCATCATCACAAGTATTCCTGTAGTCTTCATAGCACAATTTTTTAAGAAATTTTAGCTTCCCGAGAGTAAATCGGACCATAAATATAAGTTTAAAATGGAGTAATCAGTTAACTCAGGCTTTATTTTAACTATCAAGGCAACCAACTTCACCATTTTATTACTAAAACGATAACAGCTTAATTTCATTTTCTGAGAGTTCAGCTTCGATTATGTCAGCTTCACAATTCTTTTATCTAAACGAAGGATCCTGTTTCAATAGTTTTGAGGGTACATCATAAGTCATCCTTAAAGATGGCCATTATGAAACGAACATGTTGCTTCACAAAACATAAGATTATGATAATAATTTTCACCAACATAGAGTTCCATACTTCCTTTAAAAATCAAATTATATAGTATGAAAGGACTGATAATAATAAGCTTGATGTCAATTTGCAGTGTACTGACTTTTGCCCGGAATGCCCCCGTTCCAGATTACAAAATTACAGGAAGAGTAACAGACAGCAAGAATGCTCCTGTTCCATTTGCCAACGTGGTATTATTCAATAGTCCGGATTCTGTCTTTACCAAGGGAACTGCCACGGACAACGACGGTAAGTTTGAAATTTCGACCATCCCCGGTAGCTATTACTTGAA
>JANYJT010000155.1 GCA_025358395.1 Bacteroidia bacterium
TGCGCACATGTGGTGTTTTACCAATTGTTTGTAAGATATTTTCTGCCTTCATGATCCTTCATTTTATAAATGGTATAATAAGGACAAATATCACACTACTAAATAGGTCTTGAAATACCTTATTTAGGGTATATTTGAAAGAATGGTAAAAACGCTCTATTGTGAAGAAATTGCCATTGTTCCTCCGCTATTCCTGGAAGGAATACCTAAGAGTTATTCCTAAAGTTCTTGGGTCTCCCAACATTCCGGCATAGTGCCCGGCGTTTCCACCAGCAGGTAGAAGTAATTCAAAATAATTGGCATTGAGCAAATTACGCCCCCAAAGATAAAGTGCAAACCCGTGATTCTGAAATCCTATGCGCCCATTTACAAGACCATATCCATCGATGTTCAGATATTTTGATGGCGAGGCACTTGAGGAAAATCCAGAACGAAAAGAGGTGTCAAATGCAATAAAATACTTTCCAATTAGGTTGAGAAATTTTCCCGGGGTGGCATATTCACCGCCAAAAGAACCGGCCCATTTTGATATTCCCGGTAGTTTCCCTCCTGAAATATCCTTGAATGTTGGTCCGCCCGTCTCCTCCAAAGGGGGCGGAGCATTGGTAAAAGTAACATAGACTCCATCAGTAAAGGCAAGAGCCCCATAAAAAGAGAGATTTTCCCCAAACCTGATATTTCCATCCATTTCCAACCCCCTTACACGCACCTTCTCTGCATTGGCCAGATAACCTCTGTTCACAGCAAGATCAGGGGCCTGGACGAGCGTTTGGTAATTCTTAATACTGGTGTTGTACATGGTCAGGTTAATGTTTGAGTAATTCGTGGGCACAGATTTTAATCCAAATTCGACATGCTGTACCTCTTCCGGTTTGACAACTGCTAGCTCCGTAAGCACCTTACCATTTGCACTTGGCAATCCACCCAAATTTAGTCCAACCGGCTTGAAATTAGTGGAATAAGTAATATATGCATTGATACTTTTAGCGGCTTTATAGCTCATAGTCAGTTGTCCGGACATTTTAGTGTCATCAATTTGCTCTTGAAAAGCCTGATCAGTATAGACTGAAGCCTTTAGTGCAAGTAAGGCAGGATCTGTGGTCTGCAAACCTCCATAAGTAACGCGCTTAAAATCCACATTCTTGTCATCATAATTGATCCTGATTCCCGGCAACAAATGTATTTTTTCTGTTACTTTCCAGTCAATCTGTCCAAAAAGAGCAGCACTAATGGTACTCAGATTGGGATAAGATTTAATGCCGTATCCATCCAGCAAACCCGGAGTTTTCCATAAAGCACTTGTTGAGCTTTGAGAAAAACGCCATTGATCTCTACCTGATTCTTCGGTGTGCGCTCCATCAGCTTTAAGTTTCTGTCCCAGAACAAAAATACCTGCTAGCCCACTCAGTCGGGAAGAAAACTTTCCGGTATACCGTACCTCCTGTGACCATTGCTGGTGTCTGGATGGAGCCTGTGATAAGGCGAGAGCTTGTAATCCGGTGAAATCCCGATCATTTGAGGGACCCCATCTCCAGTAACGCCAGGCAGAAGTCGAAGTGATCGTCCCGGATCCAAGTTTGAAGTCCATGTTTGCTGAAGCTCCACCAAAGTCTTGTTCTCCTCGCCACGGTGTATCTGTATCAATTAGCCTGTCGAATGGATTACGGCTTGGCAGGGTATACTTCAGATCCGCAATAATTTGCTCAAACTGCCTGTAACCAGGTCGCAATGTAGGTGCAACTCCTGCGAACACCTGCGCATATCCATTTGGTCGCTGACGTGAAATATCTGCTGCCAGTGTTAAATCTATCCTGCTGGAAAGTACTGCCAGCAACTGACCACGAAATCCAATATTATTCAGATCATTTACATGCTCTTGCCTGACTGTGTTATACAATACACCATCCCTCTGGGTTCCTGTGAAAGATAATCGTGCGGCAATCTTCTTGCTAAGCGGCCCTGAAATGGAACTTTTAGCTTGTAAATATCCGTAATTGCCATAACTTAACTCAAATCTGCCTAAAGGAGAAAAACTTGGCTTGCGTGTTGTTATGTTCAATGCTCCGGCAGTCGTATTCTTTCCATAAAGAGTACCCTGCGGCCCGCGTAGAACCTCAATGGATTCAACATCAATAAAATCAAGTGTAGTAGCTGCCGATCTTGCATAATAGACTCCATCGACATAAAAACCCACTCCTGGATCTATCCCATCATTGGTCAGTCCGAAAGTCGTTCCTAATCCCCGAATATTTAGTGCGGTGTTTCGTTGATTGGAAGAATAAAACTGAACAGTGGGAATCAGCTCTTTTAGCCGATTTACATTGAAGGCACCGGTATTTTCCACCTGTGCTCCAATCATTGCCGTTATTGGAATTGGTATATCCTGTATGTTTTCCTTCATTCGCCTGGCGGTGACAAATACTTCTTCGAATGTATTGTTGGAAAGCAGGATAACTTTAATTGGCTTGTTGGCCAACTGGAGTATTACTACTTCTTTGGGAATCAGACCAACGGAGCTGAACTGAAGTGTATAAGGCGGCTTCTGGCGGGCATCAATACTGAATTTGCCATCCACATCCGATACGGCAAAAATATTTGTCCCTTTTACCAGTACAGTGACAGCAACTGCCGGGACTCCTTCGATATCTGTCACCGTACCTTCCACGATATTCTGTGCAGAAACCGTATTGATCAAAAAAAATGCACATACGACTGAGATAAAAGCTTTCCTCATTTATGATATTTTAGCGATTATTGATATTAACCTGTGAGACAATAATGTTTGCTAAAATATCTCAATCAAAATGAGGAGGGAACAGTGTAAAAACGTAATTTAATGTTACGTCTTTGTACGTATATAAACTGAGAGCTGACAGATTTAAATATCCCAATAACCATTTCTAATGGCAAAAATCACCAGGTTGGCGGTGTTCTTTGATTCAGTCTTCTGAAGCAGGTTCTCGCGGTGTTTGTCGACAGTTCTCTTGCTGAGTACCAAAATATCTGCTATTTCACTGTTGGTATGGCCTTTACAGATCAGTTGAAGAATTTCTATTTCACGATCCGTTATTTTTTCAATGAAATTGTTGGAATAAGACTTTTGAGGATGTTTGAGAATATTATTCAGTATTTCTATTGATATGTAACTTTTCCCGTTGTAAACATCCTGGATGGCCTTTTTTACCTCCTGAAAACTTGAATTTTTCAGCAGGAAACCGCAAGCTCCGGATTCAATCATATTTAGATAATAGTTTTCATCCGAATACATAGATAAGGCTATCATTTTAATGCCGGGAAGAATTTTCTTTGCCAAACGGGCTGCCTGGACACCGTTCATGACAGGCATCTCAATATCAAGCATGGCAATATCAACCGGATTTGCAGCTAATTCATCAATAAACTGTTGTCCATTTTCGGCTTCATAAATTTTATCGATATAGTCAACGTTGGAAAGCAGCATTTTCAAACCTGCCCTAAAAAGTGAATGATCATCGACAATATAAATGGAGATTTTCTTCATCGAAAAGGAAAATTAAATTGGATGGAAAACCCTTTACCAAGACCTGTTTGAACATTATAAGTTCCTTTGAGAGATTTAGTTCGGGAAAAAATATTATTGAAACCCATTCCCTTCATACTACTCCTGATCTTCGCCTGGAAATTTTCGATTCCTAATCCGTCATCTTTGTAATTAAGAGATAGTAAGGATTGATTCTCTGATATTTCAAGTGAAACAGTTGTTGGTTTTGCATGCTTCAAACTGTTGTTCATTAGTTCGGAAACGATTCGGTAGCAGCTGCTTTTGAGCTCTTCTGAAAGATGATCCTCATTAAAATTCAAATTGAAGCTGAGAATAATATCACCGGAAGAAAAAAGCTGATTACCAAATGTCACAATTGCCTTTTCCAATCCAAAATTCTGCAACAAATGTGAGCTCAGGTTATCTGCTATTTCCTTCAAAGCAACTATTGAGTCATCAGTCGCATGATAAGCACTTTTGATGATTTTTTTGTTCATTGGCGTAAGTTCATCTTCGCTTACAGCACTCAAAGTCATCTTTATCGAAGACAAAACTGGTCCGAGTCCGTCGTGAAGTTCTCTGGCAAAGGTCTGTCTGGCTTTGTCTTCAGTTTTTATGATGGCAGAAAGTACATTTTGTTCGCTCTCTTGCCGTAGCTGTTCAATTCGATCCTGAAGATTGAAGATTTTTCGTATGAAGATTACACCTATAAACATTAAAACCGAAATAAGAACTCCTATCCATCCATTGATTTCATCATTTTTAAAAATCTGCGAATCAAGAAAATAGGTAGAGAAATCGAATAGCCGCCTGAAAGCCATCAAAACCAGTCCCAGTGAAATTAAAATCCACGAAATATTGTATCGTGTCCTCCGAATCAAGCTTATCGCGAATACCGCTGCTCCAAGCTGAAAAAGCATTGATACAACCAAGGCAATCTTTAACATCACTTCCGGGGATTAATATTCATTTTCTCTATCAGCTTATGATTGGCAGTCATATTCTTTGACTAATCTTCAAATTAAATACAGACCTTATAACACCTAATTGATTCCAAATTTTTCAAGAAATAACACCGGATCCTATTAACTCCTCCCCTTCATACCAGGCCGCAAACTGACCGGAAGTAATTCCCCGTTGTTCCTGATCGAACAGAAAATATGCCCCTGAATCTTCCATGATTATCGTGGCTTTTTCAAGTGGTTGACGGTACCTGATCCTTACCAGGAAGTTGAACTCCTCGCCTGGTTTCAAGGCGCGGTCAGTGCGGATCCAGTGCATCTCTTCCTTTGACACGTAAAGTCCGGGCCTGTACAATCCCGGGTGTTCTTTTCCTTC
>JANYJT010000212.1 GCA_025358395.1 Bacteroidia bacterium
TGCCAACAGCGATTTTATCATATTGATGGCCATTCAAAGCCAGACCAAAGGATTGCTCGAACTGAGTGATTATGCCGAAAACGTACTGCTGAATAAATTCCAGACCATACCCGAAGTAAGTGCCGTGAACATTGTCGGTCAAAAGCGTCAGGCCATGCGTCTGTGGGTCGACCCCGACAAAATGAACGCTTACAACGTTGCTTTCAACGACATCTCGACGGTGCTGAATAAAGAAAATGTAGAGATGCCTTCGGGAAAGATTTATGGCAATAAAACCGAAATGACCATCAGGGCCATGGGGAGGTTGAGTACCGAAAAAGATTTCAGGGACCTCATCATTCGCGAGGATTCCAATGGCATCGTTCGTCTGAGCGATGTGGCCAAAGTGGAACTCGGGCCCGAACAATATGAGCAGAGTTGGAAACTGAATGGGGTCAGCGCCGTTGGATTGGCCATAGTTCCACAACCCGGAGCCAACTACATTAACATCTCCGACGAGTTCAACAAACGCCTGGAAGAAATCAAAAAATCGCAAAAAGGCGACATCATGTTTACCTCATTAATTGACAATACAGTTAATGTGCGCAAATCGCTCAACGAGGTCATCGAAACATTGTTGATAGCCATAGGCCTTGTTATTTTCGTAATCTTTTTCTTTTTCAGAAACTGGCTTATCGCCATCCGTCCTTTAATCGATATTCCAATATCTTTGATCTCCACCTTTTTTATAATGTACTTTGCGGGATTCTCCATCAATATCCTCACCCTGCTGGCCATTATTCTGGCAACTGGATTGGTGGTGGACGACGGAATAGTGGTCACCGAAAATATTTTCCGCAAGATAGAAAAAAGCATTCCCATTCGACTGGCAGCCATTGAGGGCAGCAAGGAGATGTTTTTTGTGGTTATTGCCACCTCCAGCACCCTGGCCATAGTGTTCCTTCCGGTAGTGTTCATTCAGGGATTTGTAGGCAGTTTGTTCAGAGAGTTCGGAGTCGTCCTTGCTAGTGCGGTGTTGGTTTCAGCTTTTGTTTCGCTCACCATCACCCCGGTGTTGAATGTGTATCTGAATAATAAAAATGCAACTCACACCAATTTCTATAATAAAACCGAACCCTTCTTCAGCGGCATGGAAAACGGTTATAAAAAACTGTTGGAACGTTTCGTCAACATAAGATGGATGGCCTGGGTGATTGTGGTTATCTGCGTGGGGGTTTTTATACTGATCTTTATAAATATTCAGAGCGAAATTGCCCCCATAGAAGATAAAAGTAATGTCCGTCTTACAATTACGGGTCCTGAGGGAGCGAGCTACGGATATATGTCTGCCGAAGGTGAGAAAATTGGCAACTTCCTTATCGATTCGCTTCCCGAAAGAGACTTCTCGTTTATTTCTATACCGGGCTACAGCAGTGCCGGTGTAAATGGCGGCAACGGCCGTATAGGACTGCTGCCGGTGAAAGATAGAAAAAGAAGCCAGGCAGAAATTGTGAAAATGCTCAACAAAAAACTATCCCGTTTCAACAACGTAAGGGTAATCCCGATTGAGGAACAAACCATTTCGGTGGGATTGGGTTCCAGGGGTTCTCAGCCGGTGCAGTTTGTGATACAGAATATCGATTTCGAAAAGATCAGAGCGGTAATACCCAAATTCCTTGAAGAAGCGAGAAACGACAAAAACCTTCAAAATGTGGATGTCAACCTGAAATTCAACAAGCCGGAACTTGACCTGACCATCGATAGAATCAAGGCCCGGGAGTTTGGACTCACAGTGACCGACATTGCCCAGGTAATTCAAAGTGCTTTTAGCGGGGGCCGCCTTGATTACTTTATTATGAACGGGAAACAATATCAGGTGATCAGTCAGGTGGCACTGGCAGATCGTCAGGAACCCGTTGATATTACAAACTTATTCGTCCGCAACAACAAGGGGGAAAACATTTCTCTGGCTTCGGTAACCCAACTCATACCCAATGCCAATCCACCTTCCTTATACCATTTCAACCGATACAAAGCAGCCACCATTACGGCAGCACCGGCCGAGGGTAAAACTATTGGCGACGGAGTGAAATCCATGCAGGGTATAGCCGACAAACTATTGGACGAAAGTTTCCAGACTTCACTGAGTGGCCCTTCGCGCGACTATGCCGAAAGTTCATCGAATACCCTCTATGCCATTTTGCTGGCTCTGATTTTGATATATCTGGTGCTGGCGGCACAATTCGAGAGTTTCACAGATCCTGTCATTATTATGATTACTATCCTTTTGGCTTTTCCGGGTGCTTTTATAAGTCTGTGGATATTTGGGCAGACCCTGAATATATTTTCGGAGATAGGAATGGTAATGCTGGTGGGTCTGGTCACTAAAAACGGAATATTGATAGTGGAATTTGCCAATAAGAAAAGAGACCTGGGAATGCCGAAGCGACAGGCTGTAATTGAGGCGGCCACATTGAGGTTGCGCCCTATTTTAATGACG
>JANYJT010000235.1 GCA_025358395.1 Bacteroidia bacterium
AAAATTTACTTGCCCTTGCCTGGGGTATTGTAAAAGAACCCATGTTCTTGCTCCTGGTTGCCTGCGGTTCACTCTACCTGGTATTAGGTGATGTGCAGGAAGGACTGATGTTGCTGGGATTCGTCTTTGTGATCATGGGTATCGAATTTTACCAGGAGAAAAAGACAGAAAAAGCGCTGGACGCCTTGAAAGATCTGGCTAGCCCCCGCGCGTTGGTGATTCGTGATGGTGTTGAAAAACGAATTGCAGGGAGAGAAGTCGTTACTGATGATCTGGTTGTTTTGCAGGAAGGAGACCGTGTACCGGCAGATGCGACAGTCCTGTATTCTGTGAACCTGATGGCAGATGAATCGCTCCTGACCGGAGAGTCCGTTCCGGTAAGCAAGTCCGAATGGAATGGGACTGATATTTATACTCAGCCCGGTGGTGATGAGCTGCCCTTCGTGTATTCAGGATCCATGATCGTTCAGGGGAACGGGATGGTTAGAGTTACCGCCATCGGCTCCAATACTGAAATCGGGAAGATCGGAAAGGCACTTGATTCGGTTATTGAAGAACCTACCAAACTCAAGACTGAGATGTCCATCCTGGTAAGGAGGCTGGCCATCATAGGTGTTTCACTTTGTTTGGTGGTTGTTGTCGTTTTCACGCTCACCCGCGGCAATTTGCTGCAAGGATTTCTTGCGGGAATAACTTTGGCAATGGCTATGCTTCCTGAGGAATTCCCGGTAGTGCTTACCATTTTTATGGCTCTTGGAGCTTGGAGGATGTCTAAGAAAAATGTCCTTACCAGGAAACCATCGGCTATAGAGACCCTGGGTTCCGCAACGGTTCTCTGCACCGACAAAACCGGCACCCTGACGCAGAACAAGATGACAGTTAGCAGATTATACGATGGTCACAACTTCCATAAAGTCAATGATTCAACGGCTTTCCCTGAAGAGTTTCATGAGATCATCGAATACGGCATCCTTTCCAGTCAGAACAACCCATTCGACCCGATGGAAAAAGCCATCACCTCCATGGGTGAAGTATTTCTGAAAGACACGGAGCATATCCATACCGACTGGCAGATGGTGAAAGAGTATCCATTGTCGAAAGAACTCCTGGCTATGTCGCGCGTTTTCTCCAATTCCGGGAACCAGCAGAAGACGATAGCTGCGAAAGGTGCACCAGAGGCAATTTTCGATCTTTGTCACCTGTCTATTGAACAGAAAACAGCTTATGAGGTCGAGATTTCCGGGATGGCATCCGAGGGATTAAGGGTTCTTGGGGTAGCGAAATCCATGATTGGGAATGAGACCTTGCCTAGCATCCAGCATGATTTTGAATTTGAATTTATTGGGCTGATTGCCCTGTCGGATCCCATCCGGCCGACCGTTCCGGACGCTGTGGCAGAATGTTACAAGGCAGGCATCAGGGTGATAATGATCACTGGGGATTATCCTGTAACAGCCATGAATATTGCCAGGGAGATCGGACTGAAGAACTCTGGCGTAGCCATCAGCGGATCTGAGTTACACGCCATGTCGGAAGAGGAATTGTGCAAACGGATCCGGGAGGTGAATATTTTTGCCCGGGTTGTGCCGGAGCAGAAACTGAAAATCGTTAATGCCCTGAAACGAAACAATGAAATAGTAGCCATGACAGGTGATGGGGTGAATGATGCCCCAGCATTGAAGGCTGCTCACATCGGAATTGCAATGGGTGAAAAAGGAACCGACGTAGCCCGGGAAGCCTCATCTTTGGTGCTGATGGATGACAATTTTGCTTCTATTGTCGGAGCGGTGAAAATGGGTAGACGCATCTTCGACAACCTTCAAAAAGCATTGGCCTATATCTTTGCCATTCATGTTCCTATTGCCGGATTATCCCTAATCCCAGTGTTCTTTTCCAACCTGCCGCTGATACTTTGGCCGGTTCATATTGTCTTCTTAGAGCTGATTATCGATCCGGCTTGCTCTATTATTTTCGAAGCCGAAAAGGAAGAGCGGAATGTGATGGACCGGCCGCCCAAAGCCTTTGATGATCCTTTTTTCGGGGCAAAAAAGATATGGCTCAGCTGTTCACAAGGAATTGGAATTTTGGTCATTGTCTTTGCAGTTTACCTCGTTGGATTGAAGATGAATTACTCTGAAAAAGAGATTCGGGCGCTGGCTTTTACCACCCTGATTGCAGCAAATATTGCCGTGATTCTTTCCAACCGTTCATGGTCAAGGAATATTTTTCAGATATTGCTCTCGACGAATAAGACTGTAAAATGGGTAGTTGGAGGAGCCACCGGATTTTTGCTTCTAACCCTGAATGTCCCTTTCCTCCTGGACCTGTTCCTTTTTGAGCGGATCAGTCTTAAAGAGGCAATATTTTGCGTCCTGGCGGGTGCATCCAGCATTATCTGGTTCGAATTTTATAAGATACTCAGAGTCAAATGAATTTACTTTTCGGTAATTACCTTTCCGTGTAATAACACCGGATTCTTGCCTTCCTGATTAATTCTCACCGTAATAATATACTCTTTACCCTTTTCGAATAATTTTCCACAGGTCATTTGAACCACGGCCTTTTGATAGGGTTTCAGTACAGGAATTTTTCCGTTGGAGATTTCAGTTCCTTTTCC
This sequence comes from Bacteroidia bacterium, assembly GCA_025358395.1. Next base: position 2,618 of record JANYJT010000235.1, read on the forward strand.
TTCAGTCATGTTGAAAACTTGTAAACTGGCTGATTTTGAGGTAATCAGTCCGAAGTTCTGTACCTCCACCTGGAGGTCGTAACCATCTGTTTTAACTTTAAATTCTGGCAGACAAGCAGAGAGAATGGGTTCATTGAAAATGACCCATGGCAGCCTTGCATAACCAAAAAGTAGCTTCCCGGTAGTGGTCTTTCCAAATAGTTTGGCAGAGAATTCATCTTCCGCGAATTGAATTCCTGTTCCGTCAAAAGTGACAATCAGGTCTTTGCCTGATTTTTCGGATTTCAGTACTTTGCCTCCCCTGCCGTAGTTGACGTTATCCGGATCGCCGAAGATCAGGGAATTCAAATCGATGTCTTTCTGAGGATTAAAATCCTGTTCAGCGGAGATTTTGACCCGGAAGGTCTTGCTTGTGGGGGTTTTGTCCAAAATGTTCAGTAAACGACCTGCAGTCAACGGAATGCAAATATTTTTTGAACTGTGGTTATCGCTGGCCTGATCGAATTTTTTCTCTACATCGATTACCGCAAAATTACCCTGAACAGCCCGGCCGTACTGGTCCTGGAATATCTTCAGCCGTTCATATTTCCACCATCCCTCGACTTTCCCATCCGGGTGCCTCGAAACTCCTGGCACGTAAGCTTCACCAGCTTCCACTTTCCAGGTTACTCCATCTTTAGAACGGAGGTAGAAAGCGATCCTGCCCAGCCAGTCGTTGACGATGAGGTTATACTGAATATTATCCCGCCAAACGACAGGATCTTCGAATCTGCCTTCGATAGCAGGATAGGCTCTTTGGGGTATTATTTTCCTATCGGCTGAAAGCCTTGTACCGGTAACCTGATTATAAGCGGAGAGCCCCGTCTCACTGAACCATTGTCCGCCACCCCGGCAAATCATCAGATAGGATCCATCTTCCCTTTGTGCGAAGGTGAAGTTGGAGTTGCCTTCGATCAACTTACGGTCGCGGTTCAGAAATTCGAACTTACTGTATTTCCAGGGACCGTTGCAGCCATCTGCGATATAGTAACCGTCGATGACATAGAGCACATACCTCCCGTCCTTCAACCGGAAAACCTCCGGATTATGACCCTTTCCGATGGTGTCTTTGACTACAAATGGTCCGTAGGAGTTATCCGAGACCGCGTTAAAGACAATAGAGCCAGGCCAGGTGGCATGGCCTTTCGAGGAACTTTCCAGCCATCCGCAGACGAACAGGTGGTACTTTTTGTCTTCACAAAACTTGATGTTACCGCCCCAGAAGGACCATTTTCTGTTTTCGATGCCATTGGCGGTATATCTTGGAACGACGGCCGGGTCACCCCAGGTGTTGGAGGTTAATTCTCCGACGGCGGGCATCGGCAGGAACCGGTCCATAAACCGTCCGCCAAAAATCAGGTTATTCCACTCAGCCGGTCGTGGACGTTCGGTGACCTGTGCTTTCATGGTAATGGAATAAGTTATAAACAGCAAAAAGGCGATTGTAAAAATGGATCTTTTCATTAGGTAAAGTGTTACTGACATAGAAATGTGTTGTCCAAAATTAGGAAAATATCGTTTCGCAATGAGATAAGTTACGAGTTCAATTTACAGCTTTGAAGGAATACCTTTCACTCGCTATTGTCCTGAAAATAGGGTAAATTGAGAATACATATCTGGGATGTAAATAAAATTGGAAATAGTAAACTAATTAGTTAACTTTGCAAACGCACAGGAGGATCATTGCTTATAAAGATGATTTTGTAAATTTTTATCAATCGCAAGATCCTAAAATTCAGGAAAAGATTGAATATGTGATTGACTTGGTGAGATTTGAAAAACGATTACATGTTTGAAAAATTTAGAGAAGCATAAAATGAATAACATAACTGATTTTGAGGACCTATTAAAGGGGAAATACGGTGAAAAGGGCTCTCCTGAAAGGGACAAATTCGATGCAGATTCCCTCGCATTCAGATTAGGTGTTATGCTAAAAGATGCAAGAAAAGAAGCCAATATTACCCAGGAACAGTTGGCAGAAAAGACCGGTACGAAAAAGAGTTACATTTCGAGAATTGAAAAGGGACAAAGTGACATTCAAATTTCAACCTATTATAAATTAGTCGAGGTCGGGCTTGAAAAGCATTTATTAATCTCAATTAGTTAGGGTCCGTCTGTAAACTATCAATTTTTTCAATTCTTTTTGAACGAGAGCGCCCATGCTTTTGGTGAAGGTAGTGTTTAATTGTGTCGGGATCGTAAATTTACCATTTGCTCCCCAGAAATGTTAATATCTTCCTTCAAATTGTTGATATCCAATGATTCGTAGATTGAAAACAATTTTTGATCATTCGGGACGTTCTCTCCTGTGATCTGTTTCCGGTAAGCCATACTGTAAACTTGTTCCATTGTTGGAATCAATGCTTG
>JANYJT010000283.1 GCA_025358395.1 Bacteroidia bacterium
ACATTTCTCAAACATCCTGTATCCAAACGATGGTGGATGGAGGTCCCTTCGCCGGATTGCGACAATTTCCCGCAGAGGATTCCCTGCTCAAAAAAGGACTATCGTGTGGCATGCAAAAATGAGATTCCGGAACGATGGTGGTCATCTTTCAACAAGAGCTATTGAAATACCCATGAGTCAATTTTTACACCAAAAGAAAGTGTTTCTGTGGGTATTCCATCTGACCATTAAAAAACTAGTTATAATCAGATGAATGGAATATTCTAAAGTCCTGGTCTACGAAGATTCTCCGGCCTTCATAAGGCTCCGGGCTACTTGCCTGTTGCCTCATTTATCAAATCATCCTTTTCGTTCTAATTTTATGACGAAATTTTGTAGTTTTTTGTGGATTTTGTTAAATATATGTACATTCGCCGCTAATGCGCAGCAGGATCCGCAGGTCAGTCAGCATATGTTTAACCATCTGATGATTAATCCCGGATTTGCCGGAAATAACGGACAAATAAATTTGTCGCTCTTAAACAGGCAACAATGGGTTGGATTTCCGGGTGCGCCGATGACAACAGCATTTCAGACGGATGCGACGGTCAAATTAATTGGTAATACGGATGGATTGGGCTTCACGGTAGTAAAAGATGCCATCGGATATGAAAAGAATGTCTCGTTTGGTATAAATTATGCTTACCGTTTTCAGCTTGGTCAAGGTCAGTTGGGATGTGGTATCTCTGTGGGAATGATGAACAAAAATATTAGTCCGGGATGGTCTACCGCGCAGGGTGGCGACCTCGTGGATAATTCGGATCCTTATTTGCCTAAACAAGAGGTAAATGGTCTATTGACAGATGTTGGAGCCGGTGTTTTTTACCGGCATAAAGAATATTACCTGGCTCTGTCATCGACGCACATAAACCAACCTTCCTTTTCTTTTGAAGAGAAAGGCCATTATTCGCTGAAGAGACATTATTATCTAACCGGCGGTTATTACAAGGAAATGAACGATGATCGTTTTGCTGTTCAACCTTCGTTCTTTGTAAAATCAGATGGGACAACCTCCCAGGTCGATCTGGATCTATTGGTTCAATACAATCGGCGGTTTTGGGGAGGAATTGGGTATCGAATGAAAGATGCTGTGGTGGTGTTTCTGGGTTTTGAGATGCTAAACGGGTTAAAAATAGGTTATTCTTATGACCTGAATACCTCTATTTTAGCGCGCTATAACTCTGGTTCTCATGAACTTTTTGTCTCTTACGCTGTTCTTTTAAATAAAAATAGAGGTCAAAAAACCAAAAGTGTAAGGTTTTTATAACTTTGAAATGGAAAAAATTGGTTCACAAGATATGAATCGAACGATAAAGCGATTGTTTACTTATGGCAGTATGGCAGTGATACTGCTGGTTTCGGGATGTCGCAATTCCGGAAACGGTGAATTGGTAGGGGTACAGAAAAGGGGAAAGTACCTGGAACCAACCCCGCAAGGGATGGTATTGATACCCGGTCGAAGCTTCAATATGGGGCCTTCTGATCAGGATATCAACGGAACAACATCCCCTACCCGCACCGTTGATCTTGCCACTTTTTGGATGGATGATACTGAAATCACCAACAATGAGTACCGCCAATTCGTCTATTGGGTGCGCGACTCTATTGCGAGGGATTTATTGTCTCAAAAATTTCCCGAATTTAAACCTACTACCACTCGAAGGGGTGAGCCCATTGACCCCGCTATATTGGATTGGAGTGTCAAGCTGAATTGGAAAAGGACAGAGTACATCCCAGAACTTGAGCCACTATATTACGAGAAAAGCGATAGAATTTTTGGCAAAAAGGAGGTAGATGTCAGGAAATTAAATTACAACTATTACTGGGTGGACCTTCAACAGGCATCCCGTCGGCAAAGCTCTTACGATTACACCAAGCAAGCTTATACAGGAAATATTGTCGATCTCAATGGTAAGATTGCCCCCATTCAGAATCGTGCAAGCTTTGTGATGACAGATGCTGTCAACATTTACCCCGATACCCTGGTTTGGATCCGGGACTTTACTTACGCATTCAACGAACCCTGGGCAAAAATGTACTTTTCCCATCCGGGTTTCGACGATTATCCTGTGGTGGGTGTTAGCTGGAAGCAGGCAAAAGCTTTCTGCATGTGGAGGACCAATTTCAAAAATATCAGCCTTTCCAACAAAGGGGATTATGCCGTTCAGGATTATCGGCTGCCGACAGAGGCTGAATGGGAACTGGCTGCCAGGGGCGGACTAGATAATTCGATGTATCCATGGGGCGGCTATTACACCCGTTCCAAAACCGGATGTTTTCTGGCCAACTTTAAACCCATGCGGGGCAATTACAGTGATGATGGCGGGAAGGCATCGATCAAGGTGGCCACCTATGAACCAAACGGATATGGATTGTATGATATGGCAGGTAATGTTGCCGAATGGACCATTACAGCATATGATGAATCAACCTACAACTTCATGCATGACATGAACCCCAACTTTGAGTACAACGCCGTAGCGGATGATCCTCCTACCATGAAACGCAAGGTAATCAGAGGAGGTTCGTGGAAAGATATTGCCTTTTATATTCAGGTTGGTACGCGCACCTTCGAATATCAGGATACTGCAAAATCCTATGTAGGTTTTAGGTGTGTCCGGTCCTCTTTTGGCGATGAATTTTAACCTAAATCTCACAATCTAATATAGATGTAATCATGACAATTCCAAGAAATTCCTTGTTAAATGAAATTAAAGACATCGAGGATAAGCCTTTTATGTCACCTAAGCTAGTAAACTTCATTTTTAGCATTGGTGCTGCTGTGGTGGTTGCCGGAGCCCTCTGTAAAGTGTATCACATATCAAAATGGGGCTTGGATTATATGTTGGCGCTTGGATTAATTGTTGAGGTGGTCGTCTTTGTAATATCAGCATTTCAACCTGTCTATGTCCCTCCAAAAGAATACGACTGGTCAAAAGTACATCCGGAATTTAAAGAAGATTATGATGAAAGTGATTTTCCGGACAGTTATAAGCGAGTTTCCAATGGCGGAATGAGTGATCTGTTTGAAAAAGCAGATATTTCGCCGGAATTGCTGGAAAAATTAAAAAAAGGGATTCAGGATCTTACAAACACAGCCAAAGGAATCTCTGAAATATCAAATGCCACCTTGGCAACAGAATTGTATGTAAAGAACATTGGACATGCTTCTCAGGCGATGAACTCCTTTTCCGAGGTCAATAGCAAGGCAACTGTATCCGTTGAGCGTTCCTTAGGTGAGCTGATCCACAGTTATGAACACTCTTCCAAACTCATTGGATCTTCCTCGAAGGAGCTGTCAGAGAGTTTTGCCGAATCAACAAAAAAGATCAACCATCAGCTTTCCTCCACCAGCGAAAAGCTGACAGTGTCTTACAAAGAATTTACAGAATCCATCCACAAGGATATTTCGTCTATCAACGATAACTCCAAAAAGTATTCCGGAGAGATTTCCAGAATCAATGAAAGCATGTCTGCTTTGAATTCTTCATATGAACTTCATTTGAAAAATGTCAGAAAACTGACAGAATCTTCTGAAAAAAGCATATCAGATCAGGCCGGATTGCAACAAATGGTTTCCCGAAATCTCGAAGAAGCAAATAAATACCATCAACAGACAGAGTTGATGAACAAAAATCTGGAGGCCTTGAACCAGATTTATGGCAACATGTTGGGTGCAATGAACCTCAAACGCTAACAATTCCCGAATCCCATGGCATCAACAGGCGCTCCGGAAACACCCAGGCAAAAAATGATCATGCTCATGTACCTGGTACTGACTGCAATGTTGGCTTTGAATGTCGACAAGAAAGTACTGGATGCCTTCGCTGCAGTGAACGAGGGATTTATGAGTACGATCGAAAATTTTACCGACAAAAACGAAACCGTTTATACTCAGTTCAACAATGCAGCTCAAGAGAATCCGCAAAAGGTTGGAGAACTCAATAGAAAAGTAATCAGGATCAAACAGCATTCTGATTCGATTTACAATTACATTGCCCAACTCAAAGAAATGTTGGTCAAAAGGGCTGACGGACCTGAAGGTAATGTAAACAATATCAAATTAAAAGAGGACTTAAATTCCTCCGGCGAACTAATGATTGCTATGAAATATGGCACCAGGCTAAAAGGAGCCATTGCATCATACAAAGATTCTTTGCTAAAAATATTTGATCCCCGCGATTCCGCGCAGTTCGAATCTGTGAGGAAGTGCCTTGATACCTCTTCTCCACCCGTTCCGCAAGGAATCAGACCTTCCTGGGAAGTCAGCAAATTTGAAGGCTATCCGCTTATCGCGGTAATTACTTTGATGTCTAAAATGCAGAGTGATATTAGAAACAGTGAGGCAGATGCCATCAGCTATTTACATGCAAAGATTGATGCCACCTCTTTCAAGTTTAATAAACTGAAAGCCCAGGTAATCCCGAAATCAGATTATGTCCTTCAGGGAGATGTTTATGAAGCAAAAGTTTTTATTTCGGCAATTGACACTACTGCAGCTCCGGATATTGTTGTCAATGGGAATAAACTAAAGGTTTTACCAGGTGAAAATGCCGGAATTTACACGGCAAGTGGTACCGCGGAAGGAACATTTAAGTGGAGTGGATTTATCAACTTTAAAAACCCCAGTGGCATGATAGTGAAATATCCCTTCGAAGAGGAATACCAAGTCTCCAAACCTTCCGCAATAGTTTCAGCTACAAAGATGAATGTGATTTACAAAGGTTTGGCTAATCCTATTTCCATTTCAGCACCGGGTATGTCTTCCCGGGATCTTAAAGTCAGCATGACAAAGGGGCGAATAACACAGGCAGGCAACAATTTCTTAGCCTATCCGGAAGCTTCGATAGGCGATACCGCCATCGTTACCGTCACTGCAACCGTTGACAATGTGGTCAAATTAATGGGAATTCAAAAGTTCAGAATTAAATTAGTACCTCCTCCCATTGCTATTGTAGCGGATAAAAGTTCAGGAACTATCGATAAAAATTTACTTCTTTTGCAACAAGCTCTTTTTGCCAAAATGGTAGATTTTGATTTTGACATGAAGTTTTCCATACAATCATTTTTACTGTCAGGAAGTAGGGGCAGTTCTTATATTGAAGAAAAGTCCGATGCAAATCGATTTTCGAAAAGACAGATGGATTTTGTAAGGACATTGAGTACAGGAAGTAAAATATTAATTTCTGATATTGTTGCAAAAGGTGAAGACGGAACTACAAGAGATTTACCACCAATCAGTCTCCAAATAAATTAAACGATGAGAACAGATTTATATTTGAAAGTGATATTCTTATGGGTCGCATTCACCTGTCAGTCAGTAATGGGACAAGGCATTGAAAATCTCTCCAGGCCAGGTTTTAACGGGGCATATGTAAAGAATATTACCAAGGAAAGAAAACCTGCCCCGCTTCCGGGAGTAAGGGAATCGGATGTACTCTGGTCCAAAACCGTGTGGCGAATGATTGACCTGCGAGAGAAGGTGAATCAACCATTATATTTTCCTATCGATGATAGAAAACAAGGTAATTTAAATTTGATTAATCTGTTGTTGAAAGCAATTGAAAACCAACAGATTCTTGCTTACGACCCACTTTCACCAGTCGGAGATGAATTCTCTTTACCCTTTGATTTTAAAAAGGTTCAGGAAAAAATGGGGGCGGCCACTAAACGCACCAATGTGACTGGCGGCGATGGTATTCAAAGAGATACTACCTATGAAGTAGGGATGGCTACGAAAGAAGTAAAAAAAATAAAGGTTAAAGAGATCTGGTATTTTGATAAACAAAAATCCAGTTTACAGGTAAGGATCGTTGGCCTTTGTCCCATTCGTGTAATGACTTCACCGGATGAGGGGAGAACCGAAAAGGATTTCGATATGTTCTGGGTATTTTACCCGGATATCAGATCCATTTTGGCAAAAAGTGAGATACTTAATAGCTACAACGGATCACAGAATTTAAGTATGGATGACCTTTTTTTGATGCGGAAATTTGACGGTTACATCATCAGAGAGGAGAATGTATATGGAAATCGTGATATCCTTGAGTACGCGAAAGGTGAATACGCTTCAAAAGAATCCGAAAGGATCAAAAAAGCCATCTTCGATTACGAACAAGATCTCTGGGAGTATTAAAGAAGTTAAAAGGCTAAAGGCTAAAGGCTAAAGGCTAAAGTAAAGACGCTGCAATGTTAATGTGCGGCGTCTTTACTTTAGCCTTTAGCCTTTTAACTTTATCCTTTATCCTTCTTTTTGGCTTCCCCAAAAAGCGTCCTGACCAATTTCTCCACCCGCTCGATCTGGTGAATTTTTATGTCGAAACGGGAGAAGTCTACCCCTTTGCTGTATTTCGAGATGTAAATCTCTTTAAACCCCAGTTTCTGCGCTTCTGCAATGCGTTGTTCTATCTTTCCAACGGGTCTGATCTCACCAGTTAATCCTACTTCACCTGAAAAGGCAACTCCCTTGTCTATCGCAATATCAAAATTAGATGACATGATGGCACAGATAACGGCCAGGTCCATAGCCGGATCATCGACCTTCAAGCCACCGGCGATGTTGAGGAAAACATCCTTTACCATCAATTTAAATCCGGCCCGTTTTTCGAGAACAGCAAGGAGCATGTTCATTCTGCGCAAATCGAAGCCTGTTGCCGAACGCTGAGGTGTACCATAAGCAGCTGAACCAACCAAGGCCTGAACTTCGATCAGAAAGGAGCGCATGCCTTCAATGGCTGCGGAGGTAGATGTTCCGCTGAGTCCTTCGTTGTGAGAGGAGAGAAGCATCTCTGATGGATTGCTTACTTCTCTTAACCCGGATTGTTGCATTTCATAAATTCCGAGTTCTGAAGTTGAGCCAAATCTATTCTTGACAGACCTTACGATCCTGTAAAAATGGTTTCTGTCACCTTCAAACTGTAAAACCGTATCGACAATGTGCTCGAGTACTTTCGGACCCGCCAGACTCCCCTCTTTCGTGATATGACCTATTAAAATTACTGCGATGTTTCTCGACTTTGCCAGTTTCATGATGGCTATCGTACATTCCCGTACCTGGGTTACACTTCCGGCAGTCGACTCAATTGCTTCACTGCTGACAGTCTGAATGGAGTCGATAATCACCAGGTCAGGAGATTCTCTGTCGATGTGCAAAAGAACAGACTCAAGTATCGTTTCGCATAAAAAGAGACAGTTTGGGTTGTTTCCATCCAACCGCTCAGCGCGCATTTTCAGCTGCTGCAGACTCTCCTCCCCGGAAATATAAAGAACTTTTCTTCTTTGCAGTTGAAGGGCAATCTGGAGTACAAGTGTTGACTTTCCGATCCCCGGTTCTCCTCCTAATAAGATCAGTCCGCCTGGCACCATTCCACCGCCAAGTACTCTGTTAAACTCCGCATTGGAAGTATCTATCCTGGGAAGTTCGAGCAGATCAATCTCGTTGAGCGTAACCGGTCTGGAGGAAGAGGAGAATCCGGAAGGTGATGGAAGGTTTTTTAACGGAAGGGAAACCTCTTCCCGGAAAGTATTCCACTCGCCACATGACGTACAATGGCCGATCCATTTTGGAGAGGCAAATCCACAATTCTGACAGACAAACGATGTTTTTAGCTTTGCCAATTTATTTTATACCAATCGGTTTGTTTCCGTATCCGGAAAAATG
>JANYJT010000004.1 GCA_025358395.1 Bacteroidia bacterium
CATTTTTACCGGGTAACCTTTTAGAATCATTCTGGATAAAGGGTAAACAAGTGTACAATTGTTTTTGCCGGGAAGGAGAGTAGGATTGACTCCCGGTTAGTGATCCGGATCAACAAATTTAACTACTGGGCGCAAGCCGTAAAAATTCTTCAGGGATTTCCAAAATCGGGACACGGTTCAAGCCATGAAAAAATCATGGCGGATCAGTGGTGTACTGAAGGACGGTAACCTTGGCAAAGTTGCCGGTATAGCTTACTACTTTTTTACATCAAATTTCTATAAACCTAGAAATATGATTGATCAGGCTTTAATCTTCCTTCGGGATGAGATAAATTCCTATATCCTTTCACGAACAAACTCTACCAATGTTGAGGTGAAATTGTCAAGAATCGTCAACGATTTGGGAAAGTATGCATTCGTCGATGACTCAATCGCCTTGACAATTTTCAACCTGGAGGAGGATCACATTTTTAAAGCCCAATTGCCGGAATTTACCTATGTCGATGGACAGCATCTCAGGCGCGAACCCGAATTGAAATTCGTGCTGCACGCTATGTTTGCAGCCAATTTTGTCAACTACGATGAAGCCTGGAAGGCCATTAGTTTAATCCTCGGATATTTTCAGTCACATCCGGTTTTCCAGGCTGAAGAGTATCCGGCAATGCCTGCAAAAATCGGAAAGCTAACCATTGAACTTGAGACTTTTGGCGTAGAACAGCTCAACCAGATTTGGGCCTATATTGGGGCAAAGTACTTGCCTTCAGTAACTTACAAGATAAGATTGATTGTTGTTCAGGAAGAGTTCGTTTCTGCCATTCAGAAACCAATTATCAATATCAAAACAAATATTCACAACACATGATCAGCTCTTTTGGCATACTTTTTTCGGTGAAAATTGCTCACTCCTATTACACAAATGGCTGTCAGGATTTTGAATTCCTAATCCCTGAGGATAGTAATTTGCTTTTGCGGGACAGAAGAATAATCTCCAAAGTAAGCAAGGGAATTTGCTATTTTCTGTGTGAAAAGAGTGAGTCTGGCATTCCGGTGGTTGATGTCTCCGGGATCAACATCCGAATCGGTCTAAAATTGAAAAATCCATATTTCAGCAATTTTACAAAGGTTGATGTTAAGACCGGTACTACGCCACTCTACCGGAATGCCTCTTCACCTGTTTCATTGGATCTTCCTGTTGAAACGCTATTAGTCGGACCTCTTTTTGCTTATCCTCTGACCAAAACCTCAAGACCGGTAACAATCACCGTAAAGGATTATTTAAACAATATTCTGCAAACTGCAACTGTTACAAAAGAGGGTGATACGACACCGGTGCCTTTAGACTTGAGGGGTTATGCACCAAATGTATATTCTGTGAACGAGAAACAAGGGAGTTCCACCAAAAAAAGTCTCTGCTATATTGATCCTGATTTAGCCGGCAAACCGGTTTTCGGAATTGTCGAGATCAATGTGTCTGCCAGCTTTTTCACCCCGGTTCCACCTGAATTTACATTGAATTTTATGGCAAAGGAGGAAGTCCTAAAATATTATATCATTGGCAAAAACTACTCCGCTTCAGATCTGAGCAAATTATCTGTTGCTGATGCAGGATACACTGAAGATTCCAGACCCCAGGTCCAATTTACAAAAGTTAATCAGGGTGCTTTCATCGCAACAGACATCTCACCTTCCCTGCTCACAGGTACCGGTACAAGTGTCGTACTATTTAAATCACAAACTCCGGTAACCAGACTGGAAAGGGCCAGAAGAAAGATTCAGCTAACTAAGAATTCAGATGTAATATTGAAGCATTTGCCACTACCGGGTATAAATAGATCCAACTCAGATATAATCATACAAATTTCAAAACCATAAAAAAATCGACTATGACAACTTACAGAACACCAGATGTTTACGTGGAAGAAATTTCTGTCTTTCCACCTTCCGTTGCAGAAGTGGAAACTGCCATTCCGGCTTTTATCGGCTATACTGCATTTGCCATCAAAAAGATGGCGGATGATCTTATTCTTGTTCCTACCAAGATTTATTCTTTGAAGGAATATGAGACCTATTTCGGACTTCAGCACGAAGACTCCATAGCTATCACAGTAGGGACAGATAGTTTGGGAGCTCTTACCTTAACATCTTTCACAGAACCCACACTTTATTACTTGCTTTACTACAGCGTGAAGATGTTTTTCGAAAACGGCGGAGGTCAGTGCTACATCGTTTCAGTGGGTACTTACCAGACTTCACATACCATTGATCTCAATGGTGATACGACTTCAGTTAAGGCAACAATGTACGGTTTACAGGACGGATTAGACAAACTCGCCCTCGTCGATGAGCCAACGCTGATCGTTATCCCTGAATCGGTTAAGCTTACTACGGCAGATTATACCACTTTAGTGGGAGCGGTTTTGTTACAATGCAATACCCTTGGAGATCGCTTTGGGATTTTTGACATCTTCAATGGGGATACCGCTCTGGACAGTACAGCTCTTTCGACCAACCGGGGCTATTTTGGCAGCAATTACCTGAAGTATGGTGCATCCTATTATCCGTTCATCAAAACAACGATGAACTACTACCTGAAACCGGATGAATCGAATGTCACTGTTACCTATCCAAGTGGATCAGGTACACTGGATACATTGAAGAATTCTAAAACAGCTGTTTACAATTTCGTCAAAGCAGAATTGAAAAATCACTTCGTCGTCCTTCCTCCAAGTGGCGCAGTTGCTGGTGCCTATGCCACCACTGATAAAAATCGCGGGGTATGGAAAGCCCCGGCTAACCTTAGTCTTGCCAGTGTGATCGAACCTGTTATAAAACTCGACAATGCCCATCAGGATGTATTGAATGTGGACTCAGATACCGGTAAATCAATCAATGCTATCCGTGCTTTCGCCGGAAAAGGAACTCTGGTCTGGGGTGCCCGAACACTGGCAGGCAACGACAACGAATGGCGTTATGTACCCGTTCGCCGCTTCTTCAACATGGTGGAAGAGTCTGTAAAAAAATCGACCTATTGGGCCGTTTTCGAACCAAATGATGCCAACACGTGGGTAAAAGTGCGCGGAATGATAGAGAATTATCTCACTCAGAAATGGCGTGAGGGTGCATTGGCCGGAGCCACGACCAAAGATGCCTTCTTCGTTCGGTGTGGAATTGGTGTTACCATGACCGCTCAGGATATTCTTGAAGGAAGGATGAATGTCGAAATCGGCATGGCAGTTGTCCGTCCGGCGGAGTTCATCATCCTGAAGTTCTCTCACAAACTGCAAACGTCTTAACTAAAAGCTATTAGCAATGAGTTTTTAGTAATTAGCAGTTAGCTATTAGCCAACAGCCAACCGCCAATAGCCAACAGCAATGCAATATTAATTTAACAACAAACAAATAAAACAATAACCAATGGCAGCAAATTATCCATTACCAGTATTTCATTTCACCGTAGAGTGGGGTGGAACCCGGGTCGGTTTTTCAGAAGTAACCGGACTCACACAGGAAAATCAGGCGATAGAATACCGCGATGGCTCCTTCCCTGAATATTCATCCATTAAAATGCCCGGACTGCGCAAATTTAGCAACATCACGCTAAAACGAGGGGTGGTAAAAAGTGACAACGACTTTTTTAAGTGGCTCAGTACCATCAAACTCAATACTGTAGAACGCAGAGATTTGGTTATCAGTTTATTGAATGAAGAGCATAGTCCGGTGATGGTTTGGAAAGCCCACAATGCCTTTCCCGTAAAAGTGGAAGGTCCTCAGCTAAAGGCATCCGGCAATGAGGTCGCTATAGAATCCATTGAACTGGCACACGAAGGTCTCGAATTACAGAACGAATAATGAGCAACTACTATCCTCCCGTCGGTTTTCATTTCAAGGTGGAAGTGCCGGATCTTTCCTCCAACGGGAATGATGTGCGCTTTACTGAGGTATCCGGCTTGTCTGTCGAGATGAAGACAGAGGAGGTCCCGGAGGGAGGAGAGAACAGGTTCGCCCAGAAATATCCGGGTGGGGTAAGATACACAGAGCTAACGCTGAAAAGAGGTTTGCTGATCAGATCTGATCTGACTGATTGGATTGATCGGTGCATCAACAATTTTGACATTCAACCAAAAGAGATGTTCATCATGCTTTTAAATGAAAACCACGAACCGCTCATTACCTGGCATCTGATCAATGCTTATCCTACAAAATGGTCGGTCAGCGATTTTAATTCATCCAACAATGCGGTTGTGGTCGAATCTCTTCAGCTTTACTATCAGTATTTTACAGTTAATAAATCATAGTCTATGCCCGTCATCATTGATGAAGTAGTGATTTCTGTCGAAGTGACCAACCATGATTCGGGTGGTGCCTCATCTGCCTCTTCCTCACCAGAGGATAGGCAAGCGATTGTAAATGAATGTGTCGAACGTGTGCTTGATATTTTGAAGCAAAAATCTGAACGATAACCATGGACAACAGGGGAACTCTTGAAAAATTGAAAATTCAGGCCTTTACGAAGCCTGATTACTCCGGTACTCCCGTTGGTGAGTTCGTATCGTTTGTGAACCCGAATGAAATCTCGCTGGCTTACGAAATGGAATACGATAGCGCCCAGGGATCGGGTACCACCAACAGCAGGATGAACTTCAAAAAGATGAAGCCCGGTGACCTCTCGCTTACCTTCTTCATCGATGGTACAGGAGCCAATGGCATTGTCGCGGATGTTCAGCAAAAAATCGAACAGTTTCAGACAGTAACAGGGTACAATGGAGATATCCACAGGCCCAACTATCTGAAAGTCGTTTGGGGAACCTTGCAGGTGAAACGTTGTATTCTAAAGAGTGCTTCCATCGCTTACAAGATGTTCAAACCTGACGGAATACCTCTGAGGGCAATCATCACTGCCACCTTCACAGACAACTCTGATGACCAGTCGAGGGTAGCCTTAGCCCAGGATCATTCACCCGATTTGACTCATGTCAGGATGATCAAAGCCGGCAATACCCTACCGGGAATGTGCTACGAGATATATGGTGACCCCGGTTATTTTCTGGATGTAGCACGTGCCAACAGAATCGATGATTTTCGTCGGTTAAAGACCGGTACCACCATTTTTTTTCCACCATTAGAGAAGTAGACCATGCCCGAAGTAAGAACATTGCCCATTGCCGCCGAACACCGTGAATTCACTGTTAAAGTGAACGACCGGGTGGTCGAACGAACTTATCAGTTACTTTCGGTTTCTGTAACCAAAGTGGCCGATAAGATCTCCGCGGCCAGATTGGTCTACCTTGATGGGGCTGCCTCTGAAAGCATTTTTGAGGCAAGCAATTCGGAAATGTTCGTACCCGGAAATGAAATTGAAATTTTGGCAGGAGCGACCAACGATCTTGCCTCTCTTTTCAAAGGAATTATCGTTCGCCACAGTGTCAAATTGCGTGACAACGCTGCTCCTCAGTTGATAGCCGAATGCAAACACAAAGCTGTTGGTCTGACGATTGGCCGAAAAAGCGCCTACT
Organism: Bacteroidia bacterium; assembly: GCA_025358395.1. The sequence continues at coordinate 5,514 of JANYJT010000004.1, forward strand.
TCAAGGACAAAACAGACAGCGATATCATGACATCCATTCTTGGTAATGCACCCGTCACGCCGGATGTTGAAACAACCTCTGTCACGCACAAACAAATGGTACAGTATTACTCCACGGACTGGGACTTTTTGCTTTCCAGAGCCCGGGCAAACGGGAAAATGGTCTTTACTGAGGATGATACGGTAACCATCAAAGCACCCGTGTTATCAGGACGTTCAGTTTGTACCCTTTTGTACGGTGCGACCATTCTTGAAATGGATGCTGAAATCGACGCCCGCCTGCAATACAGTGCCGTAAAAGGTGTTACCTGGGATCCGGCCCAACAAGCGATGGTCGAAAAGGTTGGAGCAGATCCGGGCAATGTGGCCCCCGGAAATCTGGTCAGCAGTGACCTTGCCTCAGTAGCCGGACCTGACCATTTTCATCTGCAGCAAACCTCACTTTTGGAAACGGAGACGCAATCCTGGGCAGATGCACAATGGCTCAAGTCAAAGTTGAGCCAGGTAAATGGCCGGATGAAATGCGAAGGGTTTTCCGGTATAAAGCCCGGAGATTTGGTAACGCTTGCAGGAATAGGCAACAGGTTTAATGGCGATGCTTTTGTGACAGGGGTTCGGCAAACTTTTGATCTTGTAAGTGGTTGGAAAACGGATATTCAGTTTGGAAGCACTAGTGATTCTCTGGCAGAACAGAACGAAGTGAGTGCCCCCAAAGCTGGCGCTCTTTTACCCGGTATCAACGGACTGCAGATCGGAATAGTATTGAGCAATGAGGATCCTGACAATGAATTCAGGGTGCAGGTGAAGATGCCGGTTGTCGATCCTTCCGGGGATGGTACCTGGGCCAGAATTGCCTCCCTGGATGCAGGCGACCAGCGCGGATTCTTTTTCCGCCCTGAAGTGGGGGATGAGGTCGTACTAGGTTTTCTGGACGACGATCCCCGGCAGGCTGTTATTCTGGGGATGCTCCATTCAAGCGCAAAAGCAGCACCACTGACAGGTTCTGATGACAACAACGAAAAGATGTACCAAAGCCGCGCCGGAATGAAACTTCATTTTGACGATGACAAAAAAATCATCCTGATAGAAACGCCTGCCGGGAAGAAAGTAACACTCGATGAGGATGCCGGCGAATTGAAGATGATGGACGAAAATGGAAATAAAATAGTGATGAGCAGCGATGGAATCCTGATTCAAAGCGATGGAAAAATTGAGATCAAAGCTCAACAGGATGTTAAAGTAGAGGGTCTCAATGTGGAACAAAAGGCATCAGCCTCCTTCAAAGCCGAAGGATCAGCAAGCGCCGAAGTAAAGGCTTCTGGCTCACTGACCCTAAAAGGCGCGACAGTCATGATCAATTAATCATTAACCATTAACAATTATGCCTCCCGCTGCCAGAACAACAGATATGCACGTTTGCCCGATGGTTGAACCGGGTCCTGTACCTCATGTCGGCGGACCGATACTTCCTCCCGGCGAACCTACCGTCATGATTGGCGGAATGCCTGCTGCCCGGGTAGGTGATTCATGTGTTTGCACAGGTCCGCCGGATACAATCGCCATGGGATCATCCACAGTGATGATCGGTGGAAAACCGGCAGCAAGAATGGGCGATTCCACTTCACACGGAGGTTCAATCGTACTTGGATGCTTCACAGTAATAATTGGATGAAGAAAAAATAGATAAACAATTGACAATAAAGCACATAATTAGATATTTAGAAAACCGAAATCAATAAAATTTAATACGAATAGAAATGAAAAAGACAAATGAAATCACGCAGGATTCTTCTTCGCAGGCAATAACCTGTTCACTCAAAATGTTGCCCGAAGATCAATGGATCCCGGCTTCTGAAACCGCAATCCGAATCAATCCAGCCAACAAAACACACCTGCATCAGCTTAGGAATACCATCCCAACCGGAGTCATTCCTCCACCGCATCTTGCGCTACTCACAGCTAAAAGATGGCCGTCAACGGGAGTAAACCTTACAGTAGGCTTCATGGGTACTGTCGATGCAGCATTGCGCACACGGATCATTTCGCATATGAATGCCTGGGGACAGTGTTGCAATGCCGGGTTTACAGAAACAAATGTAAATCCACAGGTTCGCATTAGCCTCACAGGCAACGGCTATTGGTCTTATCTGGGAACGGATATTCTGCACATACCTGCAAATCAAGCTACTATGAATCTGCAAGGATTTAGCATGAGTACGCCAGAATCAGAATATCACAGGGTGGTACGTCATGAAACCGGACATACACTGGGTTTCCCGCACGAGCATATGCGCAGTGAGATTGTAGCAAGAATTGATCCCGCTAAGGCGAAAGCTTACTTCCTGGCCAGCGATGGTTGGGATGCAGCCATGGTGACAGCCCAGGTACTTACGCCATTAGACAATTCCGCACTTATTGCTACTGCCCATGCAGACCCTAATTCCATTATGTGCTATTGGTTACCGGCAACCATCATGAAAGACAATATTGCAGTGGTCGGAGGGACAGATATCGATTCGCAGGATGCTCAATTTGCAGGAGCTGTTTATCCATTAAACCGGTGGGGAGGCTATGAGAGTTTGGGGGGTATAATAACCACCGCACCTCATGCTGTATGCTGGGGAACAAATAGAATAGACGTATTTGCCCGGGGAACTGATAATGCGCTCTATCACAAATGGTGGGACGGACACGCCTGGGGAGGATGGGAATCTTTGGGAGGTATTATCACCAGCGATCCTATAGCAGTTAGTTGGGGTGCAAACAGAATTGATGTCTTCGCGCAAGGAACCGACGGAGCTGTTTATCACAAATGGTGGGATGGTCATGCCTGGGGTGGATGGGAATCCCTTGGAGGAAGCATTACCAGCAATATTTCAGCGGTCAGTTGGGGACCCAACCGGATAGATTTGTTTGCCAGGGGAACCGACAATGCCTTGTATCACAAATGGTGGGACGGTCATGCCTGGGGCGGATGGGAATCTTTGGGCGGAGCTATCACCACGGATCCTTCTGCAGTGTGCTGGGGAAATAATCGGATTGATGTGTTTGCCAGAGGTACCGACAATGCCTTGTATCACAAATGGTGGGACGGGCACGCCTGGGGTGGATGGGAATCACTTGGGGGAAGCATCACAACCAATCCTTCGGCCGTGAGCTGGGGACCCAATCGTCTTGATATTTTTGCCAGGGGTCTTGACAATGCCCTGTATCACAAATGGTGGGACGGACACTCCTGGGGTGGATGGGAATCCCTGGGCGGAATAATTACAACCGATCCTGCCGCAGTTTGCTGGGGTTTCAATCGGATTGATGTATTCGCCAGGGGTACCGATAATGCCGTTTATCATAAATGGTGGGACGGACACTCATGGGGTGGATGGGAATCCCTGGGAGGTATAATTACCAGCAATATTTCAGCTGTCAGCTGGACTGGCGGTCGACTTGACATTTTTGCCAGGGGTACCGATAATGCCATGTATCACAAGTGGTTTAGCTAATAATGGGTTCTTAAAAAATTCTAACACACAACACTGAATTGCCGGCAAAATGGAAGACAATAAACCAGATATTTCATATACCTCATTCCTGGGCAATGGATGGAGTTTCCCTCCTGAATTTATTTCGGAAACATCCGAAGTAGCCATGACTGCCAATGAAGAGGATATTCAGGCGAGTCTGAAGATAATGCTGGGAACCGCCGCTGGCGAGCGGTTTATGAATCCAAAATACGGTCTTGATTTGCATGAGATGCTTTTCGAGCCGATGGGTACTACCGCCAAAACATTGCTGAAAGACCGCGTAAAATATGCCATCCTTATTTATGAGCCACGGATCAATCTGCTTTCCCTGGAATTGGATACTTCAGCAGAACCGGAGGGTCGGATTAGTATCATACTCGAATATATCATCAGGTCTACAAACTCACGATACAATCTGGTATTTCCATTCTATACAACAGACAGCAATGAAGTGCGTAAAACAGTTGATTTTAACAACAGCTAGCAAAACCCATTATGGCGGTACAAGACATCATACAAAACCTCATCTTTCGGCACGGACAATCTCAGGATATGCGTATGCCGGAAGAGCTGGGTGTGCATTTTGCCGATATTGACGAACGCTCGGATGAAGAGCTGCTGCTCTTTGCACAAAAATTCGCCGGGTTTGTCAAATTTTATCCGAAAGATCCATCCAAACCTATTGGAAACTGGACCGGATTTTTTCCTCCCGATTTGAAGGAGATTCGTCAGCTGCTACAAAATATAAATGGAGATGTGCCTCCTCACCTGGCTCTCTTTGTTAGCTTTTTAAAATTGTACCAGGCAGGTCCACAGGAAAATATCAATAAGTTTACAGGAAGTCATCTGGATTTTTTCTTTTCGGATATTTTGCGGTTTGCTCAAAAGCCGGCTGTTCCCGATAAGGCGCATGTTATTCTTGAACTAAAAAAGAACGCATCCCAAATAAGCATTGGCACAAAAGATGTTTTTTCGGCTGGCAAGGACAATACGAAGGTAGAATTGGTCTATACACCTACCGGTGAAACGGTCATAAACAATGCCATAATAGAGAAGCTGAGTTCTTTTTACTATGACAAAACCGGCCATGGAACAATCCGTTATGCTCCCATTGCTAATTCTTCTGATGGGATGGGAGGTAAATTGTTGGGAGATGAACCCAAATGGCAGGCTTTTGGGAATGGGAAAAATCCACCGGTAGAGATCGGTTTTGCCATTGCCTCACCGGTCCTCAGAATGCAGGAGGGCTCGAGAAAAGTTAACCTCACTTTGACGCTTTCCAATGTGGATGGCACATTGATCAATGACACAACGCTTAAAGGGGCATTTGACCTTTATCTTACCGGAGAGAAAAGCTGGATAGGCCCTTATGCGGTGGTTCCTGCCATCACAAGCGGAAACACCCTGCTTTTCTCCTTTACCGTGCCTGCTACCGAGAAGGCTGTAGTCGATTATGATGTGGCAATTCATGGATACCGTTATACGACCCAATCGCCTGTTATTCAGGTGCTATTGAAGACGGGACAATCTGCATCAGCGTTGGGCTACAATGATTTTGCCGGAGTAAAAATCAAAAAGGCTAAAGTGGCGGTGGAAGTCGCTGGTGTTACTTCTATTTCGCTTGAGGGCGACCAGGGAATTCTCAATGCCAGGAAGCCATTTACCCCTTTTGGACCAATACCGACAAAGGGTTCGACCTTCCTGGTAGGCTATGAAGAAGCACTTTCAAAAAAAATTACAGAGTTGTCACTGTCAGTTGCATGGAAGAATCCACCAGCGAGTTTTGGTACTTACTACAGCGCATATGGTGAGACTGTCAATAACAATAGCTTCACTGCGGATGTTGTTTTTTCATACAAAGGCAACCCTAATTTTACCCAAAGCAATGTGCACCTGTTCGATACCTCCAATGCTGCCTCGCAGCACGATGTGACTTTTACACCCGGTTTTCTTCCCTTTACTGTTTTCTATCCGATTAGTTTACAGGTATATAGTCTTCAGCAAACAGGAACAGTCTGGGCGAATTCATTCTTGCAGCAAATGTCTTTTTATAGTCCGGTACTTATCAATAAGCCGGCTATCCCGGAACCGGCAAAAGGCTTTATTCGCTTTACATTGAATAAAAGTTTCTACCATGCCGAGTATCCAAAGAAGACCGTAGAGAACATTCTTAGCTATTCAAAACAAGATGGCGCAACACCAGCTTATGTAGCACTAAACGAGCCATATACGCCAGTTATACAAAGCATATCGCTTTCCTATAAAGCCTCTTCAGACGATGTAAGCATCAATACCCTATCGCTGGATGATTTTACAAACGATGAGATACAATTTTTCCAAATAGCCTATTTCGGTCAGATTCAGGAACACAGTTATCAAAGGAATCAATTTAATTTTTTGGTTGACAAATCAGTGTCCCTTTTCCCTGAATATAAAAACGAGGGAGAATTGGTTATCGGATTCAGTAATTTAAAAGCCGGCGACAGCATAAGCGTGCTTTTTCAGGTGGCAGAAGGAAGCGAAGATCCGGATCTTGAGCAGGTAAACATTGACTGGACTGTCCTTTGCGACAATTACTGGAAGTCAATGGCCAAAAGTGAGGTCGTACTCGATACTACCAATAAGTTGCTGCGGAGTGGGATCATCAAATTTGTTGTGCCTCATGATGCCACTACATCAAACAGTCTCATGCCGGTCGACCGGATTTGGATCAAGGCAGCCATCAGAAAGAATGTGAAAGCCGTTTGTCAGTTGGTTTCAGTCGTTGCAAATGCATTGGAAGTGCAATTCGCTGATTTGCAAAACGATCCGAATCATTTGGTCTACCCTTTGGAGAAAAGTAAAATTACAAAATTGAAAGATGGCAACGCCTCGATAAAGAGTGTAACACAGCCATTCGCCTCTTTTGGCGGCATGCAAAAGGAGACTCACAATGCATTGTATACCCGCGGTTCCGAACGTCTGCGTCACAAAAACAGGGCCATCTCAAGTTGGGATTATGAGCGGTTGGTGCTTGAATCATTTCCTGAGGTTCACAAAGTTAAATGCATCCCGCATGCTAAATTCGTTCCGTCTATGAATAAATATTGCTGGTTGGCTCCGGGCAATGTGGTGTTGGTTGTCGTTCCCGATCTGACCAACAAAAATGCGGTCGACCCACTGGCCCCCAAAGTGAATGGCAACACGATCAGTAGTATCACCAAATTGGTGAATTCCCATTCGGGGATGCAGGTAAATATAAAGGTTAAAAATCCGTCATACCAGAAGCTTAGACTCGCTTTTAAAGTGAAATTTCATGAGGGATATGAATTTAATTTTTACTCCGAAAGACTCAGGGAACAAATTAAGCAATTCCTATCCCCTTGGGCTTATGCTTCAGGAAAAGAGATCTCCTTCGGAGGAAAGATATACAAATCGGTGCTGCTAGACTTCGTAGAGGAAATTGAGTATGTCGATTACATAGAGGATTTTTATCTCTACAGCATATCTGAATTGACCGGTCAGTCGGGCGACCTCAATGAAGTTCAACCTGAAACGCCTGATACGATTCTCGTGTCGGATCAAACACACATCATCAACGAAATTTAATAACAAGAAAGAGCATGTTGGCTGAACTGATCATACCAAAGAATAACAAGAAAGAGCTTGCACTCGATCACAAACAGCTATATGCCATGGGTCTTCGGCATGTGCAGGAACTTTCCGGCAAGATATGGACCGATTACAATGTGCATGATCCGGGTATTACCATTCTGGAACTCCTGGCCTATTCACTCACAGACCTTGGATACCGTAGCAACTATCCGGTGAAGGATCTCCTGGCCACCGAAAAGGATAATGTGGCCAATATGGCCAAACAGTTTTTTACGGCCAGACAGATATTTCCCAACAGGGCCTTAACGCTCAATGACTATCGAAAGCTTCTTGTTGACCAGGAAGGGGTCAAAAATGGGTGGATTTCCAAGCATGAACTATCCTATTTCGCGGATACAGTTCTTGGAGAATTGCGAACTGACAATCCAGGACTCGAAGGTATTGAAGAGATTAAAATTGCCGGATTGTACAATGTGACGATTGAATATGACGATAATATAACCACGACTGCCAAAAAGGAAGGGATAAAAAAAAGCGTGCTCAGCCTGCTTCAATCGAATAGAAATTTATGCGAAGATTTTGTTGGTTACACGGAAATTGAGAATCAGCTTTTTAATCTCTGCTGTGATTTGGAGTTGGAGAGTTCGGCAGATGTTTCTGCAGTGAAAGCCGAAATATATTACCGGGTTCAAAACTACCTCTGTCCCTCCATCCGCTTTTATTCATTGAGTGAGATGCTTGAGCGAAAGAAGGAGGATGGTACCCAATATTCTGCAGATGAAATTTTTGATGGACCAGCACTGAACACAGGTTTCATTGATGATTATGAGCTTGAAAAAGCTGAGTTGCGAACATCAATTAATCTGTCAGATATCATCAACCTGATCATGGATATCCGGGGAGTAGTGGCTGTACGCGACATATTGGTGATCCCTTTTCCTGAGCAGCCTGATACGCCTGCCATACCACCTGAAAACAAGTGGGTAGTTCCTGTCATTCCCGGCAGAAAGCCCACCCTGCCAATCGATTTTATTGAAGACACCAACTATTTTTTGAAGTTTTTCAAACGCAACATGCCGGTTTATCCTCAGGTAGGCAAAGTCATGGCTAAATTGGGTGAGTTGTATGCGGTATTTCAGGATAAACCATCTTCAGGCGCTACAAATGACCTGCCAATTCCGCTTGGAAAATTCAGGAATCCTGAAAAATACTACTCATTCCAAAATGATTTTCCGGCACTTTACGGACTTAGTGAAGCCGGCCTGTCCGTTACCGCGACAGATGAACGCATTGCCTTAGCTGCGCAGCTCAAGGCATACCTCCTATTTTTCGATCAGCTGATGGCCAATTACTTTTCTCAATTGAGTCATCTTAAAGAACTTTTCTCAACCGACCCAACAATTGAACGCACTTATTTTTATCAGGTAGTTGACTCCTTTACCGAATACGAGAAAATTTATGGTCCGACAGGAGTTGACATCCTGACTACTTTGGAAACCATGACAGAGGATCAGTTGGTGCATACCGACCGCCGTAACCGCTTTCTGGATCACCTGATTTCGCGCTTTGCCGAGCGGTTCACAGATTTTGCCAATCTGGTTCATACTGCCCTAGGCGCAAGTCCGGAATCAATTGCCCGTTACAAGTGTGATTTTTTGGCGAACTATCCGGTCATCAGCAGCGAGCGGGCGCTGGCCTATAACTACAGCCTCAGCGGAGAATTCGATCTGTGGAACAGCTCAAATGTATCAGGACTCGAAAAAAGGCTTGCCAAATTATTGGCTATCCCAAATTTTACACGCCGGAATCTCAGTTCTGTGAACTATACGATCTATTCCGAAATTGATAGCACTCCTGGTGATGAATTTAGGTTCAGGGTAAGAAATAGCCAAACAGGTAAAATTATCCTGAGCAGCAGCACGCATTACCTGACTGAGGACAAGGCACTTGAAGCGATGAAAATGGCCATCCAGTCCGGCATGCAACCATCCGGGTACGAAAAGAAGAAAACCATCGATAACCGGTATTATTTCAATGTGAAAGATAGTTCAGGGAAAGTAATTGCCAGACGAATTGAGTATTTCGATACTGAAGAAGCGATGAATGCCGCACTGGATGATCTTATCAATTATCTGCAGCGCAACTACAGCGATGAAGGGCTGTTTCTGATAGAAAATATCCTGCTCAGGCAGGACCGGGAAGGAGATTCGTTTTTGCCGGTATGCAAGGCTTCAGCACAGACTTCATGTGCAGATTTCGACCCCTATTCCTATCGGATCCATGTAATACTTCCGGCCGAAAACGGACGATTTAAAAACATGCCTTTCCGAAGGTTTGTAGAAGAGATCATCCGCGAAGAAACACCGGCGCATATCCTGCCGAAAATATGTTGGATCAGCAAGGACGATATGTCTGTGCTTGAAAACGCTTACCACGACTGGATTTTGTTGAAAAGTGGGAAAGAGGGAAATGATCGCCTTAAGAAATTAAACAATTTCATAGAGTCACTTTATGAAGTCAGAAACATCTATCCCTCTGAATTACTCAGGGCTTGCGACACCGACGAACCAAAATTTGTCCTTGGTGATACCGCCATTGGTTCAGAGGAAAACTAATAATGTAAATAACGCACTTAAATAATGACATCATGACACAGATTCTGAAAAGCCTGGACGAGATAACGACCGGATACAGCATCTTCGAAAAGGACCAGGTGCTGACAGCCACTCAGCTAAATAGCGTTGCCTGTTACCTGGAGGATCAGACGCGCCTTACGCGCACCCAACTCCTGGGGGTAGGTTTGATTTGCGGATTGAAGGTTACCGGCGATGGAAAGCAAATAACTGTTGGAAAAGGAATGGGTATTACCACGGATGGCGACCTTTTGTATTACAGTTCGGATAGGCAGTTTTCGCAATACAAGCTCTATGACGATAAAAATCCTGTATACTCTTTTTTCTACCGTGATGAAGCGATGATACCAGTTTATGAGCTCATTGAGACTGAAGTGCAGGACAAAAGAGCATTTCCGTTAGGGCAGTTTGCAGACAATACTGAACTGAAGCTCGAGCAGATGGTGGCCTTGCTATACATGGAAAGTTACATCTTCGATCCAGACCAGTGTTCGGGTACCGATTGCAACAATTCCGGACAGAAAATGACCAACAACCAAAAAGTTTTGCTTGTTTCTAAAGAGTATGTGGGGTTGTTGAAACCGGTGATTTTGACACCTCATGAGTCATACATGAAGATGAATGAAGTGGTGGCAGACCGCCCGGTCATCAATTCCAATGTGAAGTACCATGCGCAGCTTGTCTCAGTTTACCGAAGTGTTTGCAGCTTTATTAATGCCAAACTTTCAACCGAATTACCTAAAATATATCCGGCATGCAGTACTTTTTTGTCCCCGGTATTTGACACCGATCCCACTTCTACCTGGCTGACAGTCCTCAAAAATTGGAGTGATTATTACGCTGGAAATGAAATCGGTATCCAATATTACTTTGACTTTCTCAGAGATTTGACCGAATCTTACAATGACTTTCATGAACTGCTTTTCGATGATAATACCTGGTGTTCTCCGGACAAGGATGCTTTCCCGAAGCATTTGATCCTGGGTTCTATTAATGCGGAGATTGAGAACGACGAAGATCGGTTCGGATTTTATCCATCACAACTAACCAGTCATACCCTTGAAAAGAGGAGGCATGCCGAATTTCTTGCCGCAAAGTTGAACGTTCAATTGCTCACATTTGAAGTACCTTCCATTACCAGAAGGATTGGGTTGGACATCTCTGTTAACTTACTTGAGAACATCAAACCAATAGAGATGGTTAAGCCGGTAAACCTTTGGCGCATAACGAAAAGTCAGGAGATCCGCATTACCCCCGGAAGATCTGAAGAGTATCCTTTGGAAGCGCGCGCCATTCCCTATTATTACAAAATTGATGCATCCCATCCCATCTATGAATACTGGAATTACAGCCTGCATAAAAGGAAAAGCGGGAATAAAAACTACTCTTACAATGCAGTCAATTATGGTGCACAGGGGGCGGCTGCGATGCCAATGAATGCCCAGTTGGGGAAATTTGATTTTTTCAGGATCGAAGGTTTTCTGGGTCAAAATATTGTCAATGTGCACAGGTTTCTGGAAGATCAGATCAGCACTTTCAATCTTCCCATCAACCTGAGATCGGTCATGTTGGGCGAAGACCTGACCAAAATTGTGATCAGACCCCCATTTTATTTTGGTCACCTGCACCAGTTGCACAACATGCTTCGGACGGATGTTGTAAACCAGCTGAGCGAAGTGAAGCAGTTTAGCGCGGGATTAAAATCCAATGTTCTGGAGAAATTGACTTTGCTGGATCCGGTAGACAAAGGAACTTTTGCCCAGGTTGCAGCGAGTCGTGATACCGAACTGAACACAGCCATTGCGGGTGCGACAAATAAACTGCAGGTAAACTACCGGGATTACGCTACTCAAAACAGTTCAGCGACTACCTGGCGTGCGAACCTCGAAGATGCCATGAAACAATCCGGAAGCTTTAAAAGTGAGATAAGCGTCGCGGCAAAGACTGAATTCAACACACCTTTCGACTCATTGGTCAGCAACAGGCATGTCAACATGCTGGACCATCTTGACATCCTGATAAAGAGGGATGTAGAAATAAAGGAGAATAAATTGCTTTTCAACAATTATATCGCTCAGCACCCTGGACTGGAGCACGCCGGCGGTGTGATGCGTGGAGGTACATTCGTTTTGGCGTACGATGAAAACAACACCATCGTAGCCGATTTTATGCTGCCTTACCAGGAAACCGATGCCGAAAAGAACGACCAGATGGAACCGGATATTCAAATCAAACAGATCCGCCCGAACTTTGTCATAGACTCCGGATTGAATATTCTGGAACCATTGGATGTCAAATTAACAGGGAAATTCCATGATTTCAAAGTCAACGATCTCGACGGCCTCCTTAACATAAAAGCCAGAGCAATACAAGACCAACTGGACGGTACATGGAATAGTAAGTTCGATAAACAGCAGGTAGATTATTTCAGCACAATCAAAGAATCCTTTGGCAATATGAGCAATGCACTGATAAAAAGTATTGCTGTTAATCCCAAGGTTACTGTTGCCGGAGCAGGCTATGCAGATGTGAATCTGCAAAGGGCTGTTGATGAGGTGGTATCGGTAAGAGGCATCGTTGATGGTTACAAAGCCAAGGCGGAGCAGGCTACTGATGCTGCCACGAAAGCCAATTACCTGGATTTGGCGACTAAGATGGAGGTGGTACTTGCTGATACACTCACCGAAACCACTAAAATTGTTGCCAATTCCGGTGCAGAGCTGAGCGTTGGTACCGATGGTTTTAAGGCGATGACTGAAATAAGTGCCAATCTTGGAGCGATCAAAGATGCGACGGTTCTTACAACAACCCTGAATAATTTAAATGGTCTTTCAGGGAAAGGAAGTGCCTCGTTTGGCACCTTTGTCAAAAATATCACCATGAGATAGAAAAGATGAGCTCCTTACCTCACAGGATTTCCAAACAGCACTGGAAGGTCACCACCGAATCAGCAGATCAGGCATTTGCTTTGCGTCAACAGCTTAATGAACATTGGCGGGAGACACTTCTGCCTATATTCGACAAGGCTTTTACAGAATATGCTTCCGGTGAGGATGTTCTCTATATACCTAAAATTGAGATTAAATTTAAGGTAGCCTATGGCAGGGAAATCTGGGAGAACATAGCCCGGGAGTTGTATCTTCAGCTTTCGGAAATTCTCGGGCATCGGAATCAGGCTGTTGATGGTTATTCAGGAAACGAGACTGAAAAAGCATCCATTCCGGTATCGCTATACCGATTGGAAATTCTGCTTCACTATCTGCACTTTGGGGATTTACCAAGGCATTCGGGACTTGAGACTGAAATTGTATCTGCTCAACTCCAAGGCACCGCCCATGAGAACCGGCAGGAAATTGCGGAATATGCTCTCTTCAACCAGGTCTCTCAACCCTTTTTATTCAGACTTTTCCAATTATTGTCTTTTGGAGATGTTATCCGTATCATGGAGGATGTCACAGGACATCTATCCCATGCAGCGAAAAAAGAGTTGAATCTGATGCTTTTTGCTTTATTGAATTCCGATGAGTACTATTTTGACAGGCATACCTCGCTGATGCTTGCTGCTGCCTTCCTGCAGGCAAGCATCAGCAATAGTATCAGGAATAATATCCCAAACTGGGAAGAAGCTGCAAGCCGGATTCTGACAGAAGATAAATTGGAAGAAGTGAGGAAATTTTTGGTGCTTATTCCCCGAAATCTGCTTTTCTTTTCTCCTCCTGATAGAGAAATAATAGGAATAAAATCGGAGGAGGATTTAAGAAAGGAGAAAGAACAGTTTGCAAATCTCAGGATTTTCGGCACAGATATCTGTACAAAATTTGAAGATCCTGAGGAGAAGGAAGAATTAATACCTGGTAAAATGAATTCAGCAGCTTCTCCGGGGATTTTAAATGGAAATCCAGCCTCGCTTGAGCATGACTTTGCAGTTTCAGAAGTATTTGTGAATCAAAGAGATGAATTTAGGTACAGCGTCCAAAATGCAGGACTTCTGCTTCTGCATCCATTCCTGGTAAAATTGTTCGTTTACTGCGGAATTCTTCCCGAAAATGGAAAGATAATTTCTGCCTGGAACCTCTCAAAAGCTGCGGCGCTTCTTCATTTTTTGGCGACCGGACGTGATGAAGTATTTGAATTTGAACTAGGGTTTATCAAAGTAGTGCTTGGGCTTGATCCGGATCAACCGCTCGCTGTTTCGAAAGGATTGCTCTCCGTAAGCCAAAAGGAGGAGGCCGATTCGTTGCTGCTTTCTGTGATTGAACATTGGTCTTCTCTGAAAAATACCTCCAAAGAGGGATTGAGGAGCTCCTTTATTCAGCGCAATGGATTGCTCATCTCTTCTGAAGAGGGCTGGACGGTTTATTTGGAGAGCGCTGCCTATGATGTACTCCTAAAAACCATTCCATGGAGTTATTCCATAATAAAACTACCGTGGATGAATAAACCAATTTATACTGAATGTCAAACGAACTGAACGATAACGCCCATGACCTCAATCTGGATATGGATTGGTTTGCCGATATTTTGAATGCCCGGCTGAATGCCTATTTTGAAAAACCGGGATCAACATCAAATGTTCTGACGATCGCCCCGCCTGATCTGTCCAAAAGCATTTCATTTTATGGGAAATTCGTTTCAGGGAATCAACTTACATTGTCAGAGAGACTAATTCTTATATTGGCTCTAATTCCACACATCAAACCTCAGCTCTTGGATGTTTTATGGGTTCAAAACCTGACAACCTCCAGAGGATATACTGAATTTGGCGGAATAAAAGGCATCAATCATTCGGGATTTATCCCTACCGGTGAAACGGCTGTCTTCATCATCGCCGGTGAAGATCTTGCCATGAGATTTGAGATAACACGCATTTTCGAAGGCGGTCAGCTGTTTGCCAGACAGAACGTTCTCTCTCTCGCTCCTTCCATTGCAAGTGAACCTATGCTAAGCGGTTCGCTTCAAATTTCCCGGGAATACCTTAACTGGTTTGTTACCGGGGTAGAGCGGAAACCCAACTACAACAGTGAGTTCCCCGCACGTCTCATCGAAACGGAACTGACATGGGACCATCTGGTACTTCCCTCATACACTCTGGAACAGCTAGAGGAGATCAAACATTGGATATTGCATGGAAATACCTTGCTCAAGGATTGGGGAATGGGACAAAAGCTGAAACCTGGTTACACCACACTGTGTTATGGCCTTCCGGGTACGGGAAAAACTTTTTCTGCCTGTTTGCTGGGAAAGCATTGCGGATGTGATGTGTACAAGATTGATTTGAGCATGATCATCTCCAAATACATCGGAGAGACGGAGAAAAATCTTTCCCGGATTTTCGATATGGCAGAAAACAAAAACTGGATCCTCTTCTTCGACGAAGCAGATGCCCTCTTCGGAAAACGATCAAAAGTGGAGGACTCGCACGACCGGTACGCCAACCAGGAGATCAGTTATCTTTTGCAAAGGATCGAAGATTTCAATGGAGTAGTCATCCTGGCATCGAACCTAAAAAACAATATTGATACCGCTTTCCTGCGTCGGTTTCAGTCGGTCATCCAATTTCCTATGCCAAAACCTGCTGAAAGAAGCCGAATTTGGAAGAATGCATTCTCAGAAAAAGCTGTTCTGGAGAAAAAACTTGATCTGGACAAAATAGCCGAAAAGCACGAAATATCCGGAGGTACAATCATGAATGTCGTCCGTACAGTTTCGTTAAAAGCGCTCAGCCGCAACGACAATAAAATTTTGTCGGAGGATATGGAAGAAGCCATACGTCGTGAATTTTTGAAAGAAGGAAGAACATTTTAAATAGAGATATACCCTGGCCGCATTGGCCCATCGCTTTCTGAAACCCGAAAAAGATTGATCTGATGGAAGTTGCTCAACATAAAACTGTCAATCGTACTGCCCTTGTACCGGCTGCAGCTGCTCATTCTCAGGCAGGAAAAACGCAGACCGGTGCAGGCAGTCACGAACGGTTTCCATCGCCATCAACCGGAAGGTTTGCTCAATCAGGAATTTTGGGTACGAGCGAGGTCGCCAGATTCCTCGCCATGAAGGGAGAGCCGGTGCGGATGCGGGGTACCGACAAGCTGAGAATACTCAGTGAGAACGAACAACGTCATGATAGTTCTTCTGATAAAATGAACCAGACAGAAAAAGCTGTCGCCGTTCCTTTGTCCGAAGAACAATCCAAAAGCAATACAGGTCAAATAGAGCAGATCGACAGTCGAAAAGCACCAACACCAGCCGAGAGCAAGGTTAAGCAACAACTTCAGACCTCTCTGGCTGAAAATATACCGCATACTATTGAAGAGGTCGATAACTTTAAGAGTGACAACAAGGCCGGAAGGATGAGTAATGCTGTCATGTCTGTAGTGCAGGGAGAAAAAAATGAAGTCGTTTCGACCTTCTCAGAAATGGAAGAGACGCCTCAGCCTGCTCCGTCTGAAAAAATTTCGATCCCATTACCGGCAGATGAGATAGAACCGGTCACACCGGAGATGAATCTTGGACTGGGTGCCGTTGCTCCACTCCAGCCCCGGCATACAGATGTGAGTAGTTTCACAAAAGAGGCTGATGCCAGGCTGAAAGAGGAAGGAATTACTCAGGAACAGCTTGATATGGTGGATAGCGGCGACCTTGCAACTGCCGGTAAGGAAAAGAAAGAGATGGAGAAAAAGGCAAAGAGCGAGCCACAATCCATTCAGAATTTTGCCGGCCAGGAAGCAGAAAAGGTTGCCAATGAGTTGAAAGGCGAAGAAAAAAAGGAGCGTAATGCTTTAAAAGCCCGCAGGAAAGCTGATTTATCAGCTACCTCCATGAAACAGAAATCCACCAAGAGTGCACTTGAGAAGAAGAGGGAAGAGGTAGCGAAGCAGATAAATTCCATTTATTCAACTGCACAGAAAAGTGTGGTTAAGAAGCTTGCTGACCTCGAAACCAAATCGATGAAAAGTTTCGACGAAGGGAGTGGTGCTGCCACATCGCTGTTCGAAGATCAGGTCAAGAGCGAGATGGATGCCTATAAATCTGAACGTTACAAAGGTATTAAGGGAAAATTCAAAAAAGCGAAGGATTGGTTGCTGGGCATGAAAGATCTACCTGAAGTAAAGGCCATTTTCGATCGTAACCGGGCCGTCTTTGTTGCAACTATTAGCAAATTGATCACCACAATTACCGCTGCCAATAAAAGTGCCATCAGCGAATGCAAATTGGTTCTTGCCAATGCAAAGAAGGAGATCGCGGTCTATGTGAGCAAGCTCGGTCCAGGATTAAAAGATATTGGCAAGAAAGCTGCAGAAGAGATGAATGGCAAGTTGGCTGGTCTCGATAGTTTTATCGGTCAGAAAGAACAAGATCTTCAACAAAAGCTTGCACAGAAGCAGGAGGCAGCCATCAAAGCCATCGATGACAAGATCGTTAAGATGAAAGAAGACATGTCTGGGGCCTTGTCAAAAATTGGCAATCTGCTGCTTCAAGCCGCGAAGAAATTCTTTGCCTGGGCTTTAAAACAAGCCGGATATACGATTTCAGTTATTGAGGGTGTTCTGAATAAAGGAGCTTCCGTTTTGAAAAGTATCTTCACACAGCCCATTCAGTTTGCTAAAAATGTAATCCATGCGGCCGTCACTGGATTCAAAAATTTCGGAATCAACTTTCTGAAACATCTGAAAAATTCGCTGTTCGAATGGCTTACCGGAACACTCGAAGGACTGGTTCTGCCTCAGGTATGGGATTTAAAGGGTATAGTCGGATTAGCCCTTCAAATGATTGGGATCACCTACCAAAATATCCGTAGGCACATGGTCAATGTGATGGGAGAGACTGTTGTTAGTTCGGTCGAAAAATCTTTTGCCCTTGTTAAGACACTGATCACCGAAGGACCGATGGCAGCCTGGGAACAGCTCAAAGAGATGGCAGGGGAGATGCAGCAGGCATTTATTGAAGCCGTTAAAGACTTCCTCAAAGTTAAGATCATTGAACAGGCAATTCAGTGGGTTATCAGCCTGTTTGTACCCGGAGCCGGGATTGTCAAAGCCATCATTGCCATCTATGATACCATCGTTTTCTTCATCCAAAAGGCGAAGCAGATTATTCAGATGGTCGGCAGCTTCCTGAATTCTGTGGGTGAGATCGCTGCCGGCAACATTGGAGCTGCCGCGGATGCGCTTGAAAATGGCTTGGCACGCGGACTTACGGTCGTTATTGGTTTTCTTGCTCAACTGCTGCATCTGAGTGGCATCACTGATAAGATAAAGGGGGTCATTCAGAAAATTCGTGGCAAAGTGGATAATGTGCTCTCCAAAGTAGCAAAATGGATAGGCGACAAGGCAAAGATGCCGGTGGGAAAAGCAAAGGATGCGGCAGGTAAGGTGGTCGACTGGTGGAGCAAAAAACTTCCATTTAAAGCCGCAGATGGCGAAGACCATCAGATTTATCTGGAAGGAAAACCTCCGGGAATCAGAATTATTATTAAAAGTGATCCGACCGAACTCGCCTCCATGGTAGCCAAAATTGATAAGAAGACGCCATTAACGCCTGCAGAAAAGGCGAAACTCGGCAGCAAAGCTGATCCGGTTCTTGAAGAGTTGGCGGCGTCTTTGTCAGTTGAATGGCAACAGGTTAAGATTAAGAAAAAGGGAGATAAACCAATTGGATTTGGTCCAACAATCAAGGAGACCATTCCCAATCCCAGACCCGATATTTGATCTTTTTTGAACCTCTTAATACCAGTGTCCGTATAAAACCATCATCCACAATTCATAACTCTCAACTCTCAATTTTTCATCATGATACTTACCGACCAACAGAAGCGCATTTGCGAACAAGTAATCAATGCATTTGAATCCAGTACAGCTGCCGGTAAATATGGCCTCATCAGCATCATGGACGATGGGCCACATCAAGTTAAACAGATCTCCTACGGCCGTTCACAAACAACAGAATATGGCAATCTTGAGGAGTTGCTTCAAATGTATATCAATGAAAACGGGACTTACAGCAATGAATTGAGTCCCTATTTGCCAAAAATTGGGGTTGATCCGCTCGTAAATGATTCAGCCTTCAAAAAATCACTCAAAGATGCCGGCGTGAATGATCCCATCATGCAGCAGGTTCAGGATCAGTTTTTCGATCTGCGGTATTTTCAACCTGCCATGGGATGGGCGGATGACAATGGTTTCTCGCTGCCGCTGTCGGCGCTTGTGATCTATGATTCATATATCCACAGCGGCAGCATCATGATGTGGCTCCGGAAAAGGTTTCCCGAAAGCACGCCAAAAAATGGAGGCGATGAAAAGACCTGGATCTCACAATATGTGGATGCCCGTCACGCATGGCTGACAAATCACAGCAGTCAGTTGCTCCGAAACACAGTATACCGCACCGGTTGCCTCAAAAACGAAATCGCCAGAGACAATTGGGATCTGGACCTTTTGCCAATCAGAGCGCATGAGGTGGATATCTATGGATAGGAATTGATTTTGGATTTTGGATTTTGGATTTTCGATTCTGTGCTCTGATGTAGCAATCGAGCAAATCTTATTATTCCAAAATCGAAAATCGAAAATTTAACTCTGTGCTATCTCCTCGGTCTTTCCGCTTTTTAGTTTCTTTGTATAGTAAAAAGATACACCCAAAATGGTTAGCCCGACAAAAATGAAGGCAATAATACGGTAGCCTACGCCCATTTTTGAGATATCAAACATGAAAAGGTGCACTACAGCAGCCAGCAATGTCAAAAATGCCAGCCACCTGTATTTAACATTTCTGAGAATGGCGCTCATAATCATATAGGCGACTGCAGCCAATCCCCATGAAATAGTTACATAGTCTATTGCCACTGCATTGTACAAGGTATAGAGCATTATAAAAAATGTAATCACAAGGTAAAAACTTCTGATGGAGCCAGTCTTTAGCTCCAGTCGGTTTTGCTGCCAGTTCAGAATTCGTGCGGATGCTATGGCAATCAGCGTGAATGAGATGTTGTACGAATCGATGGATTTGGATGTAATCAGGTAGGCAATTAATATGGTTGTAAAAAGGGCAGTATTCATCAGTACAATAAGATTGGACCTGAACCATATGGCAATTGCCAGCACGACCATACTTTGCCAGGCAAGAAAGAGGAACGATCCCGGTAGGTCGGAATAGCCATAAACGGCGATGCTTAGCGCCATAAAACCGAAATTGACGTAAAAGAATGAATCAAAACGGCTATCAACTTTATAATTAAGTACGATGGCGAAAAGGAGACATCCAATTGAAATTGACAAAAAGATAAAGATGTAACTTTTCGTGTAAAAGGTCAATACGATCAACATTAACAAAACCGAGAAGGCAATGCTGTTTAAGATAATGGTTGCATTGCATACTTCTGCCGAAATCTTTCCATTCTGTTTCAGGAAGGGTACCACGGAATAAATGGCTCCATAGAGAAAGAGGTAGAAAAGATTAAACTGAGGGTTTGCCACTGCACCTACCGGATGTCCCATAAGCGGGTTCCCAATAAGCCAGAGTGTATGACCAATGTACACCATAAAGATGGATAGAATCAGCAGGGTATCCCAGCCGTTTCTGTTTAAAAAGTAAAGTACGGCAGCTGTTGCAACTACAAAAAGAGCCAGTGTGACCTGTGTCTGGTCTGTTAAAAGTGCAGTTAAAATCAGCAGAAAATAGGCGATAAAGCCCATCAGCTGTGATTTAGCCGCATCAGCTTTGTACCAAAGCAAAGAGACAGATCCAAGCATCAAAAGAATAGTGATCCATAGGTTGTTTAATACCGGATGCTCTGTGAAAAAATGTAGCCGCATCAAGGCATAATAGATGAGCAGGTGAGCGCAAATGGTGAACATAAAAGCCATGTAGCTCAAGCTCCTTTTCAATAACCCGGAGAGGAAGAATGTAAGTGCAGCTGAAGCAATTCCAAGACCGAAAGCTGTAATTCCTCCAAAAGCATTGTTCACGAACATCATGGTGAACATCATTCCAAGCAGCAAGACAGCGCTACCAATCCATGCCAGTCCGTGCTCAAAAACTTTCGACTCGGTGAGTGGATTGGAGAATTCTGCCTCTTGTTCCTCTGAGGACAACTGTGCGGCTACACGAACAGGGTTGGCAGCCCTTGCGCCAGACGCAAGCAGTGCTTCAATCCGGTTAAGCCTTTCATCGAAAGAGCTGATGCGAGCTGCCAACTCCTTCATTGTTAGTTTCTGTTCAGCCATAAGTATGTTTGTTAAGAATTAACTTCAAAGAAGTACTTAGAGTACTTAGAATACTTAAAGTACTTAAAGTTAATGGACTCCGGTCTTTCACTCCAAGTACTCCAAACTCTAAGTACTCTAAGTACTTCTCAATGTTCAACAGGCGTCTTCCTCCAAGGCGGGAAGATCCACAGCAGTAACGCCAGGATGAAGAATGGTACAACCAGCCAGATGCTGGCCATCAGGAAACCTTCTGAGCCAATCAGCGATAGCTTGAAACTTGTGAAACCAAGAAAGCTTTTTGAAAAAAGCTGGCCACCGATAACCACATTCCAGCGCATGAAGAAAATACCAACCAACACAAGCAGGCCCGTGATGAAATAGATTTTTGTCCTGATATTTTCTTTTGGTTTATAAAACTGCAGGATTCCAAGTGTGGCAAGAGGTACCATCATCCCAATTCCAATCTGCATGATCAGCAGGGTGAAATTCAGATGTCCGGAAATTAGCAGCGATATGATCTCAAAGGATTCTTCAGCCTCGTAGAAACGGTGTATCTGATCGAGCGATTCCATCGTGAAATCAATGATAATGATATAAAACAGATACTTTGCAATGGTATCAAGGCATAACATGTCAATTTTCTGTTTTCTGATATAATTGATCACAATGTAGAGAACCATCACCAACGCGATTCCTGACACCATAGCCGAAAATAGGAAAATGATCGGCATCATGACCGTCGACCACCATGGATTGGCTTTAATCGAGCCAAAAATAAACCCTACATAACCGTGAAGCATAAATGCAGAAGGGATTCCGATTACTGTGACAATATAACCCAATTTGTCGTCTAGCCTGACAGATTTTGGGGAGATATCATCGCTCCAAAGCGCCAGGGTCTTGTATAAATATTTCTTGAAACCAGTCGATTCCCTGGCCCAAAGAACCAGGTCATAGCGGTAGTCGAACCATATTTCCAGCAACAGGACGATCATCAGATACCAGAGATAGACAAAACCAAAGATGGCCATGGCGGAAGTTAAATGGGGCGTCATCATAATTTCCCATGCCCTTAATGGCTGACCAAGGTGAAAGATCAATGGCATGGTGGCCACCAGCAAAAATGCAAAAGAGGTAAGCAGGGCTATCACGTAAGTTGGTTTCAACGATTTGACGTTAAAAACGCGCTCCAGCGATGCCAGGATAAAAGCTCCGGCAACCAATCCGGTAATGAACGGATACAAAACGATCAAAATGGACCAGCTGAGCTCGATTTCGTTCGGGTAGATGAATCCATCCACCTTCGACAATGCCTGATATAAACTTTCAAATTCCGGATTCATATTATCTTACCTCCTGATTTAATGCGTTGTAATACAATTTACTTCCCGTATTCAAATGTGGTTTAAGTACATACACATTCTTTGTTCGTAAAAACTTGGAAATAGCACTTTCGGGATCATTGAGATCTCCGGAAATACGCGCTTTTGTCGGACAATTGTCCATGCAGGCAGGACTCAGCCCTTTTTTCACACGGTGAAAGCAGAGCGTGCATTTATCAACCACATGCTTATCAGGATGGAAGTAACGGCAACCATAAGGGCATGCCTGGATACAATATTTACACCCGATACAATATTTTTCATCGACCAATACGATGCCCTCTTCAGTTTCGTAGGTAGCTCCAACCGGGCATACCTGAACACAGGGCGATTTGGCACAATGGTTGCACATCTTGGGAACAAAGAAGGTTTTTTCAATCTCTTCTGCGGGCACTGATTGTGTAAATCCATCAATTCCGCCATTCGGCGATTCCACCTTTAGAGAACCGTCTTTTCTGATCGTATACTGCTCGACCCAACTTCTGAAGAAAAACGGTTCCTGTGGTACATTGTTCTCTATTTTGCAGCTCTTGGCGCAGGTTCCGCACCCAATGCATTTTTCAATGTCAATGGCGATTCCGTACCAGGGTCCTTTTGTGTTTCGTTTTACAGCAGCAAATAATACAGCATTGTAGGAAGGAAGCGTGGAGGCTACGACCAGTGTTCCAGCTGCGATCCCGGCATTCTTGAAGAAGTTGCGACGGGACAAGCTTGTGTTTTTCTCTGTCATGGCTGATGAGGATTATGACATTTGATACAATTTTTTTCAGGATGGTGCTCTTTGATATTTACCTGCACAATCGCCTTTCCCGGTCTTGCCAGGTTGATGGAGTGGCATTTACCGCAAAATTCTTTCGTGTCAGGTTTAATCAGCTTTTCAGTTTTGGGATTCTCAATGTGTTTGTAAGCAGCACCATGACAGCCTTCACAGGCAAGTTCGCTGTGATAACTTTCGCTTTTCATGGTAACAATGGTGTCGTGGCAACTGACACAACTACTATTTCCAGTATAATGAACCGGAAGTGCGGCAATTTCCGCCATAGAGTTACCCCTGTAATGACCATACTGGCCAAATGATTCAGGAGTCAGCGCGTGTTTAAGGAGTAAAAACAGAGATACTATTACGACCCCCGTCATTAGTAAACGTTTGAGATGTAAAGGCATACACTTAATATGATTTGGAAGTTTATTATATAACCTTCCAAATATATAAATATATCGATACAATCCAAATAATGAGCTGGGGATTAGAGCTTAAGCGGAATGATTCTTAATAGGAAGCGCTTAGGGTACACAGTGTATTGATGCGAGCTAAAGTAATGGTTAAAGTATAATGTCGGCATTTAAAAAAGAGTAAGCAGGTTTGGATTACTCTTTTAAATTTTTTGGATATGCTGAAATCTAAATCTTTACAGCTAAAAGTTCTTTACCAAGTTGATGTAAAGCTGCTTCAATTTGTTTTTTATTTTTGGCTCCCGGTCTCTTTTCGTTGCAGATGTAACTTGCTAACAGACTTCGATTAATTTTAACCAGTTCAGCAAACCTTGTTATGTTAATTTCCGGAAATTGGTTAAATACGCGAGACACCTCATTCGCTTGTTGTTTTATCTCATCTTTGTTAAAAGTATAAAAACCCTCCAGGCTTAGATCCTCATCCAGATTCGGCCAATGAATCGAATCACCCAAGCTACCTAACTCATATCGTGCACGTTGTTCGGGGGTCGCATTCCACAACCTGTCGAACCAGCGTAAGGGATGACTTCTTCGCGTTCCATTGTTGGTGAGTATGTAGATGTTTTCGTCATCAAACCATACCCTTTCTATTTTTAAATTAGTCAGCTTTTCCATGAAATACCTCCCCTGCCTTAATAAGAATTGTTTCGTTTTCTTCAATAACCGCTTCTGCCGGTTTTATACCGGAGGACTTTAATCCCCTGTTATGCACCATTTTTACCTTTGGTGAAACTTGAAATTTGGCTCTTCCATCTGCATTCTGAACGTGTATATGGATGGGCAAATGCTCATTTGCAAAAAAGAAAAAGCGCATACCAAATATTCTGAAAACTTCCGGCATAAAATTTATGCTTGGTTAATCCGTTACATATATAGTAACATATTTGTTACCTACACTGTCAATAAGCACATCAATTTGAGGGTACAATATGATACAACTACCAGATTTGCATTGCTTATAATTGTGTTCTGAAACGACTCTCACCAATTATCGTATAACTAAAAAGAATTTATGATTGCAAAACTTGATAACTATTAATTCGATAAAAATGAAGCAGACCATACTTGGCTCGGGTGGGGCAATCGGCTTACCCCTTGCAAAGGAATTAAAAAAATATACGGATGAAATACGTCTGGTAAGCAGGAACCCTAAGAAAGTAAACAACACTGATGAACTTTATCCGCTCGATGTGAACAATTTGGGTGGGGTATCGGAAGCAATCAAAGGCAGTTCGATCGTTTATATTACGATTGGCTTTGAATATAATCTTAACGTCTGGAAAGAGAAATGGCCTGCATTCATGAAATCTGTCATTGATGCATGTCAGGAGCATGATGCCAAACTTGTATTTTTCGACAACGTATACATGTATGCTTCTTCGGCAATCCCTCACATGACAGAAGAGTCGCCCATGCAACCTCCCAGCAAAAAGGGCGCTGTCAGAAAAGAAATTTATGAGATGGTTGCCTCTGCTGTAGATCAAAAAAAGTTGACGGCTTTGGTTGCCCGCGCCGCAGATTTTTATGGCCCGGACAATAAGAATGGAGTTCATGCTCAAATGGTTGTCAAAAATTTTCTGACCGGAAAAAAGGCTCAGTCGATTGGTAATCAGAATGCTGTTCATAATTTTACTTATACCCTGGATGCGGCCAAAGCCACAGCTCAATTGGGAAACACACCTGATGCGTATGACCAGGTTTGGCACCTTCCAACGACGCAAAAGCGGCTGACTAACCTGGAATGGATTGCTCTTTTTGCTAAAGAGTTCGGTGTTAAGTGCCGCGTGCAACAAGTCCCCACCTGGATGATGCGCCTTCTCGGACTGTTTATTCCAATGATGAGTGAGTTTCCGGAAATGATGTACCAGTACGAACTAGACTATTTTTTCGATAGCAGTAAATTCGAAAAGCGATTCGGATGGTCTGCAATTTCGCCTGAGGAAGGGGTAAAAGTAATGGTTGAGCATGCCAGGCTATTGAATCATAAAAATACATAGGATGAAAATTATCGATCGTTTGTCCTTGACATTAATTTTGGTTTTCGCCACTTCTTTTGGCTTTTCTCAGGACAAGCACAGCGTCAAATATTATCATTTGGAAACCAAGGATGGGAATGGTTATAATGGCGAGGTTGTAGCCAGTGATTCCGCCAAAGTTATTTTCAGGTCTCAACAACTTGGTGACCTGACCATCCTGCAGAAGGATATTAAATCACTTTTGGCAGTCGACAGCACCCAGATCAAAGGTGATAAATACTGGTTTAAAAATCCTCAGGCTACACGATATTTCTTTTCACCAAATGGATATGGTTTGAAAAAAAGTGAGGGATATTACCAGAATATATGGGTTCTGGTTAACTCTTTTGCCATTGGGATCAGCGATTATGTTTCGCTGGGCGGTGGTGTTATTCCCACCTTCCTTTTTGCCGGTGCCCCTACTCCTGCATGGATTACTGTAAAAGTATCCATCCCGGTTTCTAAAGATAAATTTAATTTGGGAGCAGGAGTTCTTGCAGGAAGTGTATTGGGTGAATCCAATGCAGGTTTCGGAATCTTTTATGGATTGGCAACTGTTGGTTCGCGGGATAAAAATTTGAGTATGGGAATTGGATACGGCTTCTCAGGTGGATCAATTTCACAGGCTCCAATGATCAACCTCTCCGGAATGTACAGAGTTGGATCCCGCAGTTACCTTCTGACAGAAAATTATTTTTTTGCCGGAGATACTGAGAATGCCCTAATTATTATGGTTGGAGCCAGACAAATCATTAGGAATGCCGGACTGGATTACGGACTCGTTATTCCTGCCGGAGGTGGAATTGGTAGTTTTGTAGCCATCCCATGGTTGGGGATTACTATTCCGATTGGAAAACGATGATGATATTAATTTATTTTGATGTATGTTTACGTCGAAATAAATTAAATCAATAATGGTTGTTTCAAAAACCGATCTTTTCAGCCCGGAACTTCAGAAAAGTGCAAACCTTTTTAAAGCGCTAGCTCACCCGGCACGTCTGCAAATCTTGCATTTTCTGGCGCAGTCAAATGCATGTATTACCGGCGATATTTCAGAATACTTTCCTTTAACCCGAGCAACTGTTAATCAGCATGTAAAGGAACTTAAGGATGCAGGATTGATATGTGCTCACAAGGAGGGAGCTAAAATCGTCTATTGTCTGGACATTGAAAAAGTGAAAGAGATGAAAGAGATACTCTCCGGACTTGTGAATGAAATGTGCCTTCCGGCTGATTTCAGCTGTTGTCTGAAAGCAATATCAAGCAACTAAAATCAAGTAAACTCCACAACTCTATGCGACACCCTAAGGAATTTATCGGCGAGGCCCTGGGTACATTTTTACTGGTTCTATTCGGATGCGGATCGGTTGCCGTATCAGTATTGTTCAATGCTTACCAGGGTATCATGCAAATAGCGCTTGCCTGGGGAATCGGTGTAACCCTTGCTATATACCTCACGCGTCATTTGTCGTGTGCTCACCTGAATCCTGCCGTAACGCTGGCCATGGTCATCAGCAAACGGATGCAGGTTCGAAAAATGCCAGTGTACCTGTTAGCTCAATTCGCCGGAGCATTTCTGGCTGGATTGGCAATTTACATTTTATTTTCGCCTTCTATCACGGCCTTCGAAAGTACACACAATATCATTCGGGGGAGTGCAGAATCGGTACAAACTGCTAAAATGTTCGGGGAATATTATGCTATCTCCGGAAGTACAGCTGTAGTTTCATTGCCGCTTGCCATTGGGGCTGAAGCTTTTGGCACATTTCTACTGTTAATCATGATTTTCGCCCTCACTGAAGGATGTAATATTGGCCGTCCACACGATGCCATGGCCCCATTGTTTATCGGATTGACCGTTAGTTCAATTATTTGCCTCATTGCGCCATTGACTCAGGCAGGACTGAACCCTGCTCGTGATTTTGGTCCGAGGATGGTTGCCTGGATGGCTGGATGGGGAGCCGCTGCCTTTCCCGATCAAAGCGGAGGATTTTTCTTCGTTTACATTTTAGGTCCAATGATTGGAGGAATACTTGCAGCACTATTCTTCGTGCATGTACTCGAACCGGCCATGAAACGTTCTTCGGTTCGGTGCGATTGCGAAAATGACGAATCAATAAAAAAGTAAATAAAGTTAAAGAAGATATGAAAACCACTCGACTTATTTTGGTTGGAGGATTCCTCGGTGCCGGAAAAACAACTTTGTTATGGGAAGCGGCCAGCCGGTTGATGAACGACGGTAAACGGATAGGACTCATCACGAACGATCAGACTACTGATCTGGTTGACACTGCATTACTTTTACGAAATGAGGTAAAAGTTGCTGAAGTAAGCGGCAGTTGTTTCTGCTGTAATTTCGACGGATTGATTGACGCGATGAAACAAGTTCGTGAAGGAGCCTGCGCGGATGTGATTATTGCAGAACCCGTTGGAAGTTGTACCGACCTATCAGCAACTATTCTCCAGCCACTCAAGGAGAATATGAAAAATGAACTATTGGTCAGCCCGCTTTCAGTCATGGCCGATCCTGCTCACCTCACTGATATTTTAAACGGTGGAACTGCCGGATTACATCCCAGTGCAGCCTATATTTTCAGAAAGCAATTGGAAGAAAGCGATATCATCCTCATTAGCAAAACTGACTTGCTTGAAAAGGATCAGCTGGTCTTGCTAAAAGAAAAGGTGAAGCTAAATTTCCCGGAGTCCGATGTCATGACTATAAGTGCAATAACCGGAGAAGGAATTGAAGAGTGGTTGAATGAAGTAATGAGCCGTACCGATGCAGGTATGCGATTGGCAGTAGTGGATTACGATATCTATGCCGAAGGTGAAGCAGTTCTGGGTTGGTTAAACAGCCACATCGAATTGAGCGGAGAGATCACAAATTGGGATGCTTTTGCCTCAAATTTATTGAAGGATTTAAGTCGGCAGTTTGACAAAATGAATGCTTCAGTTGGTCATGTTAAACTGATTCTTGAAGCCGGAGACAAATTCCTGACAGGAAATCTAACGGGTCGGGGGGATACCTTGAACCTCCGCGGATCTGCCGGATCAAGTGCAAAAGCCCGTCTGACATTGAATGCCCGTGTTGAGATGAGCCCTGAAGTTTTGGAACAAATTGTTCGCCAAACACTCAGTGCCCTTGCAACAGAAAATCTAAACTTTAACATTGTTGCCTTGCGCTCACTGAGTCCCGGACGGCCAAATCCAACATTCCGGTTTGACCGCATAGTATCAAATGAAGCTGACTGAAGACAATACCTGAATCTGATTACTTCATTCTTTTGAATTCTATAAGTTCTTTTCCGCTGTCGCGGATTAATTCAATCGCCCATTTTGTGATGATGATTGAACTTATTATTCCACTGATAGCATCAAGCGAATAAAGGTTATAGTTCAGACCTATTGTCAGGGTTTTAGATTCTCTACATGCATTTATTAAAAACAATAGCGTAATTATACAAATCCCTTTTTTACTCATTTTGCTTTACTTATTTTTTTGTTCAAAATATATTGAAACGATTGGCGGCATCTCCATATTCAATGATTTTGTTGTCAGCAATTCTCCTAAGGAAGAAGTTAAGTGGCTTTTATTTTTAACCTTAAAAGTACACAATAAAGAATCAAAAAAAATTCTTCCCCTTCTTCCTCTCCCTAAAATGCCTTACCTTTGTAGAAAGGAGACCCATGAAAGATTCGAACACCCCGGCTTATCTCAGCAATCCGCAACTCGATCTGGCATTTGACTTTATTCAATATACCGGTCAAAACCTTTTCCTGACGGGGAAAGCGGGAACGGGCAAGACCACTTTTCTCAAGAACCTTAAACTAAGATCTCCAAAACGAATGGTGGTCGTAGCGCCCACCGGAGTAGCCGCAATCAATGCCGGAGGGGTAACTATTCACTCTTTCTTTCAGATCTCATTTGGTCCGCAGATTCCGCTTGATCCAGACAGGAATCAGTTTCCTGTAAAAACAGTTGGCAGTGAAGCGGCGGCAAGTATCAAGCGTTTCAGCAAGGAAAAGATCAACATTATCCGCAGCCTTGATTTGCTGGTCATTGATGAGATAAGCATGGTCAGGGCAGATGTGCTCGATGCCATCGATGACGTCCTGCGTCGGTACCGCCTGCGCTACAGACCCTTTGGCGGTGTTCAGCTACTGATGATCGGAGATTTGCAACAGCTGGCTCCGATCGTGAAAGACGACGAATGGGAGATACTAAAGCATTACTACGATACTTCATTTTTCTTCAGCAGCAGGGCACTGAAACAATCAACCTTCAAAGGCATCGAGCTGAAACATATCTTCAGGCAGAGCGACCAGCATTTTATCGACCTGCTCAATAGCGTACGCGAAAATCGGTTAGATTCTGAAACCTTACAGATTCTGAACCGGCGATATCAACCTGGATTTAACCCCGATGAGAAAGAAGGCTATATTACCCTGACAACCCATAACTACCAGTCTCAGCAGATCAACAGTTCAAAGTTGACTATGCTCAAAACGGCTGCCACTATTTTCTCTGCCGAGGTTAAAGGCGAATTTCCTGAATTTTCGTATCCCACAGATCCCGAACTAGAGCTAAAAGTAGGTGCACAGGTGATGTTTGTCAAAAACGAGCCTCCTCCGGAGAAACGGTTCTTCAATGGAAAGATTGGCAAAATTGTGGATATGGATGATGATCAGATCGAAGTTCAATGTCCCGGAGAGGAAAATACGATTCTCGTGGGAAGATTGGAGTGGGAAAATACCAAATACACACTCAACGAAGTTTCACAAGAAATTGAAGAAGAAGTTATCGGGACCTTCAAACAATTTCCACTCAAACTGGCATGGGCCATTACGATCCACAAAAGTCAGGGCCTCACATTCGACAAGGCCATCATTGACGCCCGTGCATCATTTGCCCACGGACAGGTGTACGTGGCGCTCAGCCGCTGCAAGACTTTTGAGGGGTTGGTACTTAGCACGCCGATTGCCATCCATAGTGTGAAGAATGATTCTACCGTCCTCCGGTTCAGCGAAGAGGTTGAGCAAAATCAGCCCGGACAAGCCGATTTGGAGCAATCCCGCAAGGAGTACCTGCAACAATTAATCAGTGAACTATTTGATTTTAAGCCAACACTAAGGCAGATCCAGTACATTCAGCGGTTGTGGAGTGAGCATTCAGGACAGTTGCTTGGATCACTGAATTTTGTGTTGCGGGCCATGGTAGCGCCCTTGCAGAGCGACATGATTGAAGTGGCCGGTCGTTTCGGGAATCAGGTCAGACAATTGGTCTCCTCCGGTTCGAATCCGGAAGAAAATGAGCAATTGCAGGAGCGTATCAGGAAGGCAGCCGAGTTTTTCTATGTCAAACTGGAGCAGTTGCTGGAACAGCCCTTGTCAGAGGCATCCATAGAGACGGACAACAAAGCGATACGTAAAAGCATTAACGAAGCAACCGACAAACTTATTAAAGAGATAAGAATCAAGAAAATATGTCTTAACCTTTGTAAGGGAGGGTTTAGCACCAAATCCTACCTTGAGACAAGATCAAAAGCGGCTATCGATGTGGAAGAAAGTGGCCGTAGTAGGAAGAAATCGGAGAGTCAGGTTGATTTCTCAGTGAACTCTGATTTTTATTCACAACTCAAGCGCTGGCGTTCCGAAAAGGCCGAACTCTTGCAGGTTGAGGTCGCCCGAATACTTGCACAGAAAACACTGCTTGAAATTGTGCAAACCTTGCCCGTAACCGGGAAAGAGCTGAAAGCGGTAAAAGGAATGGGTGGAGTCCGTATGAAGCAGTTTGGCCGGGAGATTCTTGAAATGATCCTTGCCTATCGAGGTCAGAATGGAATGGAGATTCCTGCGGAAGCCGAAAGGGAAGCTGAAAGGGCAGGTCTTGACTCCAGACAGCTTAGTTATGATTTCTTTAGAAATGGACTCACCATTCCTGAAATTGCCCGCGGCAGACAGATGGCTGTATCAACAATTGAATCCCATCTCTTGAGTTATGTCGCAAGTGGCGAAATCTCCATCGACCGTCTGGTCGACAAACGAAAAGTGAAGGCCATCGAGGAGTGTATCGAACTCAACAACTTCAGGCAGCTTAGTGATCTGAAAGCCAAATTGGGCGATGCATACAGCTATGCAGAGATTAGATTTGTACTTAAGCACCTTGAAATTAACAATTAATCCTGCGCAGATTTCGTTCCTTCGGGCTATGTCCTTAAGTTAAGAAAATTAGTTTTATAATTCGCATATAATCAGTAGATTGCATCGTCGTTCCTCCTCGCAATGACGGTATGCTGTTGATTTTGTAAGGGTGGAGAGAAGGAGGCGGGTCATCAGTTTTCGGTAATAGCAGAATCGCTGCCCGCCTCCTTCTCTCCACCCTCACCTCTAAAAAAATGATACGTCATTGCGAACACGAGGAACGAAGTGTGAAGCAATCTGTTGAGAGTCGCATAAATTTTTCTTAGCTTAATGACATTGCTCGTCAGGGCGAAATATTTGATAAAATAGAAATTGCAGCTTTCAATAATTTCCCTCTTGTTGTATTTCTGCAAAAATTCGTAATTTGCACCTAATTCAAACAAACTATTTGGCTGAGTTAGGATGATACAGCCCCCTTTTGTCCTTTCCAGTTCAATTTAATACCATTTTATGAAGAAATACATCCTGGCATTCGATCAGGGCACAACCAGTTCACGTGCCATTGTTTTCGATCACGATGGATTACCCGTAGCTACAGCACAAAAAGAATTTACACAAATTTACCCAAAGCCCGGCTGGGTTGAGCACGATCCGGATGAGATATGGTCTACACAGGCGGCTGTTGGCATGGAAGCCATCTTCAGGGCAGGTGTCAGCGTGCATCAGACCGTCGCGATTGGGATCACCAACCAGCGTGAGACAACTGTCGTATGGGATAAGAAAACCGGGCGACCTGTTTACAATGCGATCGTTTGGCAGGATCGGCGAACAGCTGATTTTTGTGACCATCTGAAAAAAGAGG
Organism: Bacteroidia bacterium; assembly: GCA_025358395.1. The sequence continues at coordinate 38,098 of JANYJT010000004.1, forward strand.
GACTTGGGCAGATGATCATTGATAAAACCGGATTGATTCCCGATGCCTACTTTTCGGCCACCAAAATAAAATGGATTCTGGATAACGTGGTTGGTGCCCGCAAAATGGCAGTTAAGGGCCGACTGGCTTTTGGCACCATCGACAGTTGGCTGATCTGGAACCTGACCCATGGAAAATTGCATGTCACGGATGTCTCAAACGCATCACGGACGATGCTGTATAATATCCATACGCTTGAGTGGGACAAAGAGCTGCTTGATCTTTTCGAAATACCTGTAGCCATGCTTCCTGAAGTAAGATCTTCGAGCGAAGTTTATGGCAAAACCGCTGATCCATTTCCTTCCCCAATTCCGATCTCTGGAATTGCAGGGGATCAGCAGGCAGCCCTTTTCGGTCAGATGTGCATCGAGCCCGGGATGGTAAAAAATACCTACGGAACAGGCTGTTTCATGATGATGAACATTGGCGACAAGCCCATTGAATCGAAAAGCCAACTGCTCACTACAGTAGCCTGGAAAATAGGAAATGAGGTTACCTATGCGCTCGAAGGAAGTATTTTCATTGGGGGAGCAGTGGTTCAGTGGCTTCGCGACAGTCTTGGCATTATCGTGCAATCCAACGATGTTGAAAAATTGGCGGCCAAAGTAAAAGATAGTGAAGGGGTCTATTTTGTGCCTGCCTTCGCCGGGTTAGGTGCACCTTATTGGGATCAGCACGCCCGGGGTACCCTGACCGGAATTACACGCGGTTCGACTGATGCCCACATAGCGCGTGCAGCAATTGACAGCATTGCCTATCAAACCTATGATGTGCTTCTTGCCATGCAGAAAGATTCAGATGTTACCATCAGAGAGCTGAGAGTGGATGGTGGGGCTACAGTCAACAACGGATTGCTGCAATTTCAGGCAGATCTCTTGCAGTCCAATGTGGTGCGTCCCAAGATCACGGAGACTACTGCTTTGGGTGCAGCCTATCTTGCCGGACTGGCAGTTGGTTATTGGTCTGATATTCATGATATCCGTCAACAATGGCAACTCGACCGGACTTTCTCGCCGAAAATCCCTGAGAGTGAAACCACCAATCTCATTAAGGGATGGCATAGGGCCGTGAGGGCAGCGATCGCCTGGGCGGCGGAGGAATGAGTACTTCGAGTACTTAGAATACTTAAAGTATTTAGAGTTATGGACTCCGTTCTTTAACTTTAAGTACTCCACACTCCAAGTACTTTGAATACCAGGACTCCGTTCTTTAACTTTAAGTACTCCACACTCTAAGTACTCTAAGTACTTTTCTATTAAAAACACAAATTAAACTTTATTACAATATGCATCCTTTCTTTGGAGAATTTTTCGGAACTGCCATCATCCTTTTATTGGGTGGGGGAGTGGTGGCCAATGTCGCTCTTGACAAGACCAATGGTCATAAAAGTGGTTGGATCGTCATCACCTTTGGCTGGGCCATAGGAGTCTTTACGGGAGTTTTGTTTGCAGCACCGATCAGCGGGGCGCATCTCAATCCGGCTGTTACACTGGCATTGGTACTGGCAGATAAGTTTTCTGCTTCTCTCATGCCAATGTACTTTACAGCTCAACTACTTGGAGCAATGTTTGGAGCCGGGCTCGTGTGGCTGGCCTATAAAAAACATTTTGATGCCACCATTGATGGCAACACCAAACTTGGTGTTTTCTGCACGGCTCCCAGTATAAGAAGTTATTGGTACAATGTGTTGACCGAATTAATCGGTACACACATGCTCACCATGGCCGTTCTATATATGGCAGTTCCTGAAGTGGGCCTTGGAGCCCTAAATGCACTGCCAATAGCCCTGGTCGTGTTGGGAATTGGCCTTTCTCTCGGAGGTCCAACGGGATATGCTATCAACCCGGCCCGTGACCTTGGACCGCGTATGATGCACTATTTTCTTCCCATCCCCAACAAGCGCGACAGCGATTGGAAGTATGCCTGGGTGCCTATCCTGGGACCGATGCTTGGGGCGGTTTCGGCTGCAGGGCTGTTCCTGATACTCAAAAGCTTTTAAGGAGAAGTGACTAAAATGAACTAAAGTGACTAAATACTTACGGGTCGAGCATGAATTGTTCGGAGTCCATAACTTTAGTCACTTTAGTAACTTCTTTTACTTCAAAATCACCTCAATCACCGGAATCTCCATCGGTGGTTTCAATACCGGAAGCTGCAGGTTAACAGATTGGCTCTCTTCATCTTTGCCTGTACGGTACTTGACTTCTGAAGCGTCGTGTAAGAACTGGACATACCTGATCTTGTCGGCCATGTTCTTCATCTTCAAATTTCCCATCGGATAAGCAAGCAGGTGAATGTACAATCTTTTTGTTTTGGCATTGTAAGTGAGAAGGGTGTTGTCAGGAGCAACAAACTCCGCCGGCGCTTCAGTGCATCCATAGATAGAGCGATTGTTGTATTTCATCCATTCACCCATGGCTTTCAGGCGATCTTGCGCGCGGAAGTCAAAGAGACCGCGGCCGGTTGGACCAACGTTCAGCAATAAATTTCCGCCTTTGCTGACCGACTCGATCAACAGCTCAAGAAGCTGTGCAGGATTCTTCCAACTTGTCTCATCACGGTAGTAACCCCATGATCCGGAGAAGGTCTGACAGGTTTCCCAGTATACTTTCTGACCATTACGTTCAGGCCATTTCTCAACTTTATATTGCTCAGGAGATTCAAAATCCCAGCCGTAATCTTTGTCTTTCAGATCCAACCTGTCATCGACGATGATGTTGGGTTGAAGTTGACGGACCATTTTGAGCAAATCCTCAGAGCCCCAATCTTCCCGACCTTTTCCGTTTTTGCCCGGGAAGGAGAAGTCGAACCAGATCACATCAATCTGACCATAGTTGGTAAGGAGCTCGCGAACCTGATTTTTGAGGTATTCGCGGTATTTCGCCATGTCTTTGCCTTTGTTTAGCCTGGCATAAGCAGAATCAGATTCCTGTCGTTGCGGATGCACCCTGTCGATGGTGTAATCAGGGTGGTGCCAGTCGATCAGCGAATAGTAAAAGCCAACTTTTAACCCTTCTCCTCTGAGAGCTTCCACATATTCCTTGACAACATCTCTGCCAAATTTGGTATTCGTTGATTTGTAATCAGTGAATTTAGAATCAAAATTACAGAACCCTTCATGGTGCTTTGCAGTTAGTACCACATATTTCATTCCTGCCTCTTTAGCCATGCGCGCCCACTCTTTTGGGTTGTAGAGATCGGGATTGTACTCTTCGAAGTATTTCTGATACTGCTCGTTGGTCATTTTTTCCTGGTTCTTTACCCATTCGTGACGGGCAGGAAGCGCATATAATCCCCAGTGGATGAACATACCAAACCGGGCATCCGTCCACCAGCCCATCCGCTTGGATTTCTGTTCAGGGGTCTCTTTTTTGTAATCAATCTGGGCGACAGATTGAGTTCCAATAAAAGCCAGTAACAACAGACTTACTAATCTGATTTTAAAACTGTTTTTCATGTGAATTAATTTATAGGTAGAAAATGGAAGTTTCGATGTTAAAAGTAATGAAAATTAATACTTCGCCACAATGGAATTCATTGGTATTCACGAAGTTTTTCTATAGTAAATTCTGAATTGAAATAAACAATGGAAGTGAGTCTATTCTTCCGGTAGATTCCCTGGTAAATCGGAATGGAAGGCGCCATAAACTCTTCTGCGATTCTCACCATGTTGCTGTGTTGCCGGTTCCCAACGTGAGGCATCAACAGCAGGCGCAGAGTTTGGATACCCTGATCCTGCCAAAGGTGTTCGGCTTTCATGTCGAGCACTTTTGGATTGCGGTGGGCATAAACCGCCGACCGTGCAATTGAAATCCGAAGATCACTACCGGCAATGCTGTATCCGTATTTGGCATCGTTGAAGACAGTTAATCCATAATTGACAGTACCTCTTTTGCCGGTAACATCAAGCCACCGCTAACCAGGATCCTCATCGCCATTGGTGACGCGAACAATCGTTCCATAAGAGGTTTCGTAAGTCGCTACCGGGGATTCCACCTCGACCGGGAAGGAGAATTTCAAAGATCTTTATTATATCCCGTAATGGTCACTCAATATCTTGCTGAAGAGCTTTCCCGGCAGGATAAATTTTAGTACGACCGCAAGCTTCTGTTCTAAAGAGGAAATAATATAGCGGTGTGCCGGGTTTTTGTATGACACAATGCGAACCAGTTTCCTTGCCAGGATTTTGGGGTCCCAACCTTTTGATTCGTCATTTTCGATGATGGCAAGTGTTTTGGTAAACTGTGCCTGATAGGGATCACCATCCCCGGTAGGAGCTAGAAATCCCCTGCGATTGGAAGAATTGCTGGTATGGAAATCTCCGGGATTGATAACAACTATCTTGATGTTAAACGGCTTTACCTCCATCCTGAGTGCCTCGCTGAAACCTTCGATGGCGAATTTTCCGGCAGAGTAAATGCCCTGGTACGGAAGTCCCATCAATCCTCCAATTGAGCCAAAATTGATGATGGTGCCTCCGCCTTGCTTCCGCATCACCGGAAGCACTGTCTGGGTTAGCTGAACAAGTCCTAAAAAATTGGTGTGCATCTGAAGCTGAATCGTTTCAAATGGCAGATTTTCAATGGGTCCGCCAGTGTGCATGCCCGCATTGTTGATCAGTACATCCAAGCGGCCTTCTTTTTTGACAATTGTCTCAACAACCTTGTCAATTGATTTGCTGTCAGTAAGATCCATCAACAATATGTTCACCGGCGGATCAGCGTCGACTGTTTTACGAACAGTGCCGTAGACTGTATGCCCCGCATTGGCAAGCAAGGATGCCGCCTCTTTTCCGAAGCCGGAAGAGATACCGGTTAGAAGGATGATCTTTTTCATGCGTTAATCAATTGTCTTTTAGTTGTCGCATGGAATACCCTTAAGGCTACATTCATCCCGGTTGGCGATTCCGAAATCAAGGGTACTGCATTTATTCAACACGGCAGTTAAACAAGTTCACGGTCCATCTCATGCTGTAGGATACCAAGTTTTCTGGCTGCAGCGGTAATTTTTTCGATGGAAATATCAACTTGCTCTTTTGTATGTGTGGCCATCAATGAATACCTGATCAGGCTGTCCTCTTTTGGTACCCCAGGCGATACGACAGGATTGACGAAAATGCCGTCCTCGAGTAGCATTTTTGTGAGAATCAGAGCTTTCACATCATCCCGAATAAATAATGGTATGATGGGCGATGCCGATTTTCCTGTATCAAAGCCCATTGCTTTGAACCCTTTTAAGGCATAATTCGTGATTTGCCAAAGATGTTTAATCCTTTCGGGTTCGCTCTCCATGATATCAAGTGCCGCTAAAACAGTTGCTGCAGAAGCGGGAGTCATGCTGGCGCTGAAAATCAGCGAACGTGAACTGTGCTTGATAAAATGGATGGTTTCCTTGTCAGCAGCAATGAAACCTCCAAGAGAAGCAAATGATTTGGAAAATGTTCCCATGATCAGGTCAACACTGTCAGTCAGACCGAAATGGGATGCTGTGCCAGAACCATTGACACCTAGAATGCCCAAAGAATGTGCATCATCTACCATGATGCTGGCGTTGTATTTTTTAGCAAGTTTAACGATAACCGGCAAATTGACGATATCACCTTCCATGGAAAAAATACCATCCACGACAATTAACTTCAAACTATCAGGTGTGCAGTGTTTCAATTTACTCTCCAGCGATTTCATGTCGTTGTGCGCAAATTTTAGTACCCGTGAAAACGACAAACGGCTTCCCTCAAGGATGGAGGCATGGTCAAGTTCATCAAGTAAAATGTGATCATTGCGGCCGGTCAATACAGAAACAACACCCAGGTTAACTTGAAATCCGGTACTAAAGCAGAGCGCTGCTTCTTTCCCCGTAAATTTTGCCAATCTCTCTTCAAGTTCAATGTGAATGTCTAGCGTACCGTTTAGGAAACGTGATCCGGCACATCCCGAGCCATACTTGTCAATTGCGGCTTTCGATGCTTCCTTGATCTTTGGATGGTTGGTTAGGCCAAGGTAACTGTTTGATCCAAACATCAATACCTTTTTCCCGTCAATCGTAACTACAGTATCCTGATCTGATTCAATTACCCTGAAATAAGGGTAAATTCCTGCCTCCATGATTTTTTTAGGCAGATCAAATTTTGATAGTCTTTCTTGTAATATTCCCACTTTTTGTACCTCTAAAGTTAGTTTTCGTCGCCAAATATAGCAAAAATGCAAAGTGAAACTGTTAGATTGGAATTGCTTTTAGAAATCAGTACAGGTTCAAATGCTTATTTATTTTCGTTCTTTTTAAAGCTTTACTGTTTTTAAAAGGCTTCCGGCCTTTCTGGAACTGTAACTTACTGTCACCTCGCCCTTGCCTTCTACCAGGAATTGGAATTCGGAAAATCCATAACTCGGAACTGACATATAAATGATTTCAGGCTTGTGTTCCTGGTAACTTACTTTGTTGGTTCGGAGGTCCGTAATCTTACCTGAAGAAACAACCTTGGCTCCGGTAACCTTGAGCATATCTTGCGTGTAAAGCTTTGAACTAATTGATTTGTATGACATTGAAGGGAGTCCTTTGGCATTTTTAAGGCGAACCCTTACCTGATGAAGATTCTTTCCAATCTCTTTCACGTCAAAAATTTCCATGCTAATTTCAGGTGTTTGTTCGGAGGCATACAAAACCACCATGGCATTCCGGTGGACCAATTCTGATAGCATGAAAGGATGCGGCAAGCGGGAGCTCATCTTCACCCAACCACCGATTTCAATATCGCCATAAGTAGGATGTTTAAACGGTTTCCACGGTTTATAAAGCTCATTCAATCCAAGATAGTCATTAAATTTAATTTGTTCACGGCTCTCTTCAGGATTACCTCCTCTTCTGGAAGAGCTGGCTTCTGCGTCGGCAGAGGGAGTTAATGGCTTGTTGATATTGTCACGGTAAGTTTCCTGACTTCTCATAAACAGTTCACCCACAAACGTATAAGATCCTTCGAGGTTGAACATATGTGAATCAGTATCGCCAAATGTATCGTATAAATCATAGGAGGGCTGATAAACGTAGCCGGGAGTAATCTTTAACGCATTTTTCCCAATGAGGTCGTAAACGGCGACATCTCTTTGATCAACACGCTCCTCCTTGATCGAAGGTGCCCGCAACCACATACCTCCCGAATTGTGAAATGCAAAATTGACGATGATATTTGGTCGCTGATGGATATAATTCGCGATAGCCTTAATGCCCAGTGCGACGAGCGGAAAATTGCCGGCACCGTTTTGTACATAAGGTGGCTGCCAGTCATATCCCCAGTTACGGTTGCCATCAAAATAGCCTTCCCCGTCTTCATTAATTTTACCATCATTGTCATTATCAATGCCTTCTGATCCAAGAAGAGTCCATTCGCCCTTTTCTCCGGGTTTTACGGGGATCATTAACCTGTTGTCTTCCGGATCCGTTTTATAATCCCCAAGTGGATCTTTGATGCGCATCATGCAGATATTCCCATCACCATCCAGATCATCAGGGCCATCCTCGTCTACCAGACCATCCCGGTCGTCATCTTTGGGAATCCTGAAGCTACGATCGGAACTGGAAGTTTGGGCATCTGCAAAAAAATGGTACCTCCCATCAACATTCACGACAGGTATAATATAATAGGCGTTTTTGTCAACTACTTTGGTAATCTTATCGTTCTCTCCATATTTTGTCAGGAGAAGGTTGGCAAAATAGAGACACACTTCGCCGGCCTGTATTTCATTGCCGTGAATATTTCCATCAACATATACACCCGGTTTAGTTAGTGCTTCACCGGTTTTTGAATTGTTGATGGTAAGGGCGTATATCTCCCGGCCTTCCTCACTTTTTCCAACAATATCAAGTTTTGTCATCAAAGGATAGGTCGAGTGTAGAAGCTTAAGTGCTTCAACGACATCACTATAGGTATAATATCGATCAAACCTTAATGGTACTTCAATTTTTGATTTGTTTTCGGCTACTACCGTGAAGGTCAATAAGCAAATTGCCAGCCAGGTGAAAAATATTCTCATGATTAACCTCCAATCTTAATTTGTTTAACAGTCGCATCGAATAGTGGTGATTCGATGTGTGCCTTAATCATTTTTTTATCTGTCTTAATAGTCCAGGTAAGTTTTTTTACCTGATTGCCCCCAATATCTCCCATTGGTGTTCGTTTGTATCCTTCCAGGATTTCAAGATTTTCACCCTCAAGAATTACCACTACAGGAGCCGGCTGCTTATTTTTTGCTCCCATAGCAGTTGGATAGGGAAGAATACCCTTGTTTTCGACATACAATTCAAGTTTGTAAACCCCGGCTCCCAAATCTGTAACTACCTCTTTCATCAATTGCAGATCAGGTAGTTTTTTGGAGAGTTGTAATAACCATGGAAGCTGAACTTTGCATAAGGAATCGATTTGCACAGCAGGGGGTGTGGAGGTGACAAAAGGTGCAATACCACCAATCTCAACCTTCCCCAAAGTAGGATGGTTAAAGGGTTGCCACTTCACAAATCCGGTCCCTTTCAGTTTATTGTCAATGTAAGCGAGAATTGTTTTTTCTGTATCATCAGAATCAGCAGATCTGGCGGTAGATTCTCTAGCTCCCATTTCTCTCGAACCAGCATCTCTTGTTCCTGCCTCCTTCGGTTTTTGATCTGCAGACTTTGGTGGAGTGAAAAGATTCATGCTGAAAGAGGGAACCCCAAGATGGTAATAGGCCCATAGTTCAAACGAACCATCTTTGTCAGGGTCGGCAGCTATTCTGTCAATTGAGCCTCCTTTGGCTTTCAAATAGGCTTTGTATTTGTCGGAGAAATCAGTATAAAATTTGAGATCATCCTCCAGCGGATTAACGGCAGCACCCAGTCCCAAGAAATCAGATACAGTCTCCGCATTCATTTCCCGTCCGCCACGGCTGGGCATGGCAGCCTTGAACATCTCAACCACTTCGGTCATGGAGTAAGTTTTTTCCGGATCGGCTCCAATACGGGCGGCATAGCGTGCCGGTACCTTGAGACTTTCCATATTTGTGCCTCCCTTACGTCCTCCGCGCGGAGGTGCCATACAGAAATCAGAGGTTCCCAGTGTATATACCATGGCAATCTCAGGATGACTAAATATAAAGCTCATGGTTCCGTATGCTTCAGGTGCCTCTCCAGGCCATAATCCGGTCTCTTTTGCATTGGATTTAAACAGGTGCGGAAAGTTGATCCCAACATTGATCCCTCCCGGGCCATCTTCGTTGATCTCGCCATCACCATCATTGTCGAGTCCTTCCTGATAGAGTTTGTACTTTCCCCTTTCTCCTTTGGCAGGATCTGCCTTGACCATGATACGGGAGTCTTTGCCTGAAATTATATAGGTTCCCTCTGGATCTTCCACTCTTATTTTGGTGATCAAGCCATCGCCGTTCAGGTCATCCGGACCATCTTCATTGATCTGATCGTCCTTGTCATCATTGACAACAGCATCGTTCACTGTACGTTCCCATTTTACGGTGGAGAAATATCCCGTCGTGGCATCAGGGTTGGGCAAAGGTAAAATCATCCATTTCACCCTTTGGGTGTAATTGGCCGAATCAAGTAACATCTTTGCCAGGTAAAGCGCTCCTTCTGTAGAAAGCGGTGTTTTACCTTCGAAATTTGCCCCAACAAAGATAGCAGGGACATTCTTAAGCTCTTTACCGATTTCCAAAACATAGATGGGTTCCCCTCCCGGACTTTCGGCAATTTTGTGGAGAATGGTTCTGGTTGGAGACTTTTGCTGTAATTCAGTCAGCGTTTTTTGAACTTCGGAATTGGTTTTGTACTTGTTAAAAGTAATGCCATTTTGCGCTTGAAGATTTACGCCAACTGCAAGAAAAGGCAAGGCCAGCAAGAAGGTTCGTACATTATTAATCATTTGGGCATAGTTTGGATGAAAAACTCAAGAAAAGTTAGTTTTTACAAACCGTGAAAGTAAAAGATAATTTTCAAAAAACTGCTCAAATTCTCACATTATTTCAAAAAACCAGGCAGAAGAGTTCTCCTGCCTGAAAGCACATACTTTTTCAATCCATAAAACGGTCATGAAAAGGAGATTTATCCTAGGTGCTGAAAGAATTATTTGATGGGAGCCTTCAGGTTGACTTCCAGCCATTTGCTAATTAATTGCAGGCCGCTTTGTGCCGAACTGTCACTGGGTCGGATGATGAGTGCTTGTTGAAACAATAATTTTGCATCCGCATGGTTGTTGTTGTTTATCTTGGCCCAGGCAAGCATGATTACCGAATCATAATCCAAAGGATATAAATTGACGATTTTTTCAAAGAGATTGATTGCTGTTTTATAATCCTTTTTGTTGAAATAAATTACTCCCAGCCAGTAGTTGGCTGTCGTATTTAACGGATCGATCTTGAGGATTTCGAGGTATTGCTCTTTTACCTTTTCCCAATTTTCAATGGCGCTGAGTGGTTTAACACAACCCAGACGAGCCTCTATGGCATATGGTTTAAGTTCAATCGCTTTTTTGTAATTGGTAATCGACTCACTGTATTTTTTAGATAGGTAATTGAGCCATCCAAGGCGAATGTTCGAAATGTAGTCGTTCTCCTTATAGATGGGTTTCATCTTGGTAATGGCTAACTCATAGTTTTTTTGATTTTCTGCAATATAACTCTCGCTGAATGCAGATTGCAACTCTGTTATATTTTGTGCTTGAATTGAAACAGCCAGCAATACGAATGCAGCTATCATCCATGTTTTTTTTAAAGTTTCCATTTTAATCCTCCTGAATATGAATATTGATTATAATTATTTTTAACTGCATTGTTGGTATATTGTTGTTGATCGAAAGTAAAATTGCCCAATATTGAAAGATGTTTCCCCATAAAATAGATCAGTGAAAATCCTGTCCTGAAAACGGATGGGTCAGCCGAATTGTATATATACAGGGAGTTTTGGGTATTGTAATTATTCAGATTTCCCAGCGTAATGTTGCCCTCCGCCCACAAGTTTTTAGTGCATTTCAATCCGGCCGTCTGTGCATAGATGGTTCTGAATGCGCCGCTTTCTATGATCCCTACGGCAGATCCTTTTAGGTAGATTTCTGTTTTGCCGGGCAAAATGACACCCGCCTGTAATCCCATTTGTATGGTCTTGACTGAAGCTGCTTTTAATAGGGAGGTATTCGCCTCAAAATTGAACCTGCTTACATTGGCAGCGAGCGCGATGAGCCCAAGATTACCAGGATAGTCAACACTTCCAACGTTTGTAAACAGATGATGGAAGGCACCTTTGACCTGCCAGACAGGATTTGGACTCCA
>JANYJT010000009.1 GCA_025358395.1 Bacteroidia bacterium
GTCGAGGCCAAAGAAATAAAGAAAAGTGCTGTCCTGCCTGAAATGGTAGGTATTGTCGGTATAATTCATGGGCGACTCCCGGTTTCCCGGTATCAGGATCAGTCCGGATCCGATTTTCTGACGAAGGATGGCTCTTCTTTGGATATAAATTTCCTTGGCAAACATATTGTGAGTTTTTAAGATTTGTGACTAAGAAAATAATTTTTGATTTTCGATTTTCGATTTTGGATTAATGTTGTTGGCAATATTATGGCTTAAAGAACCATCACAGAGAAACACCGAGCTGCACCGAGTCACACTGAGAACCAGTCCCCTGGTCCTCCGGTCTCCCAGTCCCCGGTCTCCCAGTCCCCTGGTCCCCCGGTCTCCCGGTCCTTTCCCTATCCTGTCACCTTCGCCGGCAAGCCTTTCTTCAAAATTTTCCGCTCTCCTTTTGCCCGGGGCATGAAGATGTCGTTCGCAGTCAAGCCAACCTCTTTGATCACCTTCAAGCCATACTCCAACCGGTAGAGATCGTCATTTTTGACATTGTTGGTTCCAAAAGAGAACTTCACGCCTGCAGCCTTGGCTTTTTTGATGAAGGCGATGCTCGGAATCTTGTATCGGGCATTGATTTCCAGGGCCACCTGATTTCTCATCAGCACATTGACGACCTTGTCCATTCGCTCAGGGGTCCAAAGTTCATCATAACGTGGCGCGAGCTGAGCCGGAAGGAAGGTCGGATTGACATAAATATCGACCGGCTCGCCCTCCATAATGGCCTCAATTTTTCCAACCAGCATATCCATAAATTGCTGATCGTTATCGACAAATGTTTCGTCCGGCATCCAGAGGCGCATCCTGCGTCCCTTGTGGTCGGTCCAGGTCATGGCATCGGTAAAAATATAGTCGAAACCGGCCACTGCTTGTGGCGTGAAGAGTGTCACCCACTCGCGGCCTTCGCATTGCATGGCTTTGAAGACGGGTTCCTTTTTGATGCTGCTCAGATAACTATTAAGTGTCGAATCGCTGGTGACAGGGAATTTGAGTCCGCAGTTGGCGGCTACGCCATAGCAGAGTCCATTGGCTCTGGCATGCTGGCAGGCCTGATCCATGGTGAGTCCGCCTTTGAGGTGCACATGAAAATCTATAAGCGGAAATTCACGCTGGTTAAGACTATCTATAACATCCGATAACGTATCTGATTTAACTGCCAGGAGGGCGCGACTACTCTTACCTGTATTTGGTTTTATCTTCATCTCTGCCACCACAATTTCGCCCTGGTCATTCCCTTTTCTCAGGGAGATAAAACTTCGGGATAGTACCATCCCCGTCAGGTGTTCTATCCTTTTGGGATTTTGAGGTTCCGTATATTCGCTGATTAATTTACCGTTCACTGAAACCTCAATATGGTTTCCATCCACAGAGATATTCAAATCAAACCATTCATTATCCTCCGCCGTTCGCACAAAATTGTTTCGAATCTTGGTCAGACTACCCGTCCTTTGGGCATTCCCTGTACTATAATCACTGTTGTTGATGATCACCGAATACCCTCTGAAACTACTTGCATCATAACTTTTGGATGTGGCAAAATTCAGTTGGCCCACGGCTCCATTGGTCGTTTTCATTCGGAAATACAGTTCAAAATTACGCAGTCTGAACCTTGAAGTAATGGATGCGCTGTTCCTTGCCAGTTTAAATTGACCCTCCTCCATTTTTACCTCCTTCGTTCTCCAGAATTTATCCAGATTGCTGCTGTCGATTTTGGTCACCACGCCCGATTCAGGACCTTTGTAAGAGGCGATGAAATAAACAAGGAAAGTAAGAACCAATAAGGCAGGAAGAACTTTTTTGTAAAGCATAATTTTATTGTTTTAAGTATTTGGTTCTACAAGGAATTATCAGGATTTCGCAATTTTCCTACGATAGTTTTCAACTTCCCAATTGTCGATAAATGCAATTTGTTGATCGTTCATAAATTTAGGACCTCCAAAACTATCCGTATAAAAACTGATTTTCAGGATGTTTTCGTACACATCCAACACATTAATGGCCGATTTCCGGCTTTCCTCTATGGCAATCACACCCAGGTTTTGTATCGCAAGTACCTTGGGAAGGTATCCATATTTTCCCAGATAGGCTTTAACTTCCCGAGCCGCCTTAGCCATCAATTCGACATCATTTTGTTGTTCGGGGATATAAAGATAGTGAGCTTTACAATACACTATATCATCCGGCGTAAAAGATTTATTTGCTTTACCAAAAGTCTCCTCACTGTGCAAAAACAGGTTTGTCAAATCGCTAATCATTCCAATGGCAGAATAACCGGCAAAACCCGGATGTAACTTTTCAACATGGTCAATTAAGGCTGAGGTGAGAGGTTTTCTATCCGTACCCGGAAGTTGAAGGCTCAATTTCACCGATATAACTAACATCAGTTCGGCGTAGATAGCTTCGATCTCCTCAGTGGTATCTGCTCCTACAAACACACCATGATTTTCAAGAAAAATAATTTTCGGGTGAGAACCATGTCTGTCCGAAAATTCCGTTATCCCACGTGCTACGACCGTAAAAAGGATGTAGCCCGGATCGGTATAGGGTACAAATAGAACCTTCTCTCCAAACAATGCTATACAACTTTCTTCCGCCGTTTGGGAACACATCAGCGCATTCACTATCGTTGGATGCGTGTGAACCACATAGCTGTAGTTAATCAGATCATGCAGGGATGTTTCGACCGAAGGCCTCAAATTTTTGGGAGATACGATGGCCTCGTGCAGGTCGGCCTTCACCTCATTTTCACGCAGAAGCGGATCAGCGCTATATTGCTTAGTGGAAATATCCCTGAGCTTTTCCCTCGAAAGAGAGACAAATCCGTTCTCATCGATGGTGGCCAGGGAGATGCCGCTGGCTTTGATCCAGATCTTCTCCTCGTTTTTATAGGAGGTATTTCCGCCACCGGCAATAACGAAGGAGGGATCGCCACCAAAGAGACGGGAAATGCGAACGAGGTCTAATAAAGCTTTGTTCATTTATGTTTTGTCTGTGTTTAGAAATTCAAGCTATTTTTCGATCAAGGCTAAAGGCTAAAGGTTAAAGGCTAAAGGGAGCCCCGTGCTTTGTGCTTGTTGGAATAAGCAATCTTACTTTCTACTAATGCTTCAATTCAAGATAAGAGCGTTCTCCCTTTAGCCTTTAACCTTTAGCCTTTAGCCTTAATTTACCTTTTGGAAAGTACATCTCTCTCATATTTCCGGATCTCCTCCACATAGTCCGGCCCTACAGGTACCCCGGATTTTAAGAGGTAGTAAGCCCACACGGCACCAATAGGCATGGTTTTCTGCTCCTCAAGATAAGCCAGGCGCTCGAAATTCATGCCATTTTCTTCAAGTTCAAGAAGGAGTTTTGTGGGTTCGAGCAATGCGATCAGGAAAGCCTTCCTGGTAGAACGTGCTCCTATCACATATGCCCCAATCCTGTTGATGGAAGCATCGAAGAAATCGAGACCGACGTTAACACGACTCTGGAAATTGTTGCGCACGATTTCGTGGGCAATCAGCTGAAGGTCTTCATTCAGGGTGACCACATGGTCGGAATCCCAGCGAATCGGACGGGTGACGTGCAGCAAAACCTCGTCCATGAACTGTAGGCAGGCAGATATTTTATCCCCGACTTGTTCTGTTGGGTGAAAATGACCGTTATCGAGACAGATCAGCTTTTGGTTGGCAATGGCGTAACCAAGATAGAAATCGTGAGACCCCACCGTCATGGATTCTGCACCGATGCCAAAAAGTTTGCTCTCAACGGCATCTTTCATCCGGCTTTTTGGATAGTCAACCGCCATGGCCTCATCGAGGGATTTTTTCAACAGTGCACGGTGGCCGTTGCGGTCGATCGGCGTATCCTTCGAACCATCCGGAATCCAGGTATTGTGGACGCAAGGTGAGCCCAGCTGCTTCCCTATTTCGGCCGAAATAGCCCGGCAACGTCTGAGGTGCTCCACCCAGAATTGGCGGTTCTCTTCGTTTTTGCTCGAGAGGGTAAAACCATCGGCTGCGCGCGGGTGGGAAAAACAGGAGGCATTGAAGTCCATGCCAATCCCCAGTTTCTTGCACCAGTCGATCCAGCTTTGGAAGTGCTTCACTTCAATCTGGTCGCGGTCAATCATCTCGCCCCCAAAATCGCCGTAAATGGCATGCAGGTTGAGACGCTGTTTCCCGGGTAGGAGGGAAAGAACTTTTTCGAGGTCGGCGCGAACCTGGCCAATGTTTCTTGCCTTACCGGGATAATTTCCGGTAGCCTGGATACCACCGCCGGAAAGGGCTGCATCAGGCGTTTCAAAACCCCCGACATCATCTGTCTGCCAGCAGTGCAAGCTAATGCTGATCTCATCCAATTTTTTCAATACCTCATCAGTATCTACGCCAATGGAGCCATAAATCTCCTTTGCCGTGGCATAAGATTGCCGGATCATATCTTCTCTCATTTTTCTATCGTTTAAAGGTTTAATTTTTAATTTCTTTCCATTCCAGATCAAAACCCTGCGATTCCAATCGAAAATCCAAAATCCAAAATCGAAAATTTCTTCAGTCCTTAAATAGGGATGAGTTTCCGAATGCAACAATGACCACCGACAAAAGTATCACCGCGATTCCTGCCACAAAAGTGCGGAATGTCTTGGATGAAACGCCTTTCCACTCTTTGTTGTAAAGTCCCCACATGTTGGCAGTCAGGATAATGGTCGACATGTGCAGGATCCAGGAGCTGGCGCCGTTTCCCAGCTTGCTTTCGCCCATTCCGTAAAAAAAGAACTGCAGAAACCATGTGGTACCGGCCAGTGCAGCGAAGAAATAGTTATTAAGAAGGGGCTTTTTAATATCTGTGAAATTACTGTACGTCTTATTTTTGAAATTCAGGATGGTGGTCCAGATCAGGTTGGTGGTGAGACCTCCCCAAAGGATAACAACGAAAATCACATTGTTTTGGAAAAGAAATTCCCCCTGATTTGGATTGGCAACTTTCCATGCTTCATTGGCAATTACAGCCATCGATTTTCCGGCTTCGATGCCGAAATTGAAAAATGAACTCAGGATACCGGATATGACAGCAATGATCAACCCCTTCACCAGGCTAAACTCCAGAACACTTGCTTTCGTTTGTTCGGGAGTGAGCTCTTTCTCCTTTTTCCAGCCGGCTTTTCCGGTGATTGCAATACCTGCAAGACATACAAGCACCCCCAGAAGAACCAACCTTCCACCCGGATTCCCTAACATGTGGATGAAAGAAATTTTCCCCGCAGTTGGGTTGATTGCATAGTAAATTGGTGGTATCAGGGCTCCGAATGCAGAGCAGAATCCCAAAACCACTGAGTTACCCAGCGACATGCCAAGATACCTGACTCCCAGACCGTAGGTGAGTCCGCCAATACCCCAGAGAAGACCCATCAGGTAAGTGATTGTAAGGATGTTGATGGATGTGGAACCGATGATGTGACCGAAACCGGGAATGGTCATCCAGGCCGCGAGTGGAGGAACAATCAGCCACGAGAAAAGGCCTCCGATGATCCAATAACTCTCCCATGCCCAACCCTTTACCTTGCTGAATGGCATGTAAAAACTTCCTGAAGCGAATCCGCCGATCGAGTGAAAAATAACCCCTAATAGTGCATTCATTGAGAAATTTTAATCGTTAGTATATCGTATTGAATATCATTATAACCAAAAAATACAGGTTACAAATCAGGTGAACTCCCGGAATTTGAAATTTTTTTCTAAAAATAGGTTAAAAATTAAGACTAAGCCGGTAGGTATCCTTCTTTTTGAACATTTAAGTACTCAATATTGATCGGCGAGTCTTACAATTAGGAGTTTCCCGAATTTGTCTTTACCTTCGCAGCCTGATTGAGTCACTCACTCCGTGTGCTTGAACACCACGTAAAAAACAAGTAAAATGAAAAGATCCGTTTCCGTTCTATTTATGCTTGCAGGCATCCTGTTCGCAATTTGTTTGTTGATATCCAATATCTTAGCAACAAAAATCATATTAATTGGCACCTGGGCCGCACCGGCCGGTGTCCTGATTTTTCCCATTGCCTACATTATCAATGATGTGATCGTGGAGGTTTGGGGATACCGGAAGGCCCGGCTAATTATCTGGTCCGGCTTTGCCGTCAACCTGTTGGCAGTATTGTTCTTCAGCCTGGCTAACGCATTGCCGGCAGCACCTTTCTGGCACAACCAGGAGGCTTTCAGTACGATTCTGGGCAGCACACCGCGCATCGTGGCTGCCAGCCTGATGGCCTATCTCACCGGTTCATTCCTGAACGCGATTGTGATGAGTAAAGTCAAGGTACTAATGAAGGGAAAAAATTTCTCGGTAAGGGCCATTCTTTCGACCCTGGTCGGGGAAACTGCTGATTCCATGATTTTCATACTCATCGCATTTGCCGGCAATCTTCCGTTTAAAGCTTTGCTCATCATGATCCTGACCCAAGCATGTCTGAAAACCGTGTATGAAATCATCATTTTACCGCTAACCATTCTCGTCGTAAAATGGGTCAAAAAAGTAGAGGGATCTGATATTTATGACAAGTCAGTTTCGTACAATCCGTTTTTAATCAATCAGGTCTGATGGCAAATTCCTCAGCATTGGTGGTTTTTTCGGGCGGACAGGATTCAACGACCTGTCTGTTCTGGGCAAAAAAGCATTTTGATCAGGTGTCGGCCATCGCCTATAATTATGGCCAACGACATGTGGTCGAGCTGACCGCTGCAAAACAGATTGCAGAAGCTGCAGGTGTGCCGATTCATATTTATCCGTTGGATTTGCTGAGTGGTGTCTCCCACAACGCTTTGACCGACAAAGGCATGGAGGTAGAGTCTGATCAGCCTGATCACCGCCCGCCCAACACACTGGTCGAAGGTAGAAATATGCTTTTCCTTACCTATGCAGCCATTTTCGCCAAGGCAAATGGTATTAAAAATCTGGTTACGGGAGTTGGCCAGTCGGATTACAGCGGCTACCCGGATTGCCGTAATGAATTTATTCTGTCGCTCAATCTGACGCTTAATCTATCGATGGATTTTGACTACCACATTCACACCCCGCTGATGTGGCTCGATAAATCTGAAATATGGCATATGGCCGACGAACTGGGTGTCTTTGATCTGGTGAGGAATCAGACGATTACCTGCTATCATGGCATTTCAGGGGTAGGTTGCGGCAGTTGTCCTTCCTGCAATCTTAGAAACAGAGGATTGGTAAAATACTTAATATCAAAAGAAAATGGACGAACTGAATAGTCTGGGCAAGTTAACAGCCTATGGATTCAAATACAACCCGGAAGTGCTCGAGGCATTTGAGAACCGGCATCCCGGCAACGATTACTGGGTGAAATTCAATTGTCCGGAATTCACCTCGCTGTGTCCGATTACCGGTCAGCCGGATTTCGCCACAATTTATATCTCCTACATCCCGGACATAAAAATGGTTGAGAGCAAAAGCTTGAAGCTGTACCTCTTCAGTTTTCGCAACCATGGTGGTTTCCACGAAGACTGTGTCAACATCATCATGAAGGACCTGATCAGGTTGATGGATCCCAGATACATCGAAATATGGGGAAAATTCACGCCACGTGGTGGGATCAGCATTGACCCATGGTGCAACTACGGCAGGCCCGGCACTAAATTTGAGCAGATGGCAGAACACCGGCTGCGGGAGCATGATTTATATCCCGGGAGAGCCGACAACCGATAAAATAAAAAATGGGCACCCGAAAGGCGCCCATTTTAATTTATATCAGGTATAAAATTATGCTTTCACAACTTTCTTGTAGCCATAAACTGCCGAAGCACCCAATTCTTCTTCGATGCGAAGCAGTTGGTTGTACTTGGCCATCCTGTCAGAACGGCTCAGCGATCCGGTCTTGATTTGTCCGGCGTTGGTGGCAACAGAAATATCAGCGATCGTGGCATCTTCTGTTTCACCCGAACGGTGGGAGGTAACACTGGTGTAACCTGCACGATGTGCCATATCGATGGCATCAAGCGTTTCGGTCAGTGTTCCGATTTGGTTCACCTTGATCAGGATAGAGTTGGCAGCACCTAGCTCAATACCTTTTTTCAGATATTCGACATTGGTCACAAACAAGTCGTCACCCACGAGCTGGCATTTCTCACCGATTTTCTCAGTCAGCAGTACCCAACCGTCCCAGTCGTTCTCAGAACAACCGTCTTCGATAGAGTCGATCGGGAAATTGGCAACCAATGAAGCCAAAAATTCGACCTGCTCAACGTTTGTGCGTTTTGCACCATTGGCGCCTTCAAATTTGGCATAGTTGTAAATGCCATCTTTGTAAAACTCGGAAGCGGCACAGTCAAGTCCGATAGAAATTTCTCCGCCTTCTTCGGCGCGGCCGGGTTTGTATCCTGCATTTTTGATAGCCAGGATGATGCTGTTCAGGGCATCTTCGGTGCCATCCAGTTTTGGGGCAAAACCACCTTCGTCGCCAACAGCGGTGCTGAGGTTGCGGTCGTGCAATACTTTTTTGAGGCTATGGAAAACTTCGGCACCCATTCTCAAAGCTTCGCGGAAAGAGGTGGCGCCAATGGGGCGGATCATAAATTCCTGGAAAGCAATGGGGGCATCTGAGTGCGATCCACCATTGATAATGTTCATCATCGGGACCGGCAGTACTCTTGCGTTGACACCGCCGATGTAACGGTAAAGCGGCATCTCGAGGTAAGCAGCAGCAGCTTTGGCTACAGCGAGGGATACACCCAGAATGGCGTTGGCACCCAGTTTGGATTTTGTTTTCGTTCCGTCAAGTGCAATCAGTGCATGGTCAAGCGCAACCTGGTTCAACGCACTCATTCCGACCACCGCATCTGCTATGTGTGTATTGACATTTTCGACCGCCTTCAATACGCCTTTGCCAAGATATCTTTTCTTGTCGCCGTCGCGAAGCTCGATGGCCTCGTTTTCTCCGGTTGACGCTCCTGATGGCACAGCAGCACGTCCAACAAAACCGCTTTCAAGGGTTACTTCAACTTCCACGGTAGGGTTACCGCGTGAATCCAGAATTTCTCTTCCCAGGACTTTGCTTATTAACATTTTGTGTGATAATTAAGTGATACAATCTGTTCGTTACCTGAATGATAACTATATTTTAAATAAAAACAGCACGAAGTTAATGAAACTGTCAGAAAATTCAGCAAACACTTCATTTCGGGTCAAAATGTTAATGTAAAAATCATGTTGTCTGTTTTGGAAAAATACAAACGACAGACGGGGTGACTAAAAATCACCCCGTCTAATATTAATTTGTCTAAAGCGAGTTTAATTGTTCTTCATCCTTCGCTGAATTTTTTTGATTGCCTGCTCAATTGGCTTTTCGGGTTCAATTACATTGTATACCCCCCAGAACTCGGGATCAGCAAATCCTGACACCTCATCCATCATGACGACATAAGACTTCAAGCGATCATTAGGTTTGGCATTTTTCACCGGACTTTTTGTCCAGTCGGTAACAGCCATTTCGATGGTACTGGCATAATGCGTATTGAAGAGTCGTTTCTTCCATTCAATTTTGAAGACAATCTCCGCTCTTGAATAACCAAAAAACCATTTCCCGTCCTTTTCACGATAGTTAACCTGGTATGTGGCCTCTGTTGGATAAACTTTGGCTCCCATGGGTTTCTTTCGGATAAACAGGTCGGAGGCAGCATATTTGTCGGTGACATTGAGACTAAAGGTGGCACTTATGATGGCCAGCGATTCAGTATCTACGTACAATTTACCATAATAGAGTGGCTCTTTGACAAATTCCCTTTGCTTGAAATCGATGACATACATCAATCTCTCTCCTATTTTAGAGACATTTTCGATGGTGAATTCATAGTTCCCCATCATGTCTTCGGTAAAGACCATTTCGGGATTTTTCATGATATCCAGCATCACCGAGGTGTAAGGACCGCCTTGCAGCTTAAAGGTAATGGTATCCAACCTGGTGTAATCGGTGTTTTTTCTCCCTTTGGAAAGCTCTATCTGATCGGCTCTCGCAGACAGGCACGGTTGTTTGTAAAGATCAAGCACTGCTTCCGACAAGGAGACATACGTTTTGTTCTTTTTGATCGTCTCACGGTAGAAAACAATCATTTTATTTTGATCGTTACTGAAATTTTCAGCCCTTCGGTTCATAATTGAACGCATGAGCAAATCCGGATCTTTTGGATGGACATTAATCGTACTGAGCGTAATTGTGAGCAGTTCAAGCTCTATCTTGTTCTTATCCGGTTTCATGGAAGAAAGCGGTATAACTTTATCCTTGTGGCCAAGGTAAGAAACGATGACATTTCCCTCCGTCTTTAAAACGGGAACCTTAAATGAAAATTCTCCGTCGCTGTTGGCAACCGTGGAGAGGTTGGTCCCTTCCAGTGTCAGCGTAGCAAAACCCAATGATTTTCTGGATTCCATGTCAATCACAAAGCCTTTGTATTGCACGTAATTAAGTGAATCCGGAACATTTTTCAACCTGTCCGCAGCCCTCAGGCCGCTAGACCATAAAACGATCAGCAAGAGAATCATGAACTGAAGGGGATGACCAAACCGGAAATTAATTTGAGTTTTCATTTTGAAAAGTATTAAATTGGACGATGATGAGCCCTTGTTTTACCGGAAAATTGATTGTTTAAGCTTATACTTCATAAAACTGCTCTATTCAACCTATACGTTTGAGCCCAATCGCTTTTCAGGCATTACTACAGTCAAGACAGCCATGGTAAAATTTACCCTTAATTTAAGATTAAAAAAAATATTTTTTGAAGGAAATTCGTTTAATTAGGTGTTATGTTCATGATTTAATTAGCTTTAGGAGATGAAAAGGTCAGTGATCACGTTTTTATTACTCAGTTTGTCGTTGCTGGCCTTGGCGCAACCCCATAGCCGGCGTCCCAAAATTGGCTTAGTGCTATCCGGTGGCGGAGCAAAGGGTTTTGCCCATGTCGGGGTATTGAAAGTATTGGAAGAAGCAAAGATTCCCATTGATTATATTGCAGGAACAAGCATTGGCGCCATAGTCGGAGGATTGTATGCCTGTGGATATGATGCGGCTACGCTTGAGAAGCTTGTTAAAAGCCAGGATTGGAACAGTCTGCTGAGTAATGAATATAAACCGGAATTTATTACCCCTTTCGACCAGTTGGATGAGTCGCGTTACAATGTTCGTTTCCCGTTCGAAGAGAAAAAGCTTGCCTTATCCAATGGCATCCTCAATGGCCAGAATGCCATGGAGCTCCTCTCATACCTGACTATTGGTTATCATGATGTGTTTGATTTTTCCAAATTACCGATTCCATTCCTTTGTATTGCAACCGATTTGACCAACGGTCAGGAGGTGGTTTTGGACAAAGGATACCTTGCCAAAGCCTTACGCGCCAGCATGTCGATCCCGGTTGCCTTCACCTCCACCGAAATCAATGGCCAAATGCTGGTAGATGGCGGAATTGTCAACAACTATCCGGTCGACAGGTGTATAGAAATGGGGGCAGACAAGATAATTGGCGTGGATATTATGGACAGTTTAATGACCAATGAGGATATTAAAGGCATTTCACAAGTTGTCTCTCAGATGATAAACTTTATGGGGCAGCAAAGAAGCAAGAAAAATGCCAAAGAGGTTGATATTTATATCCGTCCATACATCCATGGTTATTCTGCTGCCAGTTTTAGCGCCGAATCTGCCGAGGCCTTGATTAAAAGAGGAGAGGATGCGGCAAGAAGGGTATTGCCGCAACTGATCCGATTAAGAGATTCACTTGGTGTGGAGGCCAAACCCAGGACACTTCATCGTTTTATTAACAAGGATACTACGATGGTTATCAGCCAGATAGAAGTGACAGGTACCGACAGGGCCAAAATTGCCTTTTATCTGGGTCAGATAGGGATTAAGCGCGATCAGCATGTCACACTTGACCACCTCAAAAATGGCATTTCGAGGCTCTATTCTACAGGAAATTATGAATATGTTAATTATCAACTTGTTGGAAGTATAAAGAAAACGCTCAAAGTGGAGGTAAAAGAGCGGAAAAACAACAAGATTAATGCAGGATTGCATTATGATTCAGAAATGAAAGCGGCTATGCTTGTAAACGTTACCTTGAGAAACCAGAATTTCTTCGGATCCCGGTTCTCAATGGATGCCAAATTATCCCAATTCCCCATGTTTGCCGGACAATACTCTATCGACAGGGGGTGGAGACCAGGATTTTACTCAAAACTAATGTATGTTTCGGATCGGTTTTACAGATACAGGACAGGAAAGAAAACTGCAGAAATTGACATGTCACTGGTCAACCTGAAGCTGGCCGGGCACTCCTTTATCACCGATGCCACCCGTTTTACCCTTGGTACTTCGATTGACGCCTATAAGTTAACGTCTGCCATCGGAGATACCAGCAGTTACCGCATCAAAAACAAAGTCTATTTCAATGTTTTTGCCAAGATTGAACACAGTCGTCTGAACAAAATTTATTTCCCGACAAAAGGCACCAATATAAGCGGCGGAGCCAAACTTTTGCTCAACAATGGAACTTTAACTCCAGTCTTACTCGGCGACTTTTTCTTCAAAAGAGCACGCTCAGTGTCTGATCGAATTACACTTCTCTATACCATTAACAGCAGATTGGTTTTTGGTGACAATGAATCCTACTTCCACAGAACTTTTTTGGGCGGGGTACAACAGACCGATTACATGGAGAACAATGTCCCATTTAACGGATTGCGCAGGATGGAGATCAATACTGCCAGCGTAGGTACCGCCAGGCTTGAAGCACGATTGAGAATGTGGGAAAAGATTTACATCTCTCTGACCGGCGATTTCGGAATGTACAGCGAAGACAGGCTCTTTTTGACCAATCAGAAGACCATTTATGGCTTTGGGCTGAACGCGGCTTATGACAGTGCAGTTGGTCCACTGGAATTCAACATGAGTCTGTCAAGTTTGGAGAAGAATGTCGTTCCATTCCTTTCGCTGGGTTATTGGTTCTGAAATTTCCTACGCTGACGCGGATATCTATCTTTGCAAAAACAATTCTCAAAATCGGTAAAATGAAGAAATATTTGCTGTTCATACTTTTATTTTTCAACGCTTTGCAGGTTATCAATGCGCAACAAAACCCTTCCGACCATTTTTTCAATACCGAGAAATTAAAAACAGCCTCATACAGCATATACGCAGTAGATGCCAATACAGGTAGCAAGATTGTAGAAACTTCTCAGAAAAGCCTTTCCACAGCCAGTGTTATGAAACTGTTTACCAGCGCAGTTGCCTTGGAGCTGCTAGGTCCGGACTATACCTTTTCGACGACTCTGTCCTATACCGGAAGCATAAACCTTCAAAATAATATCCTGATCGGAAATCTTATCCTGAAAGGAGGAGGCGACCCGGCCTTCTACTCTTCATTTTTCGAAGACCACTACAGCAATTGCTTTGAAAACTGGATCGGTGAATTAAAAAAGAGAGGCATCAAAAAGATCAATGGCAACCTTTTACTCGATCTCTCAGCCTTGCCACACGCCTCGATTCCGGGTGATTGGGGATGGGAAGATATAGGCAATTATTATGGTGCAGGCGTCTCGGCCCTGACGTTTGGAGACAATCTTTACAGCATCCATTTCTCTTCCTCCAAAACCCCGGGGTCGAAAGCAACCATCAAATACATCGATCCTGAGATAAAAGATCTCAATCTTGAAAACCTGGTCTTCGCATCCGCTGAAGCCGGTGACAATACCATTGTGTACGGGGCACCAGGTTCGGCACAACAATCCATCCGGGGAACAATCCCCGCAGGAGAGAACGATTTTGTGGTCAAAGCCGCCATGCCGGATCCACCACTAGCAGCCGGACTGACATTTGTAAAAAAGCTGAAAGAGGCAGGCATTGAGATTTCAGGAATTGTTGCCAAAGCGGAGTCTGGTGATAATCAAAACTGTACCTTGCTCGGTCTGCAGTTGTCTCCTCCATTGGAAGAGCTGATCATACCGCTCAACAAGGAGAGTCTCAATTTATATGCCGAACACCTTTTATGCGAAATTGGACGCAAAAGCTCCGGCGAACCAACTGTTGCAAAGGGCCTTGAAGCCTATAAACGGTTTTGTCAGGACAAAGGAATCGATATCAATGGATTCTTCCCCGAAGATGGCAGCGGTCTCTCCAGGAGCAATGCACTAACGTCCAAAACCCTTGTCGAAACGATGAAATTGATGTATGATTGCAAGTTCAGAACAATCTTCTTCAATGCTTTACCAATTGCCGGAGTGGATGGCACGCTTCGTCATTCATTTAAAGGAACACCGCTTGAAAAAAATGTCACGGCAAAAACCGGTTCCATGGCACGGGTCAGGAGTATCGCCGGAATGATGAAAACCAAAAACAAAAAAACAATTCTCTTCGCCATCATCCTCAACAATTTCGACCTTAAATCAGCCGAAGCCTCCAAGTTGCTGGAATCAATCCTGTTGTCATTTTACAATGATTAAATATTACAACTGCCATTTTCAAAAGAATATTATTAGGCCTAAGCGCCATGGTAAATAATTACTTATTTTTACAAGACCAATATGTTATAGAATTAAAGAATTAGATGAAATGAGCTCACATAATATTAAACTTGAAAATTCAGAACTCACCGCAGAACTATGTTACTCAGCCTTTTTAAGTCTGCCAGAAGTGGAGAAAGAAAGCTTTATCAGCAGGTTATTAAAAAATTTAAATAACAAAGCATTAGTCATCACCTCAACCGGAAAACTTTTGTCTAAAAAACAATATGTAGCTCATATTGAATCCATAAGCCACGAAGTCAAAGAAGGGATCTTCATTCCTCACGAAGATATCCTAAAAGATTTGAAATGACAAAACTGAAAATCAAATGGTCCCTGCATGCAAAAAGAAGTCTTGACTTAATCTCTGCTACCATTGAAATGGATTCCCCTTCAAATGCGAAATTCGTTAAGCGGACATTGATTCTGCTCGTTGGTTCATTGATTGATTTCCCTTTAAAATTCCCAATTGATCCATTCATTCCTCAAAGCAAAGGCATTTTCAGATTTGTGAGCAAATGGAATTATAAAATTGTATACGAAATTACTCTCAATGGGATTATAGTCATTGACATATTCCACACAGCCCAAAACCCCGGAAAATTAGAAGATGCATCGCGTTAAAAACATATGAGGTGAACTTTAAGACATCAAAATAACCGGGCGTGATATATAAAACGTATAAAAATGAATTTTGAATTTTTGGTTAAAATATTCCATAATTCACAAACCCTAACAAAAAGAGTGCAAAATCTTTGATTTATCAATTATTTAACCTTGATTGCTTACAATTTTATTTTGTGGTGATTTTTTTATTAATACTTTTGTCGCAGTTGATCTGCCCAATAAATCAAATTGCGCACTTCTGTAACAAAAATTTAACTTTCGAGTATTAATGCTTATGAAAACTTCCTTTGACACTCTCCTCCTCGTGGTTATTCTAATTCTCGTCTCTGCCGGTTGAGGAGGTTAAGTCTTTGTGATGACAAAATATAGATGAACCTTTCTCCACAAAACGAGAAAGGTTCTTTTTTTAAGAAAAAATTATGCAAAAAGGGTTAAGAAGCAATCAGTCTACGCAAGGGCGTAAAATGGCAGGAGCCAGAAGCTTGTGGCGTGCCAATGGCATGAAGGAAAACCATTTTGGAAAGCCCATCATTGCCATTGTCAACTCTTTCACACAGTTCGTGCCGGGTCATGCGCACCTGCATGAGATCGGTCAGATGGTCAAGAAACTGGTTGAAGCCGAAGGATGCTTTGCCGCCGAGTTCAACACCATCGCCATCGACGATGGAATTGCCATGGGGCACAGCGGCATGCTTTATTCCCTTCCCTCCCGCGATCTGATAGCCGATAGTGTTGAATACATGGTCAACGCCCACCAGGCAGACGCCATGATCTGCATCTCCAATTGCGACAAAATTACCCCGGGCATGCTGATGGCCTCCATGCGGCTGAACATCCCCTCCATCTTCGTTTCAGGCGGACCGATGGAAGCCGGCGAAATCCGCGGCAAGCAATATGACCTGGTCGACGCGATGGTGATGGGCGCCGACGATTCGGTCGATAGTCAGCTGCTTTCTGAAGTAGAACAAGATGCCTGTCCCACCTGCGGATCCTGCTCCGGCATGTTTACTGCCAACTCCATGAACTGCCTCACCGAAGCCCTGGGCCTCTCCCTACCGGGAAACGGCACCATCGTTGCCACACATGCCAACAGAAAAAAGCTTTTCGAAAAAGCTGCCAAACGCATCGTCGAGATCACAAATGCTTATTATCTGGATAGTGACGAAAGTGTTTTGCCGCGCTCAATCGCGACCCGCGCTGCCTTCATGAACGCCATGACTCTCGATATTGCCATGGGCGGATCCACGAATACTGTCCTGCATCTCCTGGCCATCGCCCATGAAGCCGATGTCGATTTTACCATGAAAGATATGGACGAATTATCGCGCAGTGTGCCTTGTATTTGCAAAGTGGCTCCAAGCTCAGCCTATCATATCCAGGATGTGAACAGGGCCGGCGGAATCATGGGAATTCTCGGGGAACTCGAAAGAAAAAATTTACTGAATCTTCAGGTGTCACGCGTGGATGAGCCAAACCTGGCAGCAGCCATCGAAAAATGGGATGTCTTAAGGGTTGACGATGGTTCAGAAGCAAAAAAATGGTACGCATCGGCACCCGGAAACTTAGGCCGCAACCTGGTATTGGGTTCGCAGGAAAAATATTACACCGAACTGGATCTCGATCGTCAGAAAGGTTGCATCCGCGAGGTGGACCACGCCTTTTCGAAGGAGGGCGGACTGGCGGTCCTGTATGGAAACATTGCCCGCAGCGGGTGTATTGTGAAAACGGCAGGTGTTGATGCTTCGGTTTATCACTTCGAAGGGACAGCCCGGGTTTTCGAATCCCAGGAAGATTCCTGTACAGGTATCCTGGAAGGAAAAGTAAAAGCCGGCGACGTGGTTATCATCCGCTACGAAGGGCCAAAAGGAGGACCTGGGATGCAGGAAATGCTCTATCCGACTTCCTATTTAAAATCACGAAAACTTGATAAAGTTTGTGCCTTGCTAACTGATGGCCGATTCTCGGGTGGAACTTCCGGACTCTCCATTGGTCACGTCTCACCCGAAGCAGCAGCCGGCGGCGAGATCTCACTGGTCGAAGATGGCGATAAAATTGTCATCGACATTCCCGGCAGGTCTATCGAATGGATCGTCAGCGAAAAGGAGTTGGCACTGCGCAAGAGCAAACAGGAAGCGCGCGGGAAAGAAGCCTTTAAACCGGCAACCAGAATTCGTGAGATCAGCAGAGCCCTGAAGGCTTACGCGCAAAATGTTTCCTCGGCTGATTTGGGTGCGATTCGTTTGATAGAATAAAAGGGGGCGACTTGGCGAGGGGGAGAGGGGGCGATTGCGACTCCAAAATGTTGATCCTTGAATTTGAAAAAGGGGAAAGAGAGAAGAAATGAAACGGAGAAACGGAGAAACGGTGAAACGGTGAAACGGTGAAACGGTGAAACTGAGAAACGGAGAAACAGAGAAACGGTGAAACTGAGAAACGGAGAAGAATGAAGATAGAAGATTGAAACGTAGAAATTGGGAAACAGGGTCGAATTTGTAATCCCGTGAGGGATGACCAGTATTGTAACCCGGGGTGTAGCGAAGCGGAACCCCGGGAAATAGAGAATGAAATGGATGAATAAGTATAAAATAATAAAGAACTTCTTGTTTCAAAAATGATCTGATATGACTACTAAAAATGAGAAAATAAAAAATAGTCCGAAAGAACCGGTTGAGATGTCGGGATCGGAAGCTATGATCCGTTCGCTGGTGGCGGAAGGGGTTGACACTATTTTTGGATACCCCGGAGGTGCCATCATGCCAATATATGATGCCTTGTACGACTTTGGGCACCATGTCAAGCATGTATTGGTGCGCCACGAACAGGGTGCAGTCCATGCAGCGCAGGGCTATGCACGAGTGTCGGGTAAAGTAGGCGTCTGTTTCGCGACATCCGGTCCCGGAGCCACTAACCTGATCACCGGTATTGCTGATGCGATGATCGATTCTACCCCTTTGGTATGTATCACCGGACAGGTTACTTCCGGGTTACTCGGCACCGATGCCTTCCAGGAATCCGACGTGATCGGTATCTCTATGCCGGTAACGAAATGGAACTATCAGATTACCAGTTCGGACGAAATACCGGAAGCCATTGCCAAAGCGTTTTACATCGCTTCAACAGGTCGGCCAGGTCCGGTTTTGCTGGATATTACGAAAGACGCTCAATTCGGAAAGCTGCAGTTTTCCTACGAAAAATGCACCAAAATCCGTTCCTACGTACCGGAATTTCCAACAGATAAAAAGCATCTAAAGAAAGCGGCCGACCTGATCAATGCCGCGAAAAAACCGTATCTGATCTACGGCCAGGGAGTACTGCTTTCAGGTGCCGAAAAAGAGCTATTAAATTTCATCGAAAAGACGGGAATTCCAGCGGCCTCAACGCTATTGGGCATTTCTGCCCTGGCCAGCAATCATCCCCTGCATATGGGAATGCTCGGCATGCACGGAAACTATGCCCCCAACATCAAGACCAACGAATGCGATGTTCTGATTGCCATTGGCATGCGATTTGACGATCGTGTTACCGGCAACATCAATACATACGCCAAGCAGGCAAAGGTCATTCACATTGAAATTGACCCTGCGGAGATCGATAAAAATATTAAAACAGAGGTGGCGATTTTGGGAGACGCGAAACATACCCTGCGTCTTTTAACCACACTGGTGGAAGAAAAAAAGCACCCGGATTGGGTTGGCGAATTTCATGCTGCCAGAAAAAAAGAGGAGGACAAAGTAATTGTTCTGGACCTAAAACCCACCAAACCAGGACTGACCATGGGAGAGGTTGTTCGTTTATCAACGGATTTAACAAACAATCAAGCTGTTATCGTAACCGATGTAGGTCAAAACCAGATGGCCGCCGCCCGTTATGCACGTTTCAGCAATTCCAGATCATGGGTCACCTCCGGTGGTTTAGGAACCATGGGTTTTGGGTTACCTGCCGCCATCGGGGCCAAATTTGGGGCACCTGAGAAAGAGGTCATTCTGTTCGCCGGAGATGGAGGAATCCAGATGACGGTGCAGGAGTTGGGAACCATTTCACAGGAAAAGCTGCCGGTCAAAATTGTGATTTTGAACAACGATTTCCTTGGAATGGTCCGCCAGTGGCAGGAGCTATTTTTCGAAAAGAGGTATTCATTTACCGAGATTACCAGTCCGGATTTTGTCAAACTAGCCGGGGCATACGGCATTCCTGGAGCTTCAGTCTCCGAAAGGAAAGATCTGGCATCAGCCATGAAAAGCATGATCGATGCCAAAGGACCTTATCTGCTTGAAGTCAAAATCGAACAGGAAGACAACATCTTTCCGATGGTTCCGGCTGGCGGAACAGTTTCGAAATGTCTCTTGGGTCCGGACGAATTATAAACCTATCAAGTAACAACGCAACCATGAAATACCCATCAATAGAAGTTCACACCAAATGAAAATGAATATGCGGGTATTCCATGTGGCAAGAAAAAAACAAATTATTATCACATGAAGCAAGAATATATCATCAGCGCATACAGTGAAAACCACATTGGTTTGCTCAACAGAATAACGATCATTTTCACGCGCAGGAAAGTCAACATCGAGAGTCTGACGGTTTCAGAATCCGCCCTGGCAGGCATCTCCAAGTTTACCATCGTAGTAAATGAAGAGAAAGAAAAGGTCGTCAATATCGTCAAGCAGATTGAGAAACTCATTGAGGTGCTGAAGGCTTTTTACCACACCAATGAAGAGATGATCTTTCAGGAGATAGCCCTTTACAAAGTTCCCACTCAGGCACTGATGGAGAGCGATCAGATTGAGAAGATGATCCGTTTGCACAATGCCCGCATCCTGGAGATCACCAAAGAGTACACCGTCATCGAAAAGACCGGTCACAAAGAGGAGACCCAGGCACTCTTCGAGGGACTGAATCAATTTGGCGTACTGCAGTTTATCCGTTCGGGACGGATCGCGATTACCCGTTCGCCGATCGAACGACTTTCGGAGTTTCTGCGCGAAAGGGATACCCTTTTTAACAAGATGGAGGCGAAGGTGAAGTAAGAAAGTACTTCAAGTACTTAGAGTACTTCAAGTACTTAGAGTTTAGGGACTCCCTTCTTTTACTTTAAGTACTCCAAACTTTAAGTACTCTAAGTACTATTCATTCAAAGAACTAAAAAAATAATGTAGTTAAAAACATAATAAACAGAAAAAATGGCAAAAATCAATTTTGGAGGAACAGAAGAAAATGTGGTAACCCGCGAGGAGTTTCCATTGGCTAAAGCACAGGAAGTATTGAAAAACGACATCATTGCCATCATCGGCTATGGCGTTCAGGGTCCGGGACAGTCGCTCAACCTCCGCGACAATGGATTCAACGTTATCATAGGACAGCGCAAGGGTTCCAAAACATGGGACAAAGCCATCGCCGACGGATGGGTACCCGGAAAAGATCTTTTCGAAATTGAAGAAGCTTGCGAGAAGGCAACCATCCTTCAATACCTGGTTTCCGACGCCGGACAAATTGCGTTGTGGCCAACCATAAAGAAACACCTGACACCAGGAAAAGCGCTCTATTTCTCCCATGGTTTCGGCATCACTTACAAAGAAAGAACCGGTATCATCCCCCCAGCTGATGTGGATGTGATTTTGGTCGCCCCAAAGGGTTCAGGTACAAGTCTTCGCAGGATGTTTTTGCAGGGTCGCGGACTTAATTCGAGCTACGCGATCTTCCAGGATGCTACCGGAAAAGCCTTTGAAAGGGTTGTCGCGCTTGGTATTGGGGTAGGTTCAGGGTACTTGTTTGAAACGACTTTCAAGAAGGAGGTCTACTCGGATCTTACCGGCGAACGTGGCACATTGATGGGAGCCATCCAGGGTATTTTTGCCGCTCAGTACGAAGTTCTGCGCAAAAATGGTCACTCACCCTCTGAGGCATTCAATGAAACGGTCGAAGAGCTGACACAAAGTCTAATGCCGCTAGTAGCCGAAAACGGAATGGACTGGATGTACGCCAACTGTTCAACAACCGCTCAGAGAGGCGCTTTGGACTGGTGGAAAAGGTTCAGGGATGCGTCTTTACCGGTTTTCACAGACCTTTACAGTGAAGTAGCAGCAGGCAGGGAAGCCCAACTGTCCATCGACTCCAACAGCAAAGATGACTACCGCGTCAAACTGGAAGAGGAACTGAAGGAGCTTCGGGAATCAGAAATGTGGAGAGCAGGAGCTGCGGTGCGGAAATTGAGACCTGAGAATAATTAAAATTAACAATATGGACAATAGAGTATACATTTTTGACACCACCCTGCGCGATGGCGAACAGGTGCCCGGATGCCAGCTGAACACGATCGAGAAGATCGAGGTAGCCAAAGTTCTGGAGCAACTGGGCGTCGACGTGATCGAGGCCGGGTTTCCGATATCGAGTCCGGGCGACTTCAAATCGGTAGTCGAAATCTCCAAGGCAGTCACCTGGCCCACCATCTGTGCACTGACCCGCGCTGTAGAAAAAGACATCGAAGTGGCTGCCGAGTCGCTGAAATATGCCAAGCGTGGCCGGATCCACACGGGTATTGGTACATCGCCTTACCACATTGTTTCCAAACTCAACTCCAATCCTGAAGAGATTCTGGAGCGGGCAGTAGCTGCCGTAAAATATGCCAAAAGGTTCGTCGAAGATGTGGAGTTTTATGCCGAAGATGCCGGCCGATCAGACAATGTCTACCTCGCAAGGGTCATCGAAGCTGTGATCAAAGCGGGTGCCACGGTGGTCAACATTCCGGATACGACCGGCTATTGTCTGCCATCTGATTTCGGCGCGAAGATCAAATTCCTGATGGAAAATGTGCCAAACATCCACAAAGCCATTATCTCCACACATTGCCATAATGATTTGGGTATGGCCACTGCCAATACCATCGCAGGGGTGATGAACGGGGCCCGCCAGGTCGAGGTGACCATCAACGGCATCGGTGAGCGGGCCGGAAACACTTCACTGGAAGAGGTGGTGATGATCCTTCGCTCCCACAAAGAGCTGGATCTGCACACCAACATCAACACGAAAAATATCTACAAAACCAGCAAGCTCGTCTCCAATCTGATGAACATGCCGGTTCAGCCCAACAAGGCCATCGTTGGCCGTAACGCTTTTGCCCATTCGAGCGGCATCCACCAGGATGGTGTCCTGAAAAACCGTGAGAACTACGAGATCATCGATCCGGTGGAGGTTGGGATCAACGAATCCTCGATCGTGCTGACCGCCAGAAGCGGTCGCGCGGCGCTGAAACACCATCTCGATATGCTGGGCGTCAAACTTGGAAAGGGAAAACTCGATGAAGTTTACCAGGATTTTTTGGTTCTGGCCGACAAGAAAAAGGACATCAAGGAGGACGATCTGCTTGTACTCGTCGGGGAACTTGGCCATGGCGAACGTCGCATCAAGCTTGATTTCCTGCAGGTAGTAACAGGCAAGAACCTGATCCCGATGGCCACTTTGCGCCTGGACATTGCCGGCGAGAAATTCACGGCCACCGAATCAGGGAACGGTCCTGTTGATGCTGCCATCAAAGCCGTCAAGGCCATCATCCACCGA
This sequence comes from Bacteroidia bacterium, assembly GCA_025358395.1. Next base: position 22,762 of record JANYJT010000009.1, read on the forward strand.
AAGGTTACCCTGCAGGAGTTCCTGATACAGGCCATCAACAAGGGAAGCGACGACATTGGCAAGGTGCATATGCAGGTTGATTATGAGGGTACCGTCTTCAACGGATTCGGGGCCAATACCGACATCATCACTGCATCTGTGGAGGCATTTCTTGATGCAATCAACAAAATTGGAAACAGTGAATCAGCAACTGACGTAAAAAAATAACATTTTGGAACCAACAACATTATTTGACAAGATTTGGGATGCACATGTGGTGAACAAGATCGGGGGTGGTCCGTCGGTGCTATACATCGACCGGCATTTTATCCACGAAGTAACCAGTCCGGTTGCCTTTTCAGGATTGGAAAGTCGCGGACTAAAAGTCTTCCGCCCGCAGAACACGGTAGCTACGCCCGACCACAATGTACCCACCATCGAACAACATCTGCCCATCCGGGAGGAGCTCTCCCGCAAACAGGTGGAGACGCTGACGGCCAATTGTGAGCGGCACAACATCCCGATGTACGGATTGAGTCACAAATGGCACGGCATCGTGCACATCATCGGACCGGAACTCGGCATCACACAGCCCGGCATGACAATCGTCTGCGGCGACAGCCACACCTCTACCCATGGCGCCTTCGGAAGCATCGCTTTCGGCATCGGTACCAGCGAGGTCGAGATGGTTTTTGCCAGCCAGTGCGTCTTGCAGCCCAAACCAAAAAAGATGCGGATCAACGTCGAAGGAACGCCGGCGAAAAACGTCACCTCCAAAGACATCGCGCTGTATGTGATTGCCAAAATAACCACTTCAGGTGGCACCGGCCACTTCGTTGAGTTCGCCGGATCAGCCATCCGCGCCCTCTCCATGGAAGCCCGGATGACCCTCTGCAACATGAGCATCGAATGTGGCGCTCGCGGAGGCATGATCGCGCCTGACGAGACGACTTTCGCCTATTTGAAAGGCCGTGAAGAGGCGCCAAAAGGTGCCGCCTGGGATCAAAAACTGGCAGAATGGAAGGAATTAAAAACCGATGACGACGCAGTTTTTGACACTGAATACACATTCGATGCGGCCGATATACCTCCGATGATCACCTATGGCACCAATCCGGGCATGGGTGTCGGCGTACAAGGTTCAATCCCTACCGGGGAAACTCTGACAGGCAGCGATCGTGCAACCTTCCTTAAATCGCTCGAATACATGGGTTTCAAACCCGGCGAAAAACTGAAAGGCAAAAGGATCGATTACGTCTTCATCGGTAGCTGTACCAATGGCCGGATCGAGGACTTCAGACTCTTTGCCGAATACATCAAAGGGAAAAAGAAAGCCTCCTGGGTAACTGCATGGATTGTCCCGGGTTCGAAAATGGTGGAGAAACAGATCCGCGAAGAGGGACTGGTAGAGATCATGGAGTCAGCAGGTTTTGCTTTGCGTCAACCCGGATGCTCTGCCTGTCTGGCGATGAACGACGACAAAGTCCCGGAAGGAAAATACGCCGTCTCCACCTCCAACCGAAACTTCGAAGGACGGCAGGGACCGGGTGCGCGCACCTTGCTGGCTAGTCCGCTGGTCGCCGCGGCTGCAGCTGTGAGTGGCGTGATTTCTGACCCGAGAGAATAACCATGCAGAAGGATAAAGGATAAAGTAAAAAGGATAAAATAGGGGTTTCGATGGAGGCCATCATTCTACCTTCCGAATAATAATTAATAGATTAAAGTTTGAAAAACATTGTAGAAAATGAAGTATAAAAGGTAGGATGGGGTTCACTTTAACCTTTTTCCTTTATCCTTCTTTAATCAAATAAACATGATTGAAAAATTTACCAAAATAGTGAGTTCCGCCATTCCGCTTCCAATAGAGAATGTGGACACGGACCAGATCATTCCCGCCAGGTTCCTGAAAGCCGTTGAGCGCAAAGGATTTGGCGACAACCTGTTCCGCGATTGGCGTTACAAAAAAGATGGCACGCCCAAC
>JANYJT010000025.1 GCA_025358395.1 Bacteroidia bacterium
CTGGCTGCAAACCTGGTTTTCCAAACAATAATTACCTATCTGGCCTATTTCTATACCGATATTTATGGGTTGAAAAGCACTGATGCTTCTATAGTTATGCTTACCGTAGGACTAACTGCGGCTTTTATATTCAATCCGATAATTGGATTGCTGGCAGATAGAACCAATTCAAAGTGGGGCAAATTCAGGCCATGGATTCTATATACCTCCATTCCTTTGGGTGTGGTGGCACTTCTTGCATTTTCAACTCCGAATTTTGCCTACAAGGGAAAATTAATTTACGCCGCCGCGACTTACTCTCTCCTCTTGATGTTATATGCTTCAAGTAATTTACCATACTCTGCTTTAAGTGGTGTTATAACCGGCGATATGGGCGAAAGAAATAGCATTTCGTCCTACCGTTTCGTGGCTGTCATGTTTGCCCAGTTTTTTGTACAGGTATTTATGTTGCCGATTATTATATATGCCGGCCACGGAGATAAGGCTGCCGGTATTGAAACAGCAATGACCTGGATGGCATTGGTCGGCACAATCATGTTATTGATCACTTTCATTACTACAAAAGAACGCATTGTCCCAAGTCCGGAACAAAAATCATCCATAAAAGATGATTTATCGGATCTGATGAAGAACAGGCCATGGCTGATCATGCTTAGCCTGACCGTCCTGGTGTTCATCACCCTTGCCATGAAAGGTGGTTCATATGTATACTATTTCAACAACTTCGTGGATAAAGCTGCATTGGCAAATTTTATCGGTCCCGTTATTGCTGCATTTTCAGATTTAGGTATAAATTTCTTTGGATCTGACCCGGTAGCCGCCGGTTTTGGGCTTTTCAACGCAGGAGGCATTCTCTTCATGATTGTTGGAATCTATTTCTCAAAAAAATTGGCTGATAAATATGGCAAACGGGATGTTTTTCAGTATAGTCTGCTTGTTTCTACCATTTTTATTCTACTATTCTTCTTTTTCAAAGCGGATCAGGTTATCTTAATTTTCGGTTCCCAAATTCTGCACGGATTCTTCTATGGTCTCACCATTCCCATACTTTGGGCCATGATTGCCGATGTTGCCGACTATTCAGAAATGAATACAAAGCGCAGGGCGACCGCAATTATCTTCTCTGCGATGATGGTTGGACTCAAAGCAGGTCTCTCAATTGGAGGAGCCCTGGTCTCATCAATCCTGGGATTATATGGTTACATTGCAAAAGACGGAGCTGTTGCAGGGCAAGAGATTATTCAACCGGAAGCCGTTGCCAACGGAGCCAGACTGCTCGTGAGCATATATCCATCAATTCCATTCCTTTTAGGTGTTGGCCTGCTTTATTTCTATGTTATTGATAAGAAAATGGAAGTGAGAATTGAGAAAGAATTGAAAAAGCGAAGGGGAGATGACTTATAAAAGACTTAAACAAATAAAATCAACTACCATGAAAATCAAAATTATTTCAGCGATTGCGGCTATAATAATTATGGCATCCTTACAAACCATGGCCCAAAAAACTTTGAGGGAAGCTACCAAAGGTAAATTTCTGTTTGGGGTAGCTGTTAACATGCAACAGATCAATGGCATCAACCCTGCAGAATCAGAACTGATTGCCAGGGAATTCAGCGCCATTGTTCCTGAAAATGTGATGAAACCTCAACCAATCCAGCCCGAAGAAAACAAATTCTTCTGGGACAATGCAGATAAATTTGTCGCTTTGGGAGAAAAAAACAAGCAAGTCGTAACCGGGCACTGTCTGATTTGGCATTCTCAAATTGGCAGATGGATGTTTGTGGATGCAGCAGGGAAAGAGGTATCCCCCGAAGTGTTGAAAGAACGCATGCGACAGCATATCGCAGCGGTTGTTGGTCGCTATAAAGGCCGAGTAAAAGGTTGGGACGTTGTCAACGAAGCTTTTGAAGACAACGGCAAGTACCGAAATAGCAAATTCTACCAGATCCTTGGTAAGGATTTCATCAAATATGCTTTCCAGTTTGCTCACGAGGCCGATCCGGATGCAGAATTGTACTACAACGATTACAATGTGGAGAATCCAGCCAAATGCGATGCAATCGTAGAAATGGTAAAAGAGCTCAGAAATGCAGGATGCAGAATTGATGCTGTGGGCTCTCAGGGGCACATGCACATGAAATCACCCACCCTGGAGGCAACAGAAACCAGTCTGAAGAAACTAAAAGCTGCAGGTGTAAAAATTCTGATAACAGAATGGGATATTTCCATTCTCCCGAGTCCATTTGATGGGGCCGAAATTTCTAAAAATTTCAGCTATTCCAAGGAAATGGACCCATATCGTGATGCCATACCTGACTCTGTTCAACAGAAGTGGAACAAACACATGCTGGATATGTTCGGACTTTTTCTCAAGTACCATGATGTTGTAGATCGGGTAACACTTTGGGGTCTGAACGATGCCGTATCCTGGCTGAACAATTTCCCAATACGGGGACGAAAAGACTATCCCGTTCTCTTCGATCGCAACAACCAGCGCAAGAGTGTGGTTGAGGAGATGATTAAAATGGCCGAAAAAACGAAGTCCAAAAAATAAAATATCCCCGGAACATCATTAACGGATAGTCATTCCTTAAAACATTGAACTACAAAATATTCAATTTTGAGAAAACCCGGATATTTAGTTGATCATCTTTACACTGCAGATCCTGCAGCCCATGTTTTCAATGGTAAACTCTACATTTATCCTTCCCATGATATTGAGTCAGGTATCCCCGAAAATGACAATGGCGACCACTTTGATATGCGCGATTACCATGTCTTTTCGATGGATGAAATAAATGGAGAAGTAACCGATCATGGTGTGGTCATCGATGTAAAGGATATTCCGTGGGGCGGACGTCAATTATGGGACTCGGATGTTGCTGTCAGGAACGGAAAATATTATCTATACTTTCCCTTGAAAGATAAAACAGATATTTTCCGTATTGGCGTTGCCATCAGCGACAAACCGGAAGGGCCTTTTGTTCCTTTGGAGGCTCCGATCAGAGGTAGTTATTCCATAGATCCCTGTGTCTTTTGCGACGACGATGGCTCGCATTTCATCTATTTTGGCGGATTGTGGGGTGGCCAATTGCAGCGCTACCGCAACAACAAAGCCATCGAATGCGGTCACGAACCAAACGAGGATGATCCGGCATTACCTTCTCGTGTGGCGAAACTTAACGAGGATATGCTTGAATTTGGAGAAGAGCCGAAGGATGTCATTATTCTGGATGAATGTGGGGAAATGTTGAAAGCCGGCGACCATGACCGACGTTTCTTCGAGGCTTCCTGGATGCACAAATACAATGGCAAATATTACTTTTCATATTCTACAGGTAATACCCATAAACTGTGCTATGCCATTGGCGATAACCCTTATGGACCTTTCACCTACCAGGGAGTAATTCTGACGCCGGTTGTGGGCTGGACGACCCACCATTCGATTGTAGAATTCAAGGGAACCTGGTACCTGTTTTACCACGACAGTGTTCCATCCGGCGGTAAAACCTGGTTGCGCAGCATGAAAGTGGTCGAACTCGTTTACGACAAATATGGTAAAATACAAATGATTGAAGGAGGAGGTGAATGATGATTCAAACTAATTATACCAACAAAAAAAGCATTATCACTATTTTGCTTTTGTTTGCATGTCCCATTATTTTCTGCCATTGGGCAGGTGCTCAAAACACAATTAAACTACCCCCTTCGGGTTTTGATATCGTTCAAACTGATGTACCACATGGAAAGATTGATACTGTCACTTACCTTTCAAAAACTGTTGGGACCAGCCGGAAAGCCATCATCTATACACCTCCCGGTTACTCGAAAGAGAGAAAATATCCGGTCTTGTACCTGTTGTATGGCATTGGAGGCGACGAAAAGGAATGGCTGAAAGGTGGCCAGCCACAAGTAATACTCGATAACTTGTACGCATTAAATAAGGTTGAACCGATGATCGTTGTAATGCCCAAACACGCGGGCCTGTTGAAGTGGAAAAGGTTCCTCTGACGCAAAAAACCGTCTATCTGAAAGCCGAATGCGATTTCAGGGAAAAAACAGATACTGCACATTTCTTTTATAGCTTTAAAGGAAAAACGTGGA
>JANYJT010000036.1 GCA_025358395.1 Bacteroidia bacterium
TATTTTTAAAAAAGCAAAATTAAATTTATTGGATTATCCTGAATATATTATTGATATTTAATTGGTTAATTAAATATATTGTGTATATTTGCAGCAACATCAAGAACTCTTAAATGAGTACCAACCGAGTGAAAAAATCACCATCGGTGGTCAGAAGATGAGGACATTCGTCAAAATAAAATGAGCAATCTCTCTTTCTTCTCATGATGTTTGGTTTAACAATTTAAAAAATCAAACATGAAAACAAAAGCACAAGTTATCAAGGAGTATGAGGACTACAAAGTTCTCATCAATGCAGTAATCAGTCGTATTGGTATGGACTCAGTTGAGGATGTAATCAGACATGGCATTGATGGAGGGTTCAATGGGTTCATCTACTATTCAGACACTCACAAATTTGCTATGACTTATCGCAAAAAAATCGTTGAACTTCTTGAAGAAGAGGCTAACCAGCTAGGCGAAGATGTTGTGGCAATGGTCGCTAACTTCGGAGTATTTCGTGGCTCTCCCATGGATGCAGATGACAAAAAAGACCTTTATAAGTACTTAAGTGGTGGCAAACCAAATCAGGGAACAATCACCAATGTTATGGCATGGTTCTGTGCTGAAGAGGTTTGCAGATTCTTTGACAATTAATCTACCAATCATGAAAAATATAAGTATAAAAAAAGTATGGATTTCGACCTCTGGATGGAGAGGTCACGAAGAACCAGTTAATGCAGTAGGTGGTGCAAATGATACAGGAACATGGTCTGATTCGCCTTGTCCTTCTGGTACAAGAGAAAAGGAAATAAAAGGTTTCTGTAGACTATTGAAAGTTAATGGGATAAATTACAAAACAACTTGGTGTAAATCTTCCAACGTCTTTTGCATGGTTCAGTACGTTTGCGTTCATCCAGATGACAGGAAGAAAGCCGAAGAACTTGCTGATGCATATTCAGAAGAAACAGACTTGTTCTATCCTGTGATCCGCAAAAAGAAGGTCGAAGTAGCTTAAATAGCTAGTAATAAGAGATTTTAATAGAAGAAAAAACCGAGAATCAAAGCAAGATTTGCTTGAATGGAACTACTTTATAACCTTGGTTAGTGTTGATAAATGTTCAACACAGAGTCTCTTCCAAATAAAGTATGATGTAAGTGACTGTAATATACTGATTATTTAATCATTTATATAACAGTTACTTATATCAAAATAAAACTTTACAGTAAATCCCTCTTTGGAGTTATCCTTCCAGTCTGAGACTAAAATCTCATAACAATCAATCATTCTATTATCTACATTAACAATGTGTTGGCTTAAAACATCCCAAGCTACAGTCTCGTAAACTGAGAGGAATGATTGAATTGCTTTGACTTCAGCATCAATATAATTATCTGATTTGATTACCATTGGATTGTCCAGAGCAAGTCCCATCGTTGACCCGTTCGGAAAATGATGACCATATTTAGGAGTTTCGTTAAGGGGTTCACTGGTTGAATTTTTTATCATATCGTAGAGATTTTAATGAGGATAAAAGTACTCCTTCAATATAAATACCAGCAAATCCAATTTGGTCGAAATATTTATTCTATAACAGAAGGCAACTCAAAATCAAATAATTCCTTTAATGGAATATCCAGTGTTCGTGCCAAAATAATGATAGTACTTATTGTAGGATTAATTCTAGCAGTTTCAATGCGTGCAATCTGGCTTAATGACAATCCTGATTCGAATGCAAGTTGACTTTGGGTAAATCCTCTACTTGTTCGAATCTTTATGAGCTGAATAGCGAAGGTCTTAACACCATCTTCATCAAAGATTTTCTTCCTAATTCTTTTTTCCACTGATTTCATAGTGGAAAGGTTTGAAGAATTAAAAATCCAAATATGGCATATATGCTATATTATTTATAGATTTGCAGGTGTTCAATTAATTTTTGAATTGGAGTCTTGAAACCAAAAAAAACAGGGCGAAACCGAAAAGCCAAATGAGTAGGGGAAAAATAAAGAAATAAAAAATGGCAACACAAGAATTAAGAGACAGAAATGGACACCTTATTGGGAAGATTGTTGAAGAAGGAGGAAAATTGGTAATTAGAGACCCCAATGGTCATAGCAAAGGTAAATATGACCCGAAAACAAATACAACTTATGATATGAATGGTCATAAAATCGGTACTGGAAATCTCTTGACTACTTTACTTTAATTGATGGATAGGGTAGATTGTAGATATAGCTGTTCGCCATTGTAAAAATCTGTAAAATCATATTCGAGTAACTACATTTACAAGCGAATTTTATTCATACTATAACGAATTTATTGACGAAGAAATTAAAAAGAAAACCAGCCAATAGTACCATCTAATTTTCTTTGTTGTACAAGAAGGTAACAAATTTGAATTGAATTACTTCATGGAAAATTCTGTGGTTAAACTCCACACCATAAAGTTACTTCAAGACGTAAGGTTTTAAGATTGGTTGTGTTGACTTACATATTTCGAATGACAAATCCTAAATCTTGGAGTATAATCCAATGGGTCATTAAGCTTGGCTTGATTTAGATAATAATATTGGATTAATGGCTGCGATAGTTGATCAAAAATCTTCTCAGACTAAAACGTTCAGCATTGTTAAAACACTACCTAAACAGTTTGATTAATCATCAATAAATTTCTATCGTTAAAATCTTATCTGTCAAAAAAATGGCAAATTGCATTTACAGTGGTTCAGGAACTCTGGTCGTCAGATATTCAGGAGATAATTTTTACAATTGTAATGGGGAATTGATCGGTCGAAGTGATGGTGATTACTTTTATGATGGTTCAGGACGACAAATTGGTAGAATTGGTGGTGACTACCTTTATGATGGTTCTGGGCGACAAATTGGTAGAATTGGTGGTGACTACCTTTATGATGGTTCTGGTCGACAAATTGGACGAATTGAAGGGGATTACCTTTATGATGGTTCTGGACGAATCATTGGAAGAACAGATGGTCTAAACAAAAAACAGTTAGTTATATATTTTTATTTTTTCTTTTGAGAATTTGAAATTTCGAAAACTGATAAGGTAAAATAATGGACTTGTGAAGTTAATATATAGATTGTCAATAATTTAATTCACTAAAATACAATCAATAGAAAGATGAGAGAAGGCAAAACAAACTACAGTGAAACCGAAATAATCGTGTTTGTTTTTATTTCAATATTATTCATTTTCATAGGTAATTTTCCATTTTCAATTATCGGATTTATTGCCAAAAAGAAACAACGAATCAGATATTTACTTATATCCCTAGGGTTTTTTATATTCCTTCTTTGTGAGGTTTATTGGAAATGGTTAATATTTTCTGATGTTCGACCTGGTGAGCAAATTCTTTTTCCAAACGAATTTAAATTTGGGGTAATTTTTATTAATTCGATTTTTGCATTAATAACCGTACTAATATTATTGAAAGAGATAATTGCCATAAAAAAATTACGTCCAAAATGCCCTAAATGCAGTTCAGACAAGGGGATTCAAAGATGTAAAGACAGATATTTTAAGAATAAGGATGGTCAACAAATTGAAATAACATTTAGCTGTTTAGATTGTGGCTATGTAATTTTAAAAGACACCTGGTCTGTGGATTATTACAATGAAAGTCCTAATATGAAGTACATTTATGATCATAGGGCAGAGGTATATCTATTAGGAGGAGTTACTAAAAAATAGAAATACATTTCAAGAGAAATTGTAGCTACTTTTATTTTAATTCAAGATTTTACTGAATAGTTTATGATCACAGATGAAAGACACTATTATTGTTACAATTGACAACTAAAAAATTCATTCCAAACCCCAAAGGTCACTTTGCAATCTCAATCAATTCATTTCGCTATTCTATATTTACAAGCAATTAGTAACATCAAAATAATATTCTTCTTTCCAAGCATCTTTCATATCATCAGGGCTTTCGCTTATAGAAAGCTCAAAGTAATCTATGTGCTTATCACCAACAGCCATAGTTTCTTGTTTTACTACATCCCATGCCACTAATTCATAATCTCTTAGAGAAAAGCTAATAACATCAGCTTCAGTATGACCAAATTTTTTATGAACAAACAACTTAACTGGATCATCAATTGATTTGCCTGTACCTGTGCCAATCGGTAAGTCTTTGGCTGATTGTTTAAATATCTGATCATGAAGGGTTTCTGTTGGTGCAATTTTTTTCATATCGTTAATATTAAATGGTCATAAATTTATAATTCTTCAGTCAGATATCAGCATAACAAAAAACGCTGAATTTGCATGAAATCGAACATTTAGTATGTCCATTGAACGTATCCCCCACTATGGATACCCCTCCCTGCCCACCCCCTCCCCCTAGGCTGGGTGCTACATTGGTCTTTTCCTTAAAAATTTCATTTCTCCAAAATCTCTTGACCCTTCAAAAAAATCAAAATAAATTTTTAAAATCATAAATACCTGTTTTATAAATATTTATAAAATTTTATAATCTGGAAGTAAAATTAACGATAGGAGTATTTATTGATATTGCAGTCAGTTCCTGCATTAAGTTTTTACATTTTTACCAAGATTATTTATAATTAATACTATCATGTCATTTTCCACAAAAGCCATAAAATCAGCGATACACAAATCTTTAACCGAAAATGAATTTGTCATCACATTCGAAGGCAATGATGGTTACTATTTGATCCAAAACAATAATAGTTTCAGAACATTTTCAATGCAGCTTGTACTTACCAATTCTGTTGCTGTTAAAAGGCAAAGCAAAGAAAGCAATGAGATATCTATGAACTATTTTAAGCTGAATATTCCAATAGGTCAAGAATATCCAGTCTTTTTTCTCATGGCACTGGAAAATGCTGGTGCTGATTATCCTGAATTCATCATCATTCCATCATCCAAACTAAGCGAGAAATTATTTGACCTAGGTATTGCATGGAAAAGAAAAGTTGAATTGTGCTTTTTAGTTTATCCAGATGGAAAAGTTTTCGATACAACCAGCCTTAGTGGAGAAGGTCGCTGGTACTTGTTAAGCAAAGGGTTGGATGGTCGATTGGCTGATGGTTCAATCTATGATTTTTCTGAATGGGTTAATTATTGGGATGGATTGAACTATTTTTAAGGCATAAATCTTTGCTGTCTAATAAAAGGTACGACTCATTAATAACTAACATCAACAGTTCATTCTTGTAATAATATTCGACAATTTTACCACTCATATTTAAAACGAGTGTTCTCATGCGATTAACCAAAGAAGTCTATAAAAACGCCTTTATTCAGGCGTTAAAAGAGAAGGGACTAACAATCTACTCCAGTCGAAGTAATTACTTCATTCTTATCAAGGGATATGATAGCAGCAGGATTGTTTGTGCCGAATTTATTGCTTCAACAAGGGTAAAGTCAGAAATTCATCGTAGTCCGAATGGAAATATTTTAAATGGAATTGGTCGTTTCAAATTCACCATTCCAAAATGGGAAGAAAAAGTAAACTACTACATCTTTGCATTTTTAAACACTCCTGACCGAAAAATTGAATACATTATTGTACCCAATGCTGTTTTGCGCAATAGATTTCAGAACCAGAATCGCATTCCAACTGGCTCACAGAAAGCTGAATTAACGCTTTGGATGATGCCAGACCGAAAAGTTTATGATACAACTGGTCTGTCAATGGAGGGCGAATTTTACTACTTCAGTTCTGGGACAAATGGCAGATTGGCTGATGGTGGAGAGATGGACTATACAGAGTATTTGAATTATTGGAATCATATGATTTCCTTGTTACGTCACTAATCATCGTTGCAATCCTTCGCCAAAATACAGCAATGTATGGAGAATCTATAAACTTCCCATCATTTTTGCTTTATCATCGTGCAAAATTGCCACATAATATTGGATTGCATCTAGGCTATGCTCAGTCATCATAGCAATTTGTTCAAGAGAATATTTTCCAGTATTAAATAATAAAGTTATAGCAGCTTTTCGTGCTAACCTATTCGTAAATAGATTAAATAGCTTGAAAATTTTAACTTCCTGCGTATCTGCATTTGCATTACTGACATACTGAACAATATCACGATTAAAATCGAGTTTTATGGCAAGCTTCTTGAGTTCAGAATTGTACTCATTGTTGTCTCGAAATTTTAATTTATCAATGTTGAAATCAATCTTTTGAAGAATGGGTAGAAGTTCTGAATGGAGTGGAGAATCGATCATTTTTCCAGTTTTTTTTGTGGTAAAATAGCAATTATACCTACCATTTACTTCAATAAAAGATTCCTTTGTAATCAGATTTAGTTCAGATATTCGTAATCCACCAAGAAGTGTTTGTATAACGAACAGCGTTGCTGCATTTCTTAAATTATCAGGTAAACTATCATCGTAAACTGCAAATCGTATTTTCTCTAATTCGACATAATTTATACTGAAAACATTAGCTTTCTCATTATCTACAAAGCTTATATGAGAGTCTCTTCTATTGCCTTTCTTCAATTTGAATTTCAAAGCCTCATCATCTATTTGATATTTAAGTTCTTTTAATGCTTTAAGATATATTTTTACCTCTTTTGTCATATTATCAATGGTTTTCACTGCATAATATTCTGCCACATTATCTTTTGTGATTCTCTTTGGTTGCTGAATCATGAAACGTGTGAAGCCATCAAATGCTTTTTTGTCAAATTTTTCTATGGGATAATCTTCTCGATTAAGTGATTTACACCACTTCTCAAAATTTGGCAAAATAGTTTCTTTTCGACAATGCTCAATATTAAGCGTTTTTAACCCATCCATAAAACCAGTTGGCTGATAATCACCAATAGATACCAAGAATTTCTTTTTATATTCTATTTCACGTTGTGTTTCTTCTTTTGTTCGAAACAAATTATTGAAGAAGTTATCTATATCTTCAACATCAGTCATTTCTGTGAAATAGTATTCTACTTCTGAATATTTACGAAATAAAAAATCTTCAACTAGTGGTTTATTGATTGGTTGTTTGAACCTTGATTTATTGTAAACCAGAAATTCCATCACGAATTTTAAACGCTCTTTAAGTTTATTTAGCCTGGCATTTATGATGTTTGCATCACTTCTGCTGATACATACACCTTTCTTCATTTGATGCGGTTTTAATTGCATCAGGCTATTATCTTTATTTTTTGCGTTGATTCTTAATGGTTTATCAGTAAAATTGCGAATTTCCAACTCAACTTGACAATCGTTCGACTTTTTTGTACTATTTTTGCCATAGTTTCTTAATCGAGCACTTATTTTTTCAGTTCTTTGTTTCATGTAATTCAACAGTTTTAAAAAGGTACATTTCAAAATTACACCTTGGAATCGCAGTAAAAGTAGTACATTTTTCGTTTCATATGTACCTTTTAAAAAAATATGTACCTTTTTATAAGATATGCGTAAAAGCCTATATATGTTGATTTATAGTGATATAAAGATAAGTAAAATTCGATTTTTAGACGATTTGAAGGGTTGTTAGCTCAGTTGGTTTAGAGCATTACCTTGACAGGGTAGGGGTCACTGGTTCGATTCCAGTACAACCCACATAAAAAAGGGATCTGAGCAAGATCCCTTTCTTATCTCTTTTTTATGATCTGAAATCCAACAAGATTTTGATATTATCTGCCGGATTTTCCTCAAGGATTTCAAATCCCCGCTGGGTTTGAGACCCATGAAGTGTTTGTGAGATCAATGCCTCCGGTTTGAGCAGACCTTTGGAAAGGAGTTCTATGGCTTCAGCAAATTCGCCGTGACTAACCCGTGAAGAGACAATTTTAGCCTCCTTCCATATCAGTTCCTTAAACAGAACAGGCACCGGTTCGTTGCCCAACCCCAGAACGCAAATGGTTCCGCCACCCACTACGCTTTGGATACATCCACGGACGGGCGTTACCAGGCCTTCAATATTGTGTGCGTGACCCACTGCTTCAAAAGCAATGTCCACTCCTCTTCCATCCGTCTCTTTTTTGATTCGGTCAACCGGATTTTCTTTGGAAGCATCAATGGCGATGACATTGTTATAGTATTTAGGACCAACGGATAATCGGGGTTCAAGGATATCAACCATAAATATAGTATTGTCCGTTACCGTGCGAACGGCTTCCAATATGCAAAGTCCAACTTTTCCGGATCCCCATATGACTACCGTATCATTTTTTTTGACACCAGCCCTGTTTTTCGCGTGACATCCGATGCTAAGAACTTCGACCAGAGCTACATGTTCATCCGGAATCTGGGAAGGCACTTTGTACAACATGGAAGGAGGCAGCGAAATAAACTGTGTAAATCCGCCATCCAGATCAACTCCGATAAGTTTCAAACTTGTACAAGCCGGATAATGATTCTTTAAGCAGGCAGGACATTTGCCACACCAGATGATCGGATCAGGCGCCACTTTATCCCCAACAACCCAACCCTCAACTCCTGCGCCAACTTCAACAATTATCCCGGCAAATTCATGTCCCATGATCATGGGCGTTTTTGTACGCGGGTGGAATTCACCTTTATGAATGTGCTGATCACTGCCACAAATGCAGCCGAAAGTTATTTGAATCAGGACTTCTCCCGCTTTGCATGAAGGTTTCTCAACTTCAAGCCACTCGATTTTGTTGTAGGAGGTAAGTACTGCTGCTTTCATGGAGTCTTTTTTTTAAAAATTCAAGGCCGGCAGCTCGAATCATCTCGAAAGATATCTTCCCTCCCTTACTGAAAAGATACACATCCGATCATCTCACTACCAGCCTCAACACAAAACCCACGAAGGGTTTTAAAATTACTGCTTGATACCTGTAACAAATGTAACCCACCTGTCTGATTTTGAGCAATTCGGTTTTTTAACGTAGCTAATTCAGGATTAATCGTTGTGTTATATATTTTTAACAGACAGAATTTTATAACATCTTTTATTTATTCTTTATTTACGTTTTTAAAATGAATACAAAATATTCGCATGATTCCGAAAATGAATAAACAAATTAAGCTTACTTTACTTGGTTTCGCATTGATTCTCCTGCTTGTAATTGAGATGTCCGGTTGTACCAAGAGTTTAACAAACAACACAGATGCGTTGTATGTACCAATTGCCACGGATGTTACATCTACTGCTACACTTGCAGATTTACAATCGGGGCGTACAATCTTCATCAATAGTTGTGGTCGCTGCCATACCCCTTATTCACCCGATAACTATTCTGTGGCCAGTTGGAAAACCATAGTACCAAATATGGCGTCCAGGGCTGGTCTTTCAGCTGCTGAAACATTGCAAGTTTTGAAGTATGTGACAAGAGGGAAATAGATGAGGTGAATAATCGATTCCTTATCCTAAAACAATGACTATTTTAGCAATTAAAATAGTCATTGTTTTTTTATCATTCAGATTCAAAATTATGTCAAAATTATTTTCACCTATTGCTATAAAAGATGTGGTTTTCAAAAATAGGATTGCCATTTCACCCATGTGCCAGTACAGTGCTGTGGACGGATTTGCCACCGACTGGCATTTGGTTCATTTGGGAAGCCGAGCAGTTGGAGGAGCAGCGCTGATCATTCAGGAGGCTACGGCAGTATCCCCGGAAGGAAGGATTTCTCCTGCTGATCTGGGTTTGTACCATGCGGATCACCTTGAAAAATTGCGGCAGATCACTGATTTTATTCTTAGCCAGGGGGCTATTCCCGGTATTCAATTGGCGCACGCAGGCCGAAAAGCGGCTTGTGCTGTGCCATGGAAAGGTGGACGACAATTGAAAGAAGCGGAGGGAGGCTGGAAAACAGTAGCGCCGTCAAAAATTGCCTTTTACCCTGATGACCCGGTTCCAATGGAATTGGATTCGGGAGGAATTGAAAAAGTGATCGCTGATTTCACCATTGCAGCTGAGCGGGCACTTCAAGCTGGTTATAAAGTTGTTGAAATTCATGCTGCCCATGGTTACTTACTACATCAGTTTCTTTCTCCGCTATCCAACAAACGCGTTGATAGGTACGGAGGTTCATTTGAAAACAGGACTCGTCTTTTGCTTGAGGTGGTGACGGAAGTCCGGAAAGTCTGGCCGAACAACCTTCCACTATTCGTCAGAATATCGGCAACCGATTGGGTCGATGGCGGATGGAATCAGGATGAGGCGGTTCAGCTTGCCAATCTGCTTCATGAGCATGGTGTTGACCTGATCGATTGCTCATCCGGCGGCATGGTTCCTGATGCGAAAATCCCGGTAGGCCCTGGATTTCAAGTGGCATTTGCTGAGAAAATCAAGAAGGAGGCCGGTATCCTGACCAGTGCTGTCGGTTTCATCACAGAAGCAAAACAGGCGGAAGAAATTTTAAATTCGGGATCTGCCGATCTGATCCTATTTGGACGGGAATCGCTGAGAGAGCCTTATTTCCCGCTCAAAGCTGCTCCTGAGGTAGGCGATGATATTGTTTGGCCACTTCAATATGCGAGAGCGAAACCGTAAAAAAGACTTGCTATATATCAAGAGATATCTACAGATTGTTACCTAAAATTAATGCATCATATGAAAAAAATTGTATTGCTTTTCGTCTTGCTTTTCGTAATTAAATTTTCAAATTCCCAACCGTTTGGCATGGGTGGCGTAACCTGGATGCCGGACGGAAACAGTTATACCTCGGCGGAAAAATTCCTGATAGTAAAAACGGACTTACCTTCTATGTCCAAATCCACGTTGTTCGACCTGGATAAACTTATTCCAAGAGACGAGACTCATCAGCGTTCAATATCCGCTTTTGCGATGTCGAAAGATGGCAAACAAGTCTTGCTAAAAATCAATACAAAGACTCAATACCATAAGACTACAGGTGAGGTATGGGTTTACAATTCGGAGAAGGGTAATATCGTGCAATTGGGAAAAAGCTTAAAACCTGATGCATTAATGTATCCGAAATTTTCGTCTGATGGATTAAAAGTGGCTTATGCTTATCAGGATAAATCCAATTTTAGGGTCGTTTATAATCTTTATGTGGAAGATGTAAAGAGCGGAAAAATCAAGCAGCTTACCTTCGACACAAAGGATCGCAGCATCAATGGGACTTTCGATTGGGTCTATGCTGAAGAGCTGTTTTGCACGGATGGGTTCAGATGGAGTGAGGATGGAACCCGGATTGCTTTCTGGAATATTGATGCATCCAAAGTGCGTAATTACCTGATGCTTAATACCACAGATTCTATCTATCCTTATACCGTCCCGGTTGAATATCCCAAGGCGGGAGAGGATCCTTCTCCTGCAAAAATAGGCGTTGTTAACATTGCTACAGCCAAAACGAAATGGATGAATATTGAGGGAGATCCGCGCCAGAATTACCTGGTTAAGATGGAATGGTCCTCAAAAAATGAGCTGGTTATCCAGCAGCTCAGCCGTAAACAGAATGTTTCGAAGATTTGGCTCACCAATACTGATACCGGAAACGGCAAAGTCTTATGGAGCGATTCGGATCAGGCATGGGTTGACCTTGAAGCAACCTGGAATTCAAATAACAGTGCCGGCTGGAACTGGATCGAAAGTGGAAAGGCCTTTGTCTGGGCCAGCGAAAAAGATGGATGGAGACATCTTTACCGCATTGGCATGGACGGGAAGGAATCGCTGATTACCAAGGGTGATTTTGATGTGATAAAGGTCTATCTGATTGATGAACCAAACAATACCCTCTATTTCGCTGCAACTCCTGAAAATGCCACCCAAAGATATCTGTATGCCACGAAGTTGGATGGTTCAGAGACGCCTCGACGTATTACTCCGGCCAATTTTACCGGTTCCAATGATTACCTGATATCACCAAATGGAAAATGGAGCCGGCACAGTTTTTCCGGCCATTTGTATTCTCCTGCTTCAGAATGGGTCACTCTTCCGACACATACGCCTGTTGATGATGCCAGGAGCATCGTCAAAAATCTCAAGGAAGACCCTATGGGCAAGCAGATTACCTTTTTTAAAGTCACTACCGAGGATGGCATTACCCTTGACGGGTGGATAGCCAAGCCCAAAGATTTTGATCCTTCCAAAAAATATCCTGTATTCTTCTACGTTTATGGAGAGCCTTGGGGATGCACGGTATTTGACAATTCACGACTAGGTCGTTCGGGTCAGTTTGGCGGTAATATTGCGGATATGGGATATCTGTATGTGGCGGTCGACTGCAGGGGCAGTATGGCTCCCCGCGGACGTGAATGGCGGAAATCGATCTATCGCAAAATTGGTCGGTTGAATATCCGCGACATGGCGATGGGTGCCAAGGAGGTACTTAAATGGAGCTTCTGCGACACCAGCAGGGTGGCGGTGCATGGTTGGAGTGGTGGTGGATCTTCTACCCTCAATCTGATGTTCCAGTACCCTGAAATCTTTAAAACTGGAATATCTGTTGCGGCAGTGGCCAATCAGTTGGCTTACGACAATGCTTACCAGGAGCGGTACATGGGCATTCCGGCCGAATCAAGGGAGGATTTTATAGCAGGTTCACCCTATACATATGCCAAGAATCTGAAGGGGAATTTGCTTTATATTCATGGAACAGGTGATGACAATGTACATTATGCCAATGCAGAGAAACTATTTAATGAGCTGATCAGGTACAACAAACCCTTCCAGATGATGGCTTATCCGATGCGTTCGCATGGCATCTTTGAAGGGGAGGGCACCTCGCAACATTTAACCACCATCTGTAAGAAATTTTTGCTGGAGAACTGTCCTCCGGGAGGGAGGTAAGATTTTGATTTTTTCCGATGTTGGAATATCAAATATTTAGTTCAGGATTTTATTGTTCATCTATTTCTGAAAATGCCTGTATTGGTTTTATTACCAGGCACTGTTAAAATATGACAGGTGCAGATAAGCTGTCTGCACCTGTCAATATCAAAGCATATTATTTTTCAGAAATGCAGTATAAATATTTGAAACCCCTCAAAAACAAGTCATTCCCAACGATAACTGGAGAAGCATGAAAGGTATCGTCCAGCGTATTTTTTGCCAAAATGGAAAACTCCGGGCCTGCCTTAACGACATTTACCACATTGCTTCCTGCTACATAGATTTTGTCCCTGTTTCCGGTAGGTGAGGAGAAGATGTTTGTAATTCCATCCAGCTTTTGGTTGCTGTACAGAACTTTGCCATCTTTTGCATTGAGACAAGTAATGATGCCATTGTTGCCTTTCAGGAAATAGAGCAGTCCGTCCATCAGAACACCACTTGGGGTATAGGATGCATCCTGATTATACTCCCAAAGAATGGCCGGTGTGCCGGTGATGTCTCCTTTTGCTTTGGCCAGATCGATTGCCTTGATTGCATTTCCTCTGAAACCACTGATAAGGTACAAGATCCCATCTGCGTACATAGGATTGGGAATCACATTGCGGGTCATTCCTGTACATTCCCAGATGATTTCTCCGGTTTCAGCATCATAACTTCTTACTTTGTTGGTGGCACTGGTGATCAGCTGAGCTTTGCCTCCCACTTCTACCACTAGTGGTGTTGCCCATGAGGTGATTTCTTCCCTTTCGGCTGTCCAGGCTTCCTTACCCGTTTTTTTATTGACAGCATAGAGATAAGATTTTTTCTGGTGATCCCATTGAACATATACTTTGTCTTTGTAAATGGCTGGTGAACTGCCTTCGCCAAAGCTGGCCACTATTTCCATTTGACCGAAATTGCGCTCCCATTTAATATTCCCTTTGAAATCCAGACAATAGAGTCCGCGGGATCCGAAGAAAGCATAGATATTCTCGCCGTCTGTAACCGGTGAATTTGAAGCCCAACTTCCCAGTTCATGGGTGCGTTCGAGAGGCATTTCCTCTTTAACGGTGGTTTGCCAGTTGATCTTTCCGGAGATTTTATCTACTGAGATCACTTTAAATTGATGGATAAGGTCTGTTTGGGTAGGAGCCATTTGGTTAGGGGCTCCAGCCGCCGGTTTTTCTGCTTTTTTGTCGGTTGCGACGGCTGTTTGAACAATGATCTGGTTGCCCCAAATGATCGGAGTTGCGTGACCTTTACCGGGGATTTCTGTTTTCCATTTCACATTTTTTGTTTCGCTGAATTCAACTGGTGTATTTCCACCGGTCACTGCACCTGTGTTGTATAAGCCACGCCATTCGGGCCAGTTTTTAGTAAAAGCGTTTTTATCCTGGGCATTGATGGAAATTAACAATGACAAACAGGTAAAAGTCAAAAGTGATCGGAGCAAAATAAGGGAAAATGTCTTCTTCATAGGAGGTTTTTTTGGAGATGATAATTTTAGGGTTTCTTAACCGGAATTAGACTTCAAATGTAAGAAATCGTTTAATCATGAGGAAATTAGATTTGAAGAAATATTATACTTGGATCCTCCATTACATTGGTCTGTTGATCACTGTTTCGTCCTGAAAATTCATTATTTTTGGGTCAGAATGCCAGGTTGAATGATGTTCAGCCTTTGGTTGACGAGTTTTGTGATCGCTCAGGAAATTGTGGTTCCAAAAAAAACTAGCCAATGAAATATATTTTATTCCTCGTTCTTGTTTTTGTGCTGAGTTACTCCGGTTACGCCCAACCAATTGATCCAAAGACTTATCCATCTCCGATCAAGGTTGCCTGCATCGGAAACAGCATCACCTTTGGGTCGGGAATTCCGGATCGGATGCGTGATTCCTATCCTGCGCAACTTGGCCGGATGCTGGGAGAGAAGTGGGTGGTGCGCAATTTTGGTGTGAGCGGCCGGACCATGCTGAAGAAGGGAGATTTCCCTTACTGGAAAGAGAATGCCTGGGCAGAGGCAAAGGCGTTTTTACCGGATGTGGTTGTTATCAAGTTGGGAACCAACGACACCAAGCCTCAGAACTGGAAATATGGGGATGAGTTTTTGGCTGAT
>JANYJT010000171.1 GCA_025358395.1 Bacteroidia bacterium
TACCGGATGAAGATGCAGGAAGTTGGACTGACACCCCATGATATACAAGGTGTGGATGATATAAAGAAACTTCCATTTACCACCAAGAATGATTTACGGGACAACTATCCTTTCGGCCTTTTTACTGTTCCAATGAGCGAAATTGTCAGACTTCATGCCTCCTCCGGCACAACCGGAAAACCAACGGTAGTAGGATATACACGCAAGGACATACAAATGTGGTCTGAGGTTGTGACGAGGTCCCTGTGCATGGCAGGTGTGCATCGCAATGACATCGTACAGATTGCCTATGGCTATGGCCTTTTCACCGGAGGGCTCGGACTTCATTATGGCACTGAGAACCTTGGCGCATCAGTGATCCCGATTTCAGGGGGGAATACCACCAAGCAGATTCAGCTGATGGAGGATTTTGGAAGTTCGGTGCTTTGTTGCACCCCCTCTTATGCCCTAAATATTGCAGAGGTAATGAATGAGGTGGGAGTTGAACCATCTAAGCTGAAGCTAAGAGTTGGGATCTTTGGGGCAGAACCCTGGACCGAAGCCATGCGAAAGGAGATCGAAGCAAAACTTGGCATCAAGGCCATCGATATTTATGGACTAAGTGAAATTGTTGGTCCGGGCGTTTCCTGCGAATGCGAGGAACAATGCGGAATGCACATTAATGAAGATCACTTTTTACCCGAAATCATCAATCCTGAGACGCTTGGTCCGGTAGCTGAGGGTGAAATCGGAGAACTTGTCTTTACTACCATCACCAAAGAAGGAATGCCTTTAATCCGCTACCGAACAAGAGATCTGACAAGACTCATTTATGATCGATGCGACTGCGGAAGAACCCTTGTCAGAATGGTGAAATGCAAAGGGCGCAGTGATGACATGCTCATTATCAGGGGTGTCAATGTATTCCCTTCGCAAATTGAGACTGTCCTTTTGCAGATGAGCGAAGTAGAACCTCATTATTTGCTCATCATTGAGCGCGAAGGTACCCTGGATTCTGTGACGCTCATGGTGGAAGTTCAGGAACAATTTTTCTCTGATGAAGTCAGAAAACTACAGGATCTCAGAGTTAAAATTACGCGGCAACTTGAAAGTTTGCTGGGAATCTCTGTCAATGTTAAACTTGTAGAGCCAAAAACCATTGAACGTACTGCCGGCAAAGCGCAGCGGGTGATAGACAAACGAAAGCTTGTATAAAAGGAGACATGAAATATAAGACATAAGACATGAGTTACCGGAAACCACAATCGAGCTTTTAACAAATTAAGAAAAAGCTCATCCCATCTCTGATATCTCATGTCTTATTTCTCATGTCTAATATCTAATAAATCTATATCATGATTATCAAACAACTCTCCGTCTTTTTGGAAAATAAATCAGGCAGATTACATGAAGTTTCTGAACTACTTGGTCAGGAAGGAATCAACATGTCTGCCTTCTCTGTAGCAGATACTTCCGAATTTGGAATTCTACGGTTGATCGTATCGGATCACGAGAAAGCCTTCAAGGTACTTAGGGAAAACTCATTTTCGGTTAGTCTGACCGATGTCGTATGTCTCAGTTGTCCCAATCAACCGGGGGCAATGGCCAAAGCCCTTCGAATTTTATCAGAGAATGAGGTCTCAATTGAATATTTATATGCCTTTTCGGTAGGTGAATCTGCAAATGTGGTTATAAAACCTGACCATCTTGACAAGTGCATAACCGTTCTGAAACAGCACAGTATGGCGTTGATTAAGGCCAGCGATCTATACAGGATTTAAAATGAGGATAGACTTTGTTGATATTTTTTTTACCTTGCGTACCTGTTTCTACTGTGATATACCGATGATCCGGGAAATCGCTGATTCGATAAAAATATTATGAAAAAAATTTCAATACAGGGAATAAAAGGTTGTTTTCACGAAGATGCCGCCTTAAAATATTTTGGAGAGGAGGCAGAAATTATCGAATGCCGGACTTTTCGTAAAGTTTGCGAAATGCTTGACCGTGATGAGGTTGATTGTTCTGTGATGGCCATCGAAAATTCGATTGCAGGAAGTTTGCTGGAAAACTATGCATTGCTTCGCGATTTTCATCTGAGGATCATCGGTGAAATATACCTGCACATTGAGATGAACCTCATGATCTATCCCGGAACCAAACCGGGAAATATTCGGGAAATACATTCTCACCCCATCGCTTTGAAGCAATGCGCCGAATACATCGACCGAAGATTCGGTGGTGAAATCACACTTCGCGAAAAAAGCGATACTGCCGGGGCGGCCAAGGAACTGTCGGACGAGAAATACAACTATGTCGCCGCGATTGGCAACCAAAGATCAGCCAAAATCTATGGGTTGGATATCATCGACCGGGGCATCGAAACGAACAAACGCAATTACACCCGTTTCCTGATACTTGCCAAACATTCATTGCCAAATATACAAGCTGACAAGGCTTCACTTTCCTTCAAATGCGGTCACTATTACGGTGCCCTTGCCAAAGTACTGACAATCTTTGCCGAACATCGCATTAACCTCACCAAGATTCAATCGATTCCTGTTCTTGGTAAACCAAACGAATATTCGTTCCATGTCGACATAGAATTTGACACGGTCGATGATTACGAAAGAGCCATCCACCAGGTACTGAAAAATGTATCCAGTCTGGCGATACTTGGCGAATACAAAAAAGCTGATATCAACGCTTAAAAAATAATACCATGGAAAAAATAGCCATCTTCTTCGGACCTTTGAATGGGTCTGTTCATCGGGTAGCCAAATTGGTTGCAGAAAAAATTGGCCCTGAAATAGTCGATCTAATTCACATCGGCTCAGCCTCAACAAGTGATCTGGAAAAATATTCAAAAATAATTTTTGGAATTTCCACCATTGGGAAGGACACCTGGCAACAGAAGTTCGACAACAATGACTGGTCGAAGTTTTTCCCTGCTGTCTCTTCGTTTAATTTCAGCGGAAAAAGAGTGGCCATCTTTGGTTTGGGCGACCACATCACCTATGCGTATCACTTTGTCGATGCAATGGGGCTTTTGGGCAGATTAATCAAGAATCAGGGAGGCGAAATATTTGGAAAAGTAAGTACCGATGGTTATATTTTTCAGGATTCTGACGCGATTCTGGATGGCATGTTTGTCGGATTGCCTGTCGATGAAGACTTTGAACCTGAACTTACTGAAGGACGGGTATCGGCATGGGTCAACGCACTTATGAAGGAATTCTGATGATGAAAAGTACTCCCGTACCTGCATCCGTCGTTGATGAGAAAATTGAGGCACTCGAGGTCGAAGAGATCGGGAATGCCTCCATCAGGGAGATTGTACAACTGGTCAGCAGCATCGAAGCGGCCACCGGAATAAAATACATCAGGATGGAGATGGGGATACCCGGACTACCTCCTTCAAAAGTGGGCATTGAAGCGGAAATAGAGGCGCTTCGTAACGGTGTTGCCTCAAAATATCCACAGATTGACGGTATCCCTGCGCTGAAAAAGGAGGCTTCCCGGTTCATTAAGTCATTTATGAACATTGAGGTAAGACCTGAAGGATGCATACCTACAGTCGGATCCATGGAAGGTAGCTATGCTGCTTTCCTTGTTACGGCTGTCCGCGATAAAGAGAAGGATACTGCACTTTTTATCGATCCGGGTTTCCCAGTGCAAAAACAGCAGATGATGGTGATGAACCAGAAGTATCTCTCTTTCGATGTCTTTGATTTTAGAGGAGAGAAACTTAGAGATAAACTGGAATCCTATCTTTCCAAAGGGAATATCTGTAACATTATCTATTCAAATCCCAACAACCCATCATGGATCTGCCTGACAGACGATGAGCTGAAAATCATTGGTGAACTTGCGACTAAATATGATGTCGTTGTGATTGAGGATCTTGCCTATTTTGCCATGGACTTCCGGCAGGATTTGTCAAAACCCGGGGTACCGCCTTACCAACCTACCGTGGCGCGATACACCGGAAATTGGGTGATGATGATATCAAGCTCAAAAGTCTTCTCCTATGCCGGACAAAGGATCGGAGTTTTGATCATTTCCGACCTTTTGTATCACAGGCATTCTCAAAATCTGAGTGACCGGCTACATGTTCACGGTTTTGGCAATGCCATCGTCCACAGGGTACTTTACGCGATGACTTCAGGAACATCCCATTCTGCACAATTTGCACTGGCTGCGATGTTCAGGCATGCCAACGACGGAACTTATGATTTCATTGGTGAAGTGAAGGAATATGGGGAAAAAGCCAGGATTATGAAACAACTTTTTCTCTCCAATGGTTTCGAAATTGTTTATGCGACAGATATTGATCAGCCCGTTGGCGATGGCTTCTATTTTACCATCTGCTATCCGGGTATGGATGAAGCCAAACTGCTTTATAACCTCCTGATTTATGGCATCAGTGCCATCTCATTGGGCAATACCGGGAGCTCAAAACAGGGACTGAGGGCTTGCGTCTCCAATGTGCGTCGTGATCAATTCGAAGATCTCGAAACCAGATTGAATCAGTTTCATCGCGATTTTTCAGTCGACTTACAAATTAAAAGTTAAAGTGGTCGTTTTTTGAAAATATGTAAGATAACGGTAACAGGACAAAAGTCATAACTGGCATCATTCCCTATACCGAAATTTGAATTAAAATAACGAACAAAATGGCTAAAGTCATAGGAGCAGTAGTTGTTGACTCAGAAGTTTGCAAAGGTTGTAACCTTTGTGTCGTCTCTTGTCCAACCAAAACTTTGGGGCTCAACCGCGACGTTAACAGCAAAGGATATCACTATTCTTACATGGAAAATCCCGAATCCTGTATCGGATGTTCAAACTGCTCTTCAGTTTGTCCGGATAGTTGTATCACAGTTTACAGATTAAAAGTTGAATAGGTTAATCAATTAAAAAATCCAAATATGGGTGAATTAAGATTGATGAAAGGAAACGAAGTGATTGCTGAAGCGGCCATCAGGTGTGGTTGTGATGGTTACTTCGGTTATCCGATCACCCCGCAGTCGGAAGTGATGGAATCGCTGATGTCGCTGCGCCCATGGGAAACGACCGGAATGGTGGTCTTACAAGCCGAAAGCGAGATTGCCTCCATTCACATGGTGTATGGTGCGGCAGGTTGCGGCAAAAGGGTCATGACCTCTTCCTCGAGTCCGGGCATCAGCCTCATGGCAGAGGGGATCTCCTATATTGCAGGCTCAGAATTGCCTTGCGTGATTGTCAATGTGCAACGCGGTGGACCAGGCCTTGGAACCATTCAGCCCTCGCAGGCCGATTACAACCAGGCCACAAAAGGTGGAGGCCATGGCGATTATTCGCTGCTGGTGCTGGCGCCGGCATCGGTTCAGGAGATGAACGATTTTGTCGGCCTCGGTTTTGAACTAGCCTTTAAATATAGGAATCCTGTTATGATCCTGGCAGATGGAGTGATTGGTCAGATGATGGAAAAGGTAGAATTAATGGATCAGCAGCCCAGATGGACCGATAAACAATTGAAGGAAATCACCGGAAGTTGGGCCACGCTGGGCAAAACCAAAGACAGGCAAAAACATGTGATCACCTCCCTCGAAATGGACTCTCACATCATGGAGGAGAACAATCTGCGACTGCAAGCCAAGTACCTTCGGATGAAGGAGGAGGATGTCAGGTTTGAAACCATTGATTGTGATGATGCTGATTTTGTCATCGTGGCATTTGGGTGTGCTGCACGTATTTGCCAGAAAACAGTTCAGCTTGCCAGGGCGAAGGGACAAAATGTCGGACTTTTGAGACCAATCACCCTCTTCCCTTTCCCGGAAAAAGTGATTGCTGAAATGGCAACCCGGATAAAAGGGTTTCTGACTGTAGAATTTAATGCGGGACAGATGGTCAACGATGTTCGTCTGGCGGCCAACGGAAAGACCAGGGTCGAATATTTTGGCCGCATGGGTGGCATTCTTCCATCCCCGGATGAGGTTGAGAAGGCATTGTACCAAAAATTGATAGGAGGTTAAATCATGTCTGAAGTAGCTGAAAGACTTAAAAATATTATCAAACCGGAAAACCTGGTCTACGGTAAATCGCCTGTTCTGAACAATGTTACGATGCACTATTGTCCGGGCTGCAGTCACGGAGTGGTACATAAACTCATCGCTGAAGTATTGGATGAATTGGGCCTTCAGGATAAGACTATCGGGGTATCCCCGGTAGGGTGTGCCGTTTTTGCGTACAATTACATCGATATCGACTGGTCTGAAGCCGCTCATGGAAGGGCACCAGCAGTGGCAACCGGAATAAAAAGAGTCATGCCCGAAAAAACCGTCTTCACCTACCAGGGTGATGGCGATCTCGCCGCCATTGGAACTGCCGAAACCTTGCATGCAGTCAACCGGGGCGAAAACATCGTCATGATTTTCATCAACAATGCCATTTACGGGATGACCGGTGGACAAATGGCCCCGACAACATTGTTGGGACAGGTAACTTCCACAACGCCTTACGGTCGGAATGTCGATCTCAATGGTTATCCTTTAAAAATCACCGAATTAATTGCCCAACTGCCGGGAGCAGCCTATGTGACCAGGCAAAGTGTCCATACAGCCGGAGCTGTGAGGAGAGCCAGAAAAGCCATCAAGAAAGCTTTCGAGCTTTCACAAAAAAATATCGGCACCTGCTTCGTCGAAGTCGTTTCTACATGCAATTCAGGATGGAAACTTACTCCGGTAGAATCCAACGACTGGATGGTTAAACACATGTTTCCTTTATTCCCTTTGGGCGATTTGAAAGATGGTGTAAAGGCCGATACGGGACCATATGAGACTCAAGGCTAAAGGCTAAAGACTAAAGTCTAAAGGCTAAAGGCTAAAGGCTAAAGGCTAAAGGCTAAAGTAAGGGACTCCGTTAATTTGTGTTTTGAGAGTTGAGTACTGAAAGTTGAGAGTGGAGAGTGGAGAAAGGAAGAAATAAAGATCGGTGCTTTCTTCACTTTAGCCTTTAACCTTTAGCCTTTAGCCTTCTTTAAGAATTGGGTTCATTATTTGATTAATATTTCAAAAGTATGACTGAAGAAATTATTATAGCGGGTTTTGGTGGACAAGGTGTTCTCTCGATGGGAAAGATCCTTGCATATTCCGGAGTGATGCAGGACCAGGAAGTTGCCTGGTTTCCCTCTTACGGTCCCGAAATGAGAGGAGGAACAGCCAATGTAACAGTTATCCTGAGTGACGACCGGATCAGCTCCCCCGTTTTGCACGAATTCGACACGGCCATTATTCTCAACCAGCAATCCATGACCAAATTTGAGAAGATGGTCAAACCGGGTGGAACGTTGCTCTACGATCCCAATGGTGTTGTCAAGCATCCGTCCAGAAAAGACATCAATATCTACAAAGTTGAAGGTGCTAGATTGGCTGTTGAAATGGGTAATCCGCTCACCTTCAATATGATTGTATTGGGAGCCTTCCTGCAGGCAAAGCCCGTTATAAAATTAGAAAATGTCAAAAAAGGTCTTGAGAAATCCTTGCCTGAAAGACATCACAAACTGATACCGCTCAATCTGAAAGCGATCGAGGTGGGACAGGCAAATCTGGAAATTGTTCATAAAATAGGATAAAAAAAGCGGCGAATGCCGTTTTTTTTATCCTATTTTATATTCGAATTTATAACCAAACAGCATCTTAACTTATGAACATCAAAACAAGATTGACCCTGATGAACTTTCTCCAGTTCTTCGTATGGGGTTCGTGGCTAATCTCTTTGGGCGGATACATGATGGGGCCGCTAAAATTCACCGGCGGACAAGTTGGCGGTGTTTATGCGACCATGGGACTTGCGGCACTTTTTATGCCGGGATTGCTTGGAATCGTTGCGGACCGATGGATTAATGCGGAGCGGGTTCTTGGGATGTGCCATTTGGTTGGGGCTGTGTTGCTTTTCTGGGCTTCGACGGTTACTGATCCTGTCGTCATGTATTGGGTCATGCTTTTCAATGCCATGGCTTACATGCCTACAATCGCCTTAAACAGTGCCGTATCGTACAATATTCTCCTGCAAAAAGGTTTTGATGTGGTCAAAGATTTTCCACCAATTCGTGTTTGGGGTACGGTTGGCTTTATCTTTGCCATGTGGATTGTCGACCTTTTGGGTTGGGCCAGAAGCCCTGTTCAACTCTATGTGAGTGCAATTACCGCCATGTTTTTGGGTGTTTATGCTTTCACCCTGCCTGCCTGTCCTCCGGCACGGGCCAAAAGAGATGGTTCAATTCTATCTGCCCTCGGCCTGGATGCCTTCGTTCTTTTCAAAAGAAGGAAAATGGCAGTTTTCTTTATCTTTGCCATGCTCATCGGCGCAGCTCTTCAGATCACTAATACTTTTGGAGGCTCCTTCCTGGACGATTTCTCCAAATTTGATTTGTACAAGAACTCCTTTGCTGTCAAACATCCGACCTTGTTGCTTTCTGTTTCCCAAATTTCGGAAACGCTTTTCATCCTTACTATTCCATTCTTCCTGAAACGTTTTGGCATCAAGAAGGTTATGATCATCAGCATTTTTGCCTGGGTATTGAGGTTTGGACTTTTTGGCATTGGGAATCCCGGTTCCGGACTTGTTCTATTAATCCTTTCCATGATCATCTATGGTATGGCATTTGATTTCTTCAACATATCCGGTTCTCTTTATGTAGAAATGGAATCAGAACCGGGCATTAGGGCAAGCGCACAGGGATTGTTCATGATCATGACCAATGGCTTTGGAGCTTACCTGGGAGGAGTTTCCAGCGGCTTTGTCGTGGATCTCTTTACCAAAGACGGGGTGAAAGACTGGCCTCATATCTGGATGGTGTTTGCGGCTTATGCCCTGGTGTTGGGATTGGCATTCCCGTTTTTATTCAAATACACGCACGAAACTAACAAAAGCACTTAGAATACTTAGAGTTTGGAGTACTTAAAGTGATGGACTCCAAAATTTAAGTACTTTAAGTACTCCAAACTCTAAGTACTTTTTATGCTGAACAGACAACTCCTTTCCCCCACCAGCATCGTGGTGGTTGGCGCCTCCAATAACGTCACCAAACCGGGTGGTAAGATTCTGAAAAATCTGCTTGAGCATGAATTTAAAGGGATGATTTGTGCTGTAAATCCCAATGATGTTTCTGTTCAGGCAGTTCCAACCTACGCATCGGTAAAGGATCTTCCCGAAGTTGAGATGGCCATTTTAGCCATTCCGGCCAAAAGCTGCGCGGAGGCTGTTGCAGTACTCACCAGAGAGAAAAACACCAAAGCTTTTATCATTATCTCGGGTGGATTCAGCGAAATGGGTCCGGAAGGGGCCGTGCTTGAGCATGAAATTGTGGAAATGGTCAACAATGCGGGGGCGTGTCTGATAGGCCCCAACTGCATCGGCATGCTCACGCCCGATTATGCAGGTGTTTTTACAGAACCGATTCCTCGTCTGGAGCCAACCGGCGTTGACTTTGTTTCCGGATCGGGGGCAACGGCTGTATTTATCATGGAGTCTGCCATTCCCAAAGGACTCACCTTCTCCAGAGTGATATCCGTCGGCAACTCTGCCCAGCTGGGAGTTGAAGAGGTATTGGAGTACTGGGACCTGAACGCTGAGCGTGAATCTGCCGCCAATGTCAAACTCCTCTATATTGAAACCATCCACAATCCGGATAAATTTCTCTTTCATTCCATATCGCTTGTAAAAAAAGGATTCAGATTGGCTGCGATCAAAGCCGGAAGTTCTGCCGCAGGAAGTCGTGCAGCCTCTTCCCATACCGGTGCCATGGCCAGCTCTGATTCGGCTGTTGAAGCCCTCTTTCGCAAAGCGGGAATTGTGAGGTGCTACGGGCGCGAAGAATTGACGACTGTTGCCTGCGTTTTGATGTCCAAGCAGATGAAGGGAAAAAATATGGCTATCATCACACATGCCGGAGGGCCTGCGGTCATGCTCACAGATGCCCTTGAGGCAGGTGGGGTCAATATCCCCAATATTCCGGATTCGCCGGTCAAGCAAAGATTGTTGAAGGCCCTTTCACCGGGATCCTCGGCAGAAAACCCAATTGATTTCCTTGCCACCGGAAATGCCGAACAGTTGGATCTGATTATTGACACGGTAGAAAATGAAATGGATGATATTGATGGGATGGCGGTCATTTTTGGGAGTCCCGGCCTGACTTCCGTGCAGGATGTCTATGAAGTCCTGGACAGAAAGATGAAACAGTGTAAAAAACCCATTTACCCCATCTTGCCATCCGTGATGAACGTAAAAAAGGACCTTGCCTATTTTCTTTCACATGGGAATGTTAACTTCCCGGACGAGGTACTTTTAGGTAAAGCACTAACGCGGGTGAAATTGACACCCAAACCATCCGGACAAGAGATTTATTTGGATGGAGTTGATGTTCCGCGCATCAGACGAATCATCGATAGCAGCCCAAATGGCTATCTAACGCCTGATCTGGTGGAGCAGCTCCTGGCAGCGGCTTCGATCCCGGTTGTGAAGGAAATTATTGTAAGAAACGAACATGAGGCAATCAATGCTGCCGGAAAAATCGGATTTCCGCTTGTCATGAAAGTCGTGGGTCCACTACATAAAACGGATGTTGGTGGTGTCACTTTAAACATTCGTTCGGAGGAAATGGTCACAGTGGAATTTAACCGGATGATGAAAATCCAACATACCACAGCAGTTTTATTAGCTGAACAGGCCGAAGGGATCGAACTTTTTGTGGGTGCCAGCTATGAACCAAAATTTGGTCATGTCGTTTTGTGTGGCATCGGTGGTATTTTTGTTGAAGTTTTGAAAGACACAACCTCCGGACTAGCGCCACTTACCTTCGAAGAGGCCAGTTCCATGATCCGAAATTTGAAAGCTTACCCGATTATCAAAGGTTTCAGAGGTAAATGCGGAGTAAGCAGGAAAAAATTTGCCGAAATCATCGTAAGGCTCTCTTCAATGCTACGTTTTGCCACCGAAATTAAAGAGATGGACATCAATCCGCTGATGGGCAGAGGAGATAAGATTATAGCCGTTGACGCGAGGATCCGTATTGAGAGATGAGAAGAATACTCATGTGAAAATAGGAAAATGTGAAAATTATGATCCTTTTAAAAAATGTAAAATAGTATTTTTGATCCACAAAATAAAGATAATATCCTTTTTAATTAGCACATTAGCATATTAGCACATTAGCACATTCCCCTCAATCTCCCGGTTGGTATAAAACCTGTTCAACAGACTCAAATCATTGAACTCTTTGGTAAGAGACTCAATGGTATCTTTTGGAATATCATATATATCCAGAACGATCATTCCATCTACACAATTGTTGAACTTGGGATCAACATTGAATGCGATGATTTTTGCATTTAACCCTAAATATTTTTTCAAAAGGATTGGTAATCCACTGTTATTCTGATCAACGTCTCCTATAAACTTATCCAGGGAACTTAATTGAGGAGAAAGGTGCAATATGGCATCATTCAGGTGAACATCTTTGGTCTTTACCTTGAAACGATTGCGGGGCTTTACCATTGCTGCCTTTTCGTAATCGTAAAAATTTGCCATTATATATCTGATAATAAGCTCTTTTGATTTTTCAGAATAGGTATTACTGATACTTACCGGTCCAATAAGGTAGCGGTACTCCGGATTTTTGAGCAGAAAATAGAGGATCCCTTTCCAAAGCAAAAAAAGCGGAAGGGGTTTTCGCTGGTAATCCTTCACAATAAATGAACGTCCAAGTTCGAGCGATTGCCGCAAGGTATTTTTGAAACCCTTTTTCATCCTGAACAAGCTTTGGGTATAAAATCCCCTAACACCGAACTGCTCCATGATTTCTGAACCCATCCCGATCCGATAACCACCAACGATCATTTTTTCCCTGGTATCCCAGATGATGAGTTGATGGTAATAAAGATCAAATTCATCAAAATCAGTAGAACGATTTGTTCCTTCTCCGACTTCCCGGAAGGTTAGCTCCCTCAAACGACCCAATTCATTCAGGATGATTGGAATATTTTTAGTTGGAGCACAAAAAACATCGTAATTCTTGACATTGAAAAGAAAATGGTCCCGTTTGAGCAAAGAGATCTCCCTTTCAATTTGCTGCTGAGGCTGAGGAATAACAACCTCTTCCGGTTTCAGATCGCTTTTGAGTGAGTAGTTGAAAAAACGTTTCACTTCAATCCCGGAATCCAGACAATAGGTCTTTGAACGAAGGTAACGGCCAAATTGATGAATGTCCGGGAAATTATCCTGTTCCCTTACCGAAATGGGATTCCCAATCCTTACCTTAATCGTTTTATTCCTTTTATTGATTAGCTCAGAAGGCAGTTTTGCAGTCCTCAGAGAGGGGTGAATCCTTCCCAATAAGTGGAAAAGGCGGCTATTGGTTCCATGAAAATAGATTGGAACGATTGGAACTTTGCTTTTTTTGATAAACCGAAGGGCTGAAATCAGCCATTCCCTGTCTGTAATCAGGGAAGAGGCATAATTGGTAGATACTTCTCCTGCCGGAAAAAAGCTCAGGACTCCCCCATTGTGGAGATGATCGATGGCAGTCTTTAATCCAGCAATGCTGGATCCTGCTTCAGGCATGTTTTCAAAAGGATTGACAGCCAGAAAATAATCAGAAATGGGCTCCACTTTCTTCAGCAGAAAGTTGGCTATAACCTTGTGGTCTCCTCTTGCCAGTGAGAGCAATTTTATCAGCAGGATACCGTCTATTCCGCCAAATGGATGGTTGGAAACCGTTATAAAACTCCCATCCGCAGGCAACTTCTTCAAATCATTCTCATCAAACTCAAGTTTAACGTTCAGATATTTGATGATGGCATCGATGGATTCGATGCCATGCTTTTGACTTACATTCTCATACAAATCGTTGATCTTGTGAAAACTCAGCAGATGCATCAGAAGTTTGGCAAAATTTTCACCTCCCAAATATTGAATAAAGGGACTCGCTTTGATTAAATCCTGCGGTTTAACAAGTTTCATACGACTCAAAATTAACATTTTTACTACCCGGAAGATGTTCGGTCCTTAATCAATTGCGGCTCCGGTAAGTCAGTGATTAAGGCATCTTAACTGTCCAAATATAAAGAATTGACTTTAAAAATAGACTCAGATTCAAATTTAAATCCATACATTTCGTGGCATCAAAAGTTTAATTATTGCCTAAAGATGGCCATTCCACTGGTAAAAGATGTAATTTTACCGCAAATTGATTTGATTTTGAAAGAGCATAGGTTAAGCGATTGGCTGCCCACCACCATCAAAGAGGTCCGGGCTCTGGGTTGGGAAGAGGTTGATGTTGTCCTCTTTTCGGGTGATGCCTATGTGGACCATCCCTCATTTGGCACTGCAGTTATAGGACGTATCCTGGAAAGAGAGGGATTGAAAGTCGCAATTGTACCTCAACCCAACTGGCAGGATGATCTTCGGGATTTCAAGAAAATGGGCAAACCACGTCTTTTCTTCGCTATCACAGCCGGGTGCATGGATTCGATGGTAAACCACTACACAGCAAACAAGAGAAGACGTTCCAATGATGCTTATACACCGGGCGACAGAGCAGGTGCACGCCCTGATTATGCTACTATCGTTTATTCAAAAATCATAAAGAACCTTTATCCGGATGTACCTATAATTATTGGCGGAATTGAGGCCTCGTTGCGTCGGGTTACCCATTACGATTATTGGTCCGATGAGTTGAAACCGAGTATCCTTATTGAAAGTCAAGCGGATATGCTTTTCTATGGGATGGGAGAAAAATCACTTATTTCACTGGTCGAACAGCTACAAATGGGCAAATCGATGAATGAAATTACCGACATACCGCAAACAGCATTTATTGCTCGTAAAGATCCTGCCATCCAAACAAATACTTCATGGAAGGATCTGGAGTTATTTGATTTTGAGTCGTGTAAGGCTGATAAGATTAACTATGCCAAAAATTTCAAAGTTATTGAGATAGAGTCAAACCGCATGGATCCTGACTCGCGCCTTCATCAAAAACATGGTAATCAAACTGTTGTAATAAATCCTGCATGGCCTCCTCTTACCACCGAAGAGGCTGATCATTTCAGCGACCTTCCGTTTACGCGTTTGCCACATCCAAAATACAATGGAAAAGGAGACATTCCTGCATACGAAATGATCAGGCATTCCATCAACATTCACAGAGGCTGTTTTGGAGGCTGCGGATTTTGCACTATCTCGGCCCATCAGGGAAAATTCATTGCCTCCAGATCGGAAGAATCTGTCCTTAGGGAGGTCGAACAGGTCGTAAATATGCCGGATTTTAAGGGCTATATTTCCGACATTGGTGGTCCTTCTGCCAACATGTACATGATGACGGGAACTGACCTTTCCGTTTGCAAACTTTGCATGAGACCTTCCTGCATCTACCCTTCTATCTGCAAAAATTTGAACACAGACCATAGGCCGATGAGCCGACTTTATGAAAAGGCTGCCGGATTTAAAGGTGTTAAAAAGGCATTCATTGGGAGCGGCATCCGATACGACCTGGTATTTCACCGGGTAAATGATGAAGACATCAACAAAGGCAATCTTGCCTACATGGATCAGGTCATAGGGAACCATGTCTCCGGACGGCTCAAAGTTGCGCCTGAACATACTGCTGAACAGGTACTCTCCGTGATGAGAAAGCCTTCATTTTCGCAGTTTATGAAGCTCAGGAAATTTTTTGACGATACCAATGAAAAATACGGATTGAAGCAGCAGCTCATTCCCTATTTTATATCAAGTCACCCGGGTAGCACGGTCGAAGCCATGGCCGAATTGGCAGCCAAAACCAAGGAGCTGAATTTCAAATTAGAACAGATTCAGGACTTTACCCCTACACCAATGACTTTAGCAACTGTGATCTATTATTCAGGATATCACCCTTATACACTAGAAAAAATATACACTGCCAAAACAGCTGATCAGAAACTTGCCCAACGAAAATTCTTTTTCTGGTACAAGAATGAATACCGAAGGGAATTAATTGCCGAGTTGCGTAAAATTGGCAGGGCAGATTTGGAAAAATCACTCTTTAAATAGTCGTCATTTTTATCAAATTCTTATTGTAACATATGAACACAGGCAATTTTCTTGCATTCGATCTTGGAGCCTCTTCCGGCAGGGCAATGCTGGGTACGATTTCAGACCATCGACTTAAACTAACTGAGATCCACCGGTTCGAAAATCGTATGGTGGAAATCGACAACCACTTCTATTGGAATATCTTCTCCATTTTTGATGAATTGAAGACCGGACTAAAAAAGTGTATCAGAGATTTTGGCATTCAGCCTGATTCTATTGCTATCGATACCTGGGGAGTCGATTTTGCCTTTGTAGACAAAGATGGCATGATAGCCTCGCTTCCTTTTGCCTATCGTGATCGACGGACCGATCATGCCATGGAGGACTTTTATAGGATTATTCCTAAAGAAGAACTTTACTTGATGACAGGTATTCAGCTGATGCAGTTCAACTCCCTGTTTCAATTGTTTGTCAACCATCAATCAAAAGCTTCGCAATACGAAATTGGGAAAGATCTGCTTTTCATGCCGGATGCGCTTTCCTACCTATTCTGCGGGGTCAAAAAGAATGAATTCTCTATTGCATCTACGTCACAGCTTCTACAGCCGGGTAAATTAGCCTGGGAAACACGGCTTTTAAAGGCCATAGGAGTCGATCCCTCCATAATGCAGGAAATAGTCTTACCTGGAACGATGTTGGGTAAAATCAAGCCTGAAGTGCAAAAAGAGACAGGTAGTCTTGACATACCAGTTATCGCTGTTGCATCCCATGACACTGCTTCTGCCATCGTTTCAGTACCTGCAACAGGAAAGAATTGGGCTTATATCAGCTCGGGAACATGGTCACTGATGGGAATTGAAACAGACAAACCACTTATTTCCAAAGAGATACTTGACCTTAACTTCACCAATGAAGGAGGTGTCGAAGGAACCACCCGTTTCCTGAAAAACATCATGGGAATGTGGCTATTGCAGGAATGCAGGAAAAGCTGGTCTCAAAAAATCAATTACACATGGAGTGAAATGGTTGATTTAAGTACCCATTCTCAACCATTTAAATGTCTGATAGATCCGGATGATTCAAGTTTTCTGAATCCTAAAGATATGCCTCAGGCTATATCGGATTTTTGTCAAAAAACCGGTCAGGTTCATCCTGAAACACATGGAGAATTTATCCGGTGCATCTTTGAAAGTCTGGCGATGAAGTACAAGCTCACACTGGAATCTATACTATCTGTCATATCTCACCCGGTTGAAACGGTACACATCATTGGTGGTGGTGCGAACAATGAACTTCTCTGCCAGTACAGTGCCAACGCACTTGGGATACCTGTAAAAGCTGGCCCTACTGAGGCCACGGCCATTGGAAACATTATGATACAGGCTAAAGCAATGAAGAGAGTTGCCAGCCTGGAAGAGATCAGGCAGATGGTTGGTCAGTCTTTTGACACCAAAACCTTTGTGCCACAAAACACGAATGTTTGGCAGGTACAATTGGAAAGATTCAGAAAAATTACATCAAGATAAAACCCATCGGATTAGTTAGGTATTTAGTTGAGATTATCACTTTTTCAATTGATTCCAATTTTGAAAATTTAATTTATTTTTTATTTTTGTCAGATCCGTAAAAGAAAAGCTTAATAAATGTAAAATTGAAAGAGATGAAAAAGATTCTAATTATTCTTACGATGGTCATTTCCATATCCGGTCTTTCATATGCGCAGACTGGAAAACATGTGCTAGGATTAAGATTTGGTACTGGTGGTGGTTTTGGTACCGAAATCTCCTATCAGCATGGTTTATCCGGCAAAAACAGACTCGAACTGGATTTGGGATTTAACAGTCATTATGAAAATTACCTGAATACAAGATACAATTACACAACCTGGGGGGTAACCGGTTTATACCAATGGGTTCAAAAGATTGACAACAATGTAAATTGGTATCTTGGAGCCGGCGCCAAAATCGGATCCTGGAGCTATGACCATGGATATGATTACCAGTTCAAATATAACAACGGTGTTTTTTTGGCTGCTGCCGGTGATGTTGGCATAGAGTATCTTTTCCCGATTGGCATACAACTGGCCCTGGATGCCCGACCGGAAATAGGATTGATCAATCATGGAACTACTATCAATGTTGGTTTCTCAGTTCGTTATCAATTCAAATAAAATCATGATATTTGGTAGAGATTATTTAGCATACTTTCTACCAAAGATATTTTTATGAAACGGATTCTCTTGACAATGGCAGTGGTGGTCATTCTTTTCAGCCTTGCCAAATCCCAAATTGCGAAACATTCAATTGGTTTGCGCTATGGGGCTCTTTATGGTCTGGGCACTGAAATCACCTATCAGCGCGGATTAACTTCAGAAAATCGTCTGGAATTTGATTTTGGCTTTAACAGCAATTTCGAATATGTCGATAATTTCAGGCAAGACCATAACAGCTGGGCACTCACAGGACTTTATCATTGGGTTTGGACACTTGAGGAACTTGATGAAAACGTCAGATGGTACGCCGGTGCCGGAGCTAAGTTGGGCACCTGGAGCTCTAACCAGGGATATAACTACCGATACCACAACGGACTATTCATTACTGCATCCGGAGATGTAGGAATCGAGTATATATTTCCTGCAGGCATCCAGTTTGCCCTGAATGCTCGACCGGAATTAGGGTTCTTCAACCATGGAAGCGGGGTGAACATTGGTTTTGCAGTACGGTACCAGTTCAAATAAATCCGGGATTATTATATGCTTGTCATCTTAATTGTCTTGTCTGCCGGAATTCTTTCAGGATTGCTGCTCATCAAAAGACCAAAAATTCATCGATTCAACAATCATCTGCTTAATTGGGCTATCTACCTCCTGCTTTTTCTTCTTGGTCTTTCAGTAGGAACAAACAAAGAGGTGATACAAAATCTGGGTAAAATTGGTTATGAGGCCATAGCCATCGCGATTGCGTCAATCCTGGGAAGTGTCCTTTTTTCCGGACTTCTCTTCAAGTTACTATTCAAACAAAATGCGAAGTAGCCTGATTATCATTGGTTTTTTCAGTATAGGTGTAATCCTCGGACTATCCGGAGAACTGCCTGACGGATATGATTTTGATAAATTTGGCAGCTACGCGCTCT
This sequence comes from Bacteroidia bacterium, assembly GCA_025358395.1. The sequence continues at coordinate 18,163 of JANYJT010000171.1, forward strand.
ATTTGCTGATGTTTCTCGCCGGGGTAAGCATCGGAAGCGATAAGAACTCCTGGTCAGTTTTAGCTACGCACAACTACAAAATTATCTGGGTACCGGTTACCATCGTGGCAGGCACTTTGACGGGTTCAGCATTGGTCTCTATGATTTTACCATCGCTTACGATGAAAGAATCAATGGCAGTTGGGGCTGGCTTCGGGTATTACAGCCTCTCAAGCGTAGTTATCACCCAACTTCATGGCCATAGCCTGGGCGTAACTGCTCTTTTGTCAAATATTTTCAGGGAAGTATTCACCTTGCTGGCCACACCCATCCTGGTAAGTTATTTTGGAAATCTGGCCGGGATTGCCTCCGGCGGAGCTACCGCAATGGACACCACACTCCCTGTCATCAGTAAATACTCCGGCAAATCTTACGCGATAATAGCTGTGTTCAATGGAATAGTGCTAACTATTCTTGTGCCGTTTCTGGTAACGTTTATACTATCGTAAAAGGATAAAGGATAAAGTAAAGACGCTTCCTTCAAAAATATATCTCATAATCCTAAATTTTAATTTATTTATTCAATCACTAATGCTGCCTACTTTATCCTTTATCCTTTACCCTTCTTCAAAGAATGCATCTACACCCGGATAATCATACTCCGCCATGGCTTTGTCTAGAGGGAATAAAAAAAACTTACACCTGGCTGTAGCGCAAACAGTTCCATTATTGCTCAAAAGTTTTCCTTCAACAAAAGCCATCCGGCTGTTTTGTTCCACTAGTTTGGCCCTGAGAGTAATCTCTCCCTCGCTAATCAGTACAGCCCTACGGTAGCTTATCTCCATTGAAGTAGTCACACCAGTGGTTTTGCACATGGTCAGAACCACCCAGCTGCAAAGTTCGTCCATCAGTGCGGCCTGTACTCCTCCATGCAACACATTTCTGAAGCCTTCTGCCCATCTTTGCGGATTCCATTGTGCTATTACCTCATCACCATCCAATTCAAATTTCAATTGTAAACCCTTGTCGTTGCCGGGCGAACAACCAAAACAGTTGTACTCTTTTCGTCCGGATTTCAAATAAGGATTGAATATCTTCTTCGTCATTTTGTTCAATAAGTTAAACCAATTCGACCTTAACAAGTTCATTCTTTTCAAGATACCAGATATTTCCTTCACAGGAGGA
>JANYJT010000131.1 GCA_025358395.1 Bacteroidia bacterium
ACCATGGAAATGATCGGATCAATCTTTTTACCATTGCGATATTGACGGCTTCCGTAACCTGTACACCAGGCACCAACCCGCTTGCCATCTCTGGGATGAAAGTCCATATAAAGGACTGCCAGATGTGATTTGTCCTTGTCCTTCACCTCGTAGGCAACTACTTCGGGATGGTAAACCGGGAGGTCGCTCCGTTTCTCAAAAGTGATTCCATAAAGTTTATTGGCCACATAAAACATCCCCTTCTGAACATTGTCCAATGAAAAATAGGGTTTCAACTCGGCTTCGTCGAGGTTGTATTTCTCTTTTCTTACTTTCTCAGAATAGTACCACCAATCCCATGATTGCACCTTAAATTTTCCTCCTTCTTTGTCGGCGATGGACTGTAAATCGGTCAGCTCATTTTTAGCCCTTGCAAGGGCAGGAACAAATAGCTTATCTAAAAATTGGTAGACAATCTCAGGCGTTTTGGCCATGTTTTCAACAATGACATAGGAAGCGAAATTCTTAAATCCCAATAATTTGGCCTTTTCATCCCGCAACAAAACCATTTTTTTGATCAGCTCCTTGTTGTCAAATTGATTGTCATAATCACCACGCATAAAATACCCCCGGTACAATTTTTCACGCAATTCGCGGTTATTGGCGTAAGTAAGAAACGGGAGCATACTTGGCTTGGCAAGGGTAAAAACGTATTTGCCGGGCAGACTGTCTTTCTTTGCTTCGATCGTGGCGGCATCAACCAGATCCGCGGAAAGACCGGAAAGATCCTCCTTCTTATCTACCACCAGTTTGAAGTTTTTGTTGGTTTCCGCCAGAAGGTTTTCGCCAAACTGAAGAACTGTTTTGGACAATTCTTCATTGATTTGTCTGAGGCGGGTCTGATTTTCAGGCGACAGATTGGCGCCATTGCGTTCAAAATCCTTGTAATATTTTTCGACTACTCGGATTTGCTGCGCATCCAATCCCATGCTATTCCTTTTCTCATAAACAGCCTTCACTCGTTGGAAAAGTTTGGGATTCAGCGAAATATTATCCCTGTGTCTGGTCAGTTTTGGGGTGATCTCCCGGGCCAGTTTCTGCATGGCCGGATTGGTATTGGCACCGTTCAGATTCGAAAATATGCGCGAGGCAACCGATAGCTGATCGCCCGCCACATCAAAGGCCAGAATGGTATTTTTAAAATCGGGTGCTGCCGGATTGTTGACAATTGCATCAATTTCGGCAAGGTTCGCTTTGATACCGGCATCAATGGCAGGGAGGAAATGTTCCAGTTTAATTTCCCCGAAAGGAGGAACCATAAATGGTGTGGTAAATGGTTTTAAAAGCGGATTTTCAGCCACAGCTGAATTTTTCTCAGCCATTACGAAAGAGCTTAAAACTAAGGGCATAGCAATCATCAGAAAGACAAATTTTTTCATATTGAATGGGTTTGATGTTCAGTTGGAAAAGGTACAGTTTTTTTGAAGGATAAAAAAGAATTTTACACAGCGTTACACTGGAAAGCAATCTGTTGAAACCGTCCGGATTTTGGCAGGAAAACCCAGGACTGATTACCCAAATGTATGGATTTCGCTCGCGGCAAACCGGTCTGTCATTTTAATCAGGCATCTTCCTTCCATAGGTTTGAACGCGTTGAGCGCAAGCTCCGGTCTGTTGTTCTCCGCTGATAGGTGGCTCAGGAAGATACATTGTAACTCGGGATGAGCATGTTCGCTTGCCAATTCGAAGGCTTGTTTGTTGGAAAGATGGCCTACCGTCGATTCTATTCTGGCTTTGAGGTGATATGGATAGGGTCCCTCTTTCAGCATTTGCTGGTCATAATTGGTTTCTAAAAAGAGCGCATGGCATTGCCCCAGATGATATTTGACATTTTCACAAGGTTCACCGATGTCAGTAAAAACGCCAATACTGATGCCCTCATGTTCGATTCTGAATGAAGTCGGTTCCGAGGCGTCATGACTTTTCAAAACAGGAAAAATCGTCAGCGAACCTACCCTGACCGGATCATTATCCTGAACAGGGATATAAGAAATGGGTTGCCAGGTTCGAAAGGCAGCTTTGAAAGTTCCATGGGTCATATAGACCGGGATGTCCAATTTTTTTCCCATCACCCTTGCTCCCCGGATGTGGTCGCCATGTTCATGGGTAATGAAAAGAGCCTTGACCTTTGCGGGATCGAGAATCTTATCCTTCATGCGTAGCAGGATCTGCTTGAAAGAAAGTCCGGCATCAACCAATATAGCCTCATTGTTGTTACCAATGTAATAGCAATTCCCATTGCTTCCGGAAGCCAGGGCACAAATTTCGACCATTCTAAAATGTTAAGAGGGCGAATTTAGTACTTTTTTCAAAGTGTTGAGACGACTAACCTGGGTTTAATGGTTGCATCAATTTCTTTTTGGATTCCATTTACCCTTACTTTCACTTTACCGGATCTGGCAGCATAAATTTTAAAAACGGTCACTTTCCCATCCTTCCATTGGCAATCAACTTCATAGCCACCCCTGGCACGAAGACCCGAAAAGGAACCTTCGGCTGACCAGCTTTTTGGAATCGCCGGTAACAATTGTATCTCACCTGCATGACTTTGCAGCAGCATTTCGGTTATTGCGGCTGAAATTCCAAAATTGCCGTCAAGTTGAAAAGGTGGATGATTGCAGAAAAGATTCGGCAGTGTGTTGTAAGTCAGTAATCCGCGCACCATCATTCCTGCCTTTTCGCCTTCGCCCAATCGTGCCCACATCGCACCACGCCATGGCCAGGTCCACGACCGGCGACTGTCTCCAATGGTCGAGGCAACAGTGAAGGTCGTATTTTCATTTTTGCCATAATTACCCGACCTGCTTCGCAGCGAAAGGATGGCAGCTCTGGCCAGATCGGGGGTATTGGTCAGGCTGATTTGCCTCCCAGGATAGACCGCGAAAAGATGCGAGGTATGGCGATGCTGGTCGTTGGGATCATCGCGATCTTCCTGCCACTCTTGCAGTTGGCCCCATTTTCCGATCTTGTTGGGCGCAAGGTGTGATTGCATATCGGCTACTTTTTTCTGATAGCCCGGGTCGATATTCAAAGCTTTGGCCATTTCCAGGTAGTTTTGAAACAAATCCCAAACCAGCTGCTGGTCGTGCATGATGCCGTCCTCACGTGGACCGTGTTCAGGAGACCATCCCATAGGTACCATCAGCGAACCATCCGGCATTGCTTTCAGGCGGTCTTCCCAAAATTCGCAAATCTCTTTGATGACCGGATAGGCCGTATTTTGCAAATAGCTGTTATCCTGCGTGAAAGCCCAGTGTTCATAGACATGTTGAGCATACCAGGCACTCGCCGGAATGTTCCACTCCCAGCCATTACCGCCGAAAATATTCTGGCTGGTGCGGGCTGTCCAGCCTCGGGTGTTCTTGCCAAAAGCCTTTCGCGTGGCCAATCTGCAGGGCTCCTGCTGGGCCACGATGTAATCAATGAGAGGCAGTGCGCACTCAGACAGATTGGTCGATTCGGCTGCCCAGTAGTTCATCTGGATGTTGATGTTGTTGTGGTAATCGCTGGCCCAGGCAGGGGTGTTGCTGTCGTTCCAGAGCCCCTGCAGATTGGCAGGGAGTCCGCCGGGACGGGAGGAGCTTATCAACAGATATCTGCCAAATTGAAACATTGTTTCCTCCAGATCAGGGTCGTAACCACCTTCCGAATATCTTTTTAGCCGTTCATCTGTGGGCAATGAAAGCGTTGAAACCTCACTTCTGCCGATCCCGATCATTGCCGACTTTGAAAGTCTGGTAAAGTCTTTTATGTGATTGCTCAACAATATTTTATATGATTTCTCAGATGCCAGTGCAAGCTCTTTTTCAACAGTGGGTAATGGATCTGCGCCACGCCAGCCTGATGAGTAATCGGGTTTGTAGTTGGTCCGGGCATCGAGCAGCAGGGTAAAAGAGTTGCATTTCTCGAACACCAGGCAATTGCCTTCGATTCGGATGGTGCCTCCCTGCGAAACAAACCGGACTTTGGCGGCATATTTCAATTTGTTTGGCATTTCTCCTGAAACGGTCAGGCTATTATCTGATGCCATGGCCACTGCGCCCTGGGCTGAGGACAAGGAGAGCTTTCCTGATAAGGCACTCTTTTTTGTACAGGTATAGTTGAAAACCATCACCTGATCGGGGTAACTTGCGAATGATTCGCGGGAATATTTGGCGCCTTCGATTGTAAACCCGGTTGTGTGTAAACCGGAAATAATGTCAAGAGAACGAAGATAGGAAACAGGTTCACCGATAAGATTAAAATCCAGGATCATTTCTCCGAAGTTTCGGTATGAACCGAATCCAAGATCACCTGTCTCGTATTTGCCATCCCAGTTGTTTTCGCCCGACCATAGGCTTTGTTCGTTGAACTGGATGCGCTCTTGTTTGACACCGCCAAAAAACATCGCACCCATTCGGCCATTGCCAATTGGTAAAGCTTCGGCCGACCATTTTTCGGCAGGCCTTCCATATGAAAGCGCGTATTCATGGATATTTAGCGCAAAAACGTTGGTAACCTGGAAAATGGATAGGCTGAAAATCCACAGGCTGATTTTTTTCATCTTGTAATAAAATTATGAATCAATTGAAGATGAAATTAAGAAAATATTTGCTCATTCCGACAGGGAACAAGACCGGCTCAATATAGAATTTTCGCTCACGGACGGTCTCACACAATTCCCATTTCTACAAACCTCGCTCCGCCCAGCGGCTTTGTTTCTAAACCTCTCCGTTTCTCTGTTTCAATTCTTCCTGTCCTGCAATCCGGCTCTTGAACGACGCAAAACATTTGACACTGACTTTCTGATACAGCGTAATTAATGTCAGCCATTTTTTGAAGATTCAGTCAAAATGGAGGCCAATTCAGCTGAGCCAGTGATCAGACCCCGGAGTTCCGGTTTTTTCACTTCCCTTGAAGCGATAACCTGCTTTTTCCACAGTCGATCTGATCAATTCATCGTTCACATAGTTACCCTTAACGGTTACAAGTCCGGTCAGAAGATCAGCACTCACCTCATCAACCCCATGGATACCCTTGAGTCCGTTTTCGACATGCGCTTTACAGTTTTTACAGGTCATTCCTTCAACCAGAAATATTTTAGAAAACATAATATTTTAGTTTAAAATAGTTTAAAATTTTTTTTGTATCGATTACAATTTTATTCAAATATGAGGAATATTCAAAATAAATAGCTGGTATTTCAGTTAAAAATTGTATTTCACGCATTAATTTTCTGCAGAACGCAGTTATTGCGCGACAAAAAGGTAGGAAATGGTGCCACCTTCCTTCTCCGGTGCAGTGTTATCGGCATTAAATATCGTCTTTTCTGCCGCTTGCTTGGCATAAGCCAGGATGGTCGGATCGGAGATTTTGGAGGTTTCCCTGGGAGTGGCCTGCAGAACTTCACCGTTTCTATTAACGATAATATCAACCACAACCTCACCTCCGCCGAGTGCCAGATAAACAGGAATTGGCAATTGAAGATGGTAGCGGTTCCCAAGTATATAATGAATATTCGATTTTCCTTTGAAAGAGGAACGTTTGACCTCTTCGCGGGTCATTCCTTCTGTAGTGGCCACCGGCATAGGAATATCGCCGATAACCGGGATTTTCTTAGCCAGATTTTTGTTCACATCGCTGGCCAGTTTTTTAGCTTCTGCCACCTCTTTGGCGTACTCCCTGTCGAAAAAGGGATCACCACTGCTGCGGGCAGACTGGTTCCCTAAATTGACAGCCCGGTTGGAGTTATTGGCACCGGATCTTCCACCGTTCATGGCGAGTGACTGATTGCCTAAATCTGTTTTTTCTTTTTCCATCTCAGGAACTTGTGATACTTCAGACACCAGATCAACAAACAATGATTCGGCAGGCAAATCGAGGCCATTCTTTAATTCGGCAAAAAGCAGGCCTAACAGCACGATGAGGTGAATGGCCAATGTGGCAATGATTCCATTGATGTTGTCGCGGTATAGACTAAAAATTTTTGCCATGAACAGATAAGAAGCAGGTCTTGCAATCAATATTACACAGAGTCGCACAGAGGAGCACAGAGTTCCACAGAGTAAAATTACGTCAAACAAATCAGATTTGTATACTACTATCTTTTTTTGCAGGCGGGATTTTAGTCAATCCAAAAACCATGCCTCCTTCAGGGTAGGGAAGATCTGCTTTTCAATGCTTTTTTCATAAAGGGTCGTAATGGCTTCTCTGCCTTTTGTGCCAAGGTCGACCGAGAAGTCATTTACATACAGCTGAATATGGTTTCGCATCACTTCCTCATCCATGGATTGCGCGTGTTGTCTGACAAACGGGAGCGAATCGTTCGGGTTCGCAAGGGCATATTCGACACTTCGCCTAAGTACCCGGTTGACTTTTATGCGAATCTCCTGCGGGAGATTTCGTTTGATGATGATTCCGCCAAGAGGGATGGGCAATCCTGTGAACTGATCCCACCATTCTCCCAGGTCGACAATCTTCTTGAGCCCTTTTGCCTGGTACGTAAATCTGTTTTCATGAATTATCAGTCCGGCATCAGTTTCCCCCGTTAGGATCACCTCCTCGATATCGGAGAAAAGGTACTCCTTTTTCTGATTAAGATGCGGATAAGCCAGTGAAAGGAGCAGATTAGCCGTGGTATATTTTCCGGGTATGGCAATTTTCAGATCTTTCAGCTCGTCGGGATAGATCTTGTGTTTGCTAATCAGCAAGGGACCGTTGCCAAAACCGAGGGCACTGCCTGAGGTCAGCAATTGGTACGCTTCTGACAGATAGGCAAAGGCGTGATAACTAACCTTCGTAACATCAATAGAGGCGGAAAATGCCAGCCGGTTTAACTCTTCGACATCGGCCAGGTGCACATCGAAACGCATCCCTTCGGTGTCGATTCTCCCATTGATCATGGCATCAAAGATAAAAGTGTCATTGGGACAGGTAGAGAAACCCAGCGTGAGGTTCATCAGGAAAGCTGTTTGATTTTGGCAAATTTCCGCAGGAAGCGGAACAACTCGTCGGTGAGATTTTCTATGGCAAGCGGAATGTCCCATTTGGTGGTATCCCTCAACTCGACATAGTTGGAAATGGCGCGAATCTCCAAAAATGGCACTTTTTCGTGTAAACAGACATAAAAGACGGCTGCACCCTCCATCGACTCCACGTCCGGATCGAAGCCGCACGTTATTTTCTTGATGCTTTCGGAGCTTCCATGACTAATATTACCTGTCACACCATCTACAGAGGCCAACTCCAGTTCCCTGTAGTGATTGGGATTTTCCATCCTTCCGTTTTTAAAGGGAAACTGATCCGTCTCCATAAATCCGGCATCAAAGAGGGAAAGAACACAGTTGTTTTCTTCGATTCCCAGGTCACATATCTGCTCGCTTTTGACATTTACTACTGTGCCAATTGAGAGCTCATCCCGGAAACTCCCAGCAATACCGGCATTGATAACCAGATCGTATTTTGTGGTGTAAAGTGCCCTGGTGAGATGATAGGCGGTAAATGTCATGCCGATGCCCGGAATTAACAAATCAATTTCCAGATCATACCATTTGTACCGGAAGATGTTCTTCCCTTCTCCCTCTATCTCAACTAGATTTTCAAAAAACTGATAAAGTTCAAAACAGGTGGCTCCAACAAACAAAATTCTCATTCGGCAAAAAAAGGTCTAATTAATTAGCGGAGCAAAAGTAAAATTTCCTTGGTCTAAATTGAACCACTAACTAACATTCATACTTGATTTGGCGAAAAAAGTTAATAAAAGTTGTTTATTTGTATCAAGTTTAATTAAAGATTTGTCCAGAACCCCGCCCCCGAACCATCTGAACTGTTGTTTTGGTTTTCTGGTGTGGATCATTTAAAATATCTTAACATGCAATTCTCATTACACAAGAAAAAATCGGATGGTTACCAGAAAATAGAGCGATATCCTGAGGAGACCGTCACCAAATTGGCAGAACTTTACCGGCAAATAATCGGGTTGATTGGCGAAGATCCGTCGCGCGAGGGACTCGATAAATCCCCCCTGAGGATTGCAAAGTCCATTCAATTTATGACCCAGGGCTACAGCATGGACCCGGAGGAGATACTCCGGTCGGCTATGTTCAAAGAGGAGTATCGCCAGATGGTCATTGTCAAGGACATTGAAATTTACTCCTTGTGCGAACACCACATGCTTCCTTTCTTCGGGAAAGCCCATGTGGCCTATATTCCAAATGGTTACATTACCGGACTTAGCAAAATTGCCAGAGTAGTGGAGGCTTACTCCCGACGGCTTCAGGTTCAGGAACGACTCACTCTGCAGATCAAGGAGTGCATCCAGAATACACTTTCGCCACTGGGTGTAGCAGTCGTCATTGAAGCAAAGCACATGTGCATGTGCATGCGCGGGATCGAAAAACAGAATTCAGTTACCACTACTTCCGACTTTACCGGAGCCTTCGAGAAGGTCGCAACGAGGGAGGAGTTTATCAGACTTATCAGCTCGAAGTTGTCGTGAATCCTATTTGGCTATAGAAATTCAAACGCCGGGATTACTCGGATGGTCTTGCCATTTGTCAGAATTTCGTCTCTTTGGTTTATGGTTATGATGGTTCCAACATCCTTATTGAAATATTTCATCGCTTCAAGCAGACCCCTCTCTTCCCTTATTGAAGTATCGTGATTCAGGTCGTAACAAACCTGTATAAGCTCTTCCACCTCATTGTTTCGCGTTACCACGAAATCGCATTCGAATCCTGTTTCGTTAAAATAGAAAGCCGTTTTGTTAAGTTGTCTAAGTTTCCAGTAAACGGCATTTTCCAGTTTCCGACCTAAATCTTTTGAATAGGAGGGTGTTACTGCGCCTATCAACCCATTGTCCATGATGAATATTTTGCGTGGATTCACCGATTGTACCTTGTAAGAATAGGAGAACTTGGGCATTAAACTCAATAGATAGGTCTGCTCGAAATAGGAGAAATATTCCAGGATAGTAGCCGTGCTTTTTATTTCAAGGACATGTGTCAATTTGTTTGCTGTTACCATGTTGCCCACATTGGCCACCAGATAAAGAAGAAGTCGTTTTAACGACTGGATGTCTCTCACGCCGAACCTTACCGCGATATCACGGAAAAGGATGTCTTCAAACAAAGAGGTGAGTATTTCCGGATTGTTGGTTTTCACGTAATCCGGGAATCCACCTTTATCGAGATATTTCAACAAAGCCTGTGTGTCAGACTTAAGCTGTAGAAACCTATTGAATTCCTGAAAAGAAAATGGATATAAGATCTTGGTGATATGTCGTCCTGTCAATTTCGTCCCGAGTTCCTGACTCAATAGTGAGGCATTTGAACCTGTCACGATAACCTTAAATCGCTCGTCTAATTTTTGACGTATATATAATTCCCATCCTTTGACAACTTGTATCTCGTCGAAAAATAGCCGGTTACAGCCTTTTTTTGCGATGATCTGATCAAGCATTGTGAAATCGGCCATTTCAAAGCCATAAAGAAGTGGCGTATCAAAATTGATAAAGAGAAAATCTTCATGCATGCTTTTGATGAGCTGTCCCAATAGGGTGCTTTTTCCACAACGACGGATTCCTGAGATGATTAATGCATGGTTATCCAGGTTGGCGGGCAGTTCATTCAGCAAATTTCTTCCAATGTCATTTCTCCCGGATGATAAATGCTTTTTCTGAACATTTATGATAGTTGTAAGGTCTGATTGCCTGATCATCTTTGTCTTATATTGTTTCGCAAATATAATATATTTAATGCAGGACATCAAATATATACATTAATAATAAATAATAGTTGTAATTATTAGTGATTAATCCTATTCATTAGTAATGAATAAATGTATATATTACTAATGAATAAGAATTTATTCATTTCGATGTCAATTCGAAGCAATTGTGAAGGTTGATCCGACCCCTCGGATTGTAAACGCTCAATGATTATCTTTGCAGCACATATTAATCTTTACACCAAATATTTTTGTCACATGCAAGCATACGTTTTTCCCGGTCAGGGAGCCCAGTTTGTTGGAATGGGAAAAGACCTGTTCGACTACTCACCAGAGGCCAAGCTTCTTTTTGAAAAGGCGAATGAAATACTTGGTTTCAACATCACCGACATCATGTTTAGCGGTACTGATGAAGAGCTGAAACAGACGAAAGTCACCCAGCCCGCGATATTCCTTCACTCAGTTTTGCTGGCCAAAACAATGGGCGAGACCTTTAAACCTTCCATGGTTGCCGGTCACTCGCTTGGCGAGTTTTCTGCACTCGTAGCCGCCAATGCACTTTCCTTCGAGGATGGATTGCTGCTGGTTTCCAAAAGAGCCCAGGCCATGCAGAAAGCCTGCGAAATGGAACCTTCCGCTATGGCTGCAATTTTGGGAGTTGAAGATGCCATCGTCGAGCGGGTTTGCAACGAAATAGAAGAGATCGTTGTCCCTGCGAACTACAATTGTCCGGGACAGCTGGTGATCTCCGGATCCATCGAAGGGGTCGATAAAGCCTGTGCCCGACTCACCGAACTTGGAGCCAAACGTGCCCTCAAGCTCAATGTTGGTGGCGCCTTTCACTCTCCGCTGATGGAACCTGCCCGCACAGAATTGGCTGAGGCTATCAATTCTACAGAGTTCAAAGCCCCGGTTTGTCCAGTTTACCAGAATGTCAATGCCTTGCCTGTTACTGACCCGGCTCAGATCAAGGCCAACCTGATTGCCCAGCTGACGGCTCCCGTCCGCTGGACCCAAACAGTGATCAATATGCTTGCCGATGGAGCAAACTCTTTTACTGAAGTTGGTCCGGGTAGCGCCCTGCAGGGGATGATCAAAAAAGTGGACCGCACTGTGCAGACGAATGGGGTAAGTACCCTTCAATAATATCCTGCTTGTAATTTGTAAATTTACAGCATGCGCTATAAACTCACACTCAAACTGGAAGATCTTTCCCGCAAAACTCTGCCGGTGAACTACCAGTTTGAGTTGGGTTCGTGGTTCTACCGGATGATAAACAATTCGGAGAGCGCACTATACAACCATTTGGTAGCTTCCGGATATACTCAACAAGAAGAGCCCTTCCGTAATTTTGTCTTTTCTCACCTGATGGTTCCTGACCGAAAAATTGAGGGTGACAGGCTCATGATGCAAAGCCTGCGAATCGGACTGATATTTTCAACCATTCCGGATGAGTCCTTGGTTCCCTTGGTTGTTGAGATTTTTCAGGGCAACCGGTTCTTACTCGGAGATAGAATTTCGCAGGTGCCTTTTTTGGTTGAAAAGGTAGAACTGCTGCCTGATCCGGAGTTTACCGATAAGATGACTTTCAAGACCCTTTCCCCGCTTCACCTTACCATGAAGCTGCAGGGGCGAAAGAACGAGCTCTTTCTCTCGCCCGAGACTTCAGGTTACACAAGTTTTTTTTACGAAAATCTGCATCAAAAATACAAGACCCTCACTGGTCATGACCATCCACATGACCCGCTTGCAGGAAAGTTTAAACTAAGATCACCGGTTACCCAAAAGGGGATTACCCTGCAATCGGGTAACCCCGGACAAAACAAACTCATTGGTTATCAGCTGCGCTTCAGGCTTCAGGCCGATCCAGCCTTGATCAGGGCAGGGTATTATCTTGGTTTTGGGGAGAAGAACCACCTTGGGTTTGGGTGTTGTGAGGTACTTTGATTTGTAATAAAATCCAGATTTTCCCTACTTATCAGGATGTTTACCATCGTTCACAATCAATATTAATTGTAGTTTTGATATTTAACATTACCGGTAGGTTGGTCGTATAAAAGCATTATCATCTTGCTTTCATACCATTTTCTTATCGGAATTACACACCTAAATTAAATCAGATGAAGATCAGAAGATTATTTGGAGTCGCATTTTTTGGCACCCTGTTGTTCACTTTACTGTCATTCGGGTCTATCGCTCAGCCGGTTGCCCCGGATCCTTCGTTCCGAATCGGTAAACTGCCGAATGGGATGACCTATTACATCAAGCACAATGAAGAACCCAAGGAGCGGGCCAGTTTTTACATCATCCAGAATGTAGGGGCCCTTTTGGAGAATGACAGCCAGAATGGCCTCGCGCACTTTCTGGAACACATGGCATTCAATGGCACCAGGAATTTCCCTGACAAAGGAATTATCAGCTCCCTCGAAAAGCACGGTGTAGCCTTTGGTCGTAACATCAACGCTTACACCGCTTTCACCGAAACGGTATACAATATGAGCGATGTTCCGGCTACCCATCCCGGTCTGGTAGACTCTTGCCTGCTCGTTTTGCACGACTGGTCACATTACCTGACCCTGTCTGACAAGGAGATTGATGCAGAGCGTGGCGTCATCGTCGAAGAATGGCGTACCCGCCGAACCGCCCAATTCAGGATGCAGCGCGCCATGTTCCCGGTACTTTTCAAAGATTCAAAATATGCGGTTCGCGACATCATTGGTGATTCCGCGATCATCAAGCATTTTAAATATGAAACACTGCGAAATTTTTACCACGATTGGTATAGGACAGATCTTCAGTGTATTGCTGTTGTGGGTGATGTCAATGTCGATGCGGTAGAGAAATCCATTAAAGATCAATTTACATCTATCCCTGCTATTGAGAAGCCATTGCCACGCGGCGATGATGCCGTTCCTTTCCACAAGGAAACCCGTTTTGTGCAGATCAAAGACAAAGAATCGACCTCCTATTCGGTCAACATCTACATCAAACATCCTGCACCAAAACCGGCCGCTAAGGACATGGCCTACTACCGTGATATGTTTGCTGTTCAGCCGCTGTTTAACGCCATGATGGGTACCCGTATTTCTGAATTGCTTCAAAAAGGGGTTCCTCCGTTTACCAATGGAAGTGTCGGATTCGGTGGATTCGTCAGGGGATATAATGTAATGTCTATTTCAGCCACGGCCAAGCCGGATCAGGAGGATGTTGCACTAAAGGCCATTTATACTGAAGCTCAGCGACTTGTCCGTTATGGTTTCACACAGGGTGAAGTTGACAGGGCCAAAGTGAATCTGCTTTCTCAGACTGAGACCCGCTGGAAACAAAGAGATAAAATCAGCAACGATACTTATGTCAATGATATTCAGTCTAACTTTCTCGAAGGAGAACCCCTCACATCAATAGACTTTGACTGGCAGATGTTGCAGAAAATTCTTCCAACAGTAACGACAGAGGAGCTTTCGGCCAAAGCCAAACAGTGGATCGTTCCTGAGAACAGGGTGATCATCGCCATGGGCCCTGACAAGGAAAATGCAAAAATACTGCCTGAGTCTGAAGCATTGGCGATTCTTAAGGAAGTGGAAGCTTCAGATATCAAACCTTACGAAGACACCAAAGTCAGCTCAAGTCTGATCGACAAGCCGCTGAAAGGTTCTCCTGTCGTAAAAACGACTCCTCTGCCACAGTTTAAAGCCGTCGAATGGACGCTTGCCAACAAAGCCAAGGTGGTCTATCGCCAGGCTGATTATGAAAAGGACAACATCGCTATTCGGGGATTTAGTCCGGGTGGGAATTCCCTCTTGCCGGTCAATCAGTTGGCCTCAGCCATGATGATGTCTCAGTTTATGGGCATGTTTGGAGTGGGCGATTTTGATGCTACTACCTTAAAAAAGATGCTGACTGGTAAAATTGTCAGTCTTAACGTCGGACTTTCCGAACTGAATGAATCGGTATCCGGATCGGCTGCACCAAAAGATTTTGAAACGATGCTCCAATTGCTGTACCTTCAGTTTGAGAAACCACGCTTCGACAAAGAGGCTTTCCTGGCTTTGAAAGGCAGATTTGCAGGCATGGTAGCAGGGTTGGCCAACAATCCTCAAAAAATCCTGACCGACTCACTTGCATTGATCCTGACCAGCCATAGTCCGCGCACTAAGCTCGTCACTCCGGCTTTGATCGACGAACTTTCCATCGAACAGATGGAGAAAATCTACCGTGAAAGAATTACGGATGCCGGCGATTTTACCTTCCTGATCGTTGGTAACCTGGATGAAGCCACTGTGAAACCTTTGGTCGAAAAATACATTGGTTCCCTGACAGATCTGCCAAGAACAGAAAAATGGAAAGACAACAACGTGGAGGGTCCGAAAGGCAAAACCGTTCGTGAAATTGCGATCCCAATGCAGGTGAATAAGGCGACTGTTGTGGTGAATTATAATAAGTTGGCTGCATATGATTCAAGGTCTAACCTCATCATGGATATTCTGAAGGGAGTTCTCAGACTTCGCTATACCGAAGAGATCCGCGAAAAAGAGGGTGGCACTTATGGGGTAAGCGTTTCGGCTAGCAATGAACATTTCCCAAAAGCAGAGAAAAATCTTCAGATGATGTTTGATGCGGAGCCGGAGCGTTCGGCAAAATTGAAATCGATCATCTTCAGTGAAATCGACAAGATCGTAGCCAACGGTCCAACTGCTGAGGATCTTGATAAAGTTGTGAAGAACCTCTTGAAAGACCGTGAGCAGAACAAGTTGCACAACAACTACTGGATGGGCGCTTTAGCCGAATATTACCAGAATGGCATCAATCCGGATGCACCTGAGAGTTTCGAAAAGATTCTTGCCAGTGTTACGACCGATGAGGTAAAGAAATTTGCCGCCGGCTACTTTAAAACAGCCGATTTGGTTGATCTGATTTTTCTTCCTGCTAAGAAATAGATTCACAATGATAAAAAAAGAGGGTGTCCCAAAAGGCACCCTCTCTTTTTTATGATTGTTGTGGAGCTGAGGGGAGATTGCAACGGTTTTTATCTATTTGATATATAATTATTTACAAAATGCCTTTTGAGTACCTATTTTAGCAAAAAGGTGACTAGCCTGGTAACCTGCTGCAGAGCGTACCGAAATGTCCTTTAAAACCACTGCAGCATTGTGTAGTTTTGATTTTATTTAATAGAAACTACCATTGAACAGTTAGACCTCGCGATCGAAAGTCCTTCCAGGATCAAAGACATTGCAATCGATGAAGCGAATGATTTGAAAGAGATTGCAGCCAAATCGGAAGAATTAAAAATTATCGTTGACAAGTTCAGAGATAAGTACGATCACCTTCGACAATCAGATGATCCTTCTTCTTCTGAGCTCAAAGAAGCACCGGGCAGTCGCCTGGATGTCAACACTGGCATCGTGGGCTTCCTCAAAATCGGCGCCAAACAACTCAATGTGCAATTCCGATAACTTCGGCCATTTGTAACTGCCGTAGCGGAATGGCGGAAGGGCACATAAATCAATGATGGCCTGATGCTTCATCGTACAGAATTTGGGCTTCGTCGATAATGGATCCCTCCCGGTTGACCGGATAAATTCGCAGCCCAAAATCTTCTCATCAAATTCCATATTATGGGCAACCAATGCTGTTGCCCTTCCGGCCATGGTTTGAAAGCTTGTTAAAACGTCATTTAATTCGTGCCCTTCGCGCAGGGCCCGATCCGTAGTTATTCCATGAATCCTGGCAACATCTGCCGGTATGGTATAACCAACAGGCCTGATAATATGGTTCTGGGTCTCTATTAATGTACCATCCTCGTTGTAGAGCAGGAAAGCCAATTGTACCATTCGGGGCCAGTTTCTCGTGTCGGTTACCGGGGCGCTCCAGCTGCTTGGAAGCCCGGTTGTCTCGGTGTCAAAAAAAAGATACATGTTTTGATGGTTTTGGTTAGTAATATTTTCTTAATCTGTCTTACTGTTCTTGCGTTTCCTTCCTGATGATAAGCTTTTTAACTTTTTTAAATCCTCTTCCAGCTCTTTAAGGCTACCCATCTTTTCACACAATTTTTGCTGCTCCTTGTACTTTTCGTATTCCTTATCTGCTTTCCGGGTGGCTAATTCATGGGATATTTTACCGGCATGTGTGAGGATATTCCGCTCATTCATGGTAAGGATCATCCCAAGCCTGCTAATCCAGTCCTTCATGTACATCGGTTTATGGGCCAGCGCCTGGGATTCGGCAAATGCCAGATATTGTTCTACCAATAATTTCAGGGCGGCCATCTCCTCTTCATCGAGGTAGTTCTTTGCAACCTCGACATCGGTTTTGCGCAATCTGTTTGGGACTTTGGTAGAAGTAAGCCCCATTTGGGGATTAAGCGCATTGGCGCGGTAATAAATCAGCTCGGCGGCAGTTTTGCCTGATATTGCCCAAAGAAGCTTGTTTTGAACTTCCTGAAAGAATTTCTGAGTCATCTTAGAGGAAGGGTCGTAATCAATACTTGTCGCATAAATTTCTTTTACTTGCTGGTAAAACACCCTTTCCGACACACGTATCTCGCGTATCCGCTCCAATAACTCCCGGAAGTAATTCATTGAAGAGCCTGTCTTGAACCTTTCGTCGTTCAGCGTGAACCCCTTCACAATGTATTCTCTCAATCGTTGGGTTGCCCAGATTCTGAATTGTGTTGCGGTATTAGACTGTACCCTGTAACCAACTGAGATAATAACATCAAGGTTATAAAACTTAATGTGCCTTGTTACATCTCTCTCTCCTTCTTTTTGAACTTGTGCAAAACTTGCACAAGTTGAACTTTCATTTAATTCATTCGTCTCATAAATATTATGAATGTGCTTGACTATAGACGTTCTGTCTGTCTGAAATAAGGCTTCCATTTGACTTTGATTGAGCCAAACTGTTTCATCTTCAATAGTAACGTCAACTTTTATGTTTCCTTCCGGATTTTGGTATATAACTATTTCGCTCATGTTATTTTGGATTATATCATCTTCCTGACGTCAGGAAAACGATTGCGTTCTAATCACACTACAGTCGCCAAGTATTTAATCCTATCGTTCAATGTAATTGCTTCGTCAAGATTTTTGGCTCTCTCAGAGCCAATTACGGGCGTATTTTTTAAGCGAACGGCTGTTCCAGCCATACAAAACCAATAACATCCCTTTCTCTCCGCCAACTTCAGCATAGTCAATATCGGTGGCAATTACTGCGTTGCCACCTAAGTCCATCGCCTGAATTCTTAATTGGGTAAAACACAGATCTTCTCCTCCTTTAATTTTTTTATTATAGGTTTTTGATTGGGCTCCAAAAAAGTCTGTGAAGGAGGATGAAAATTCAGAGAATACTCCGGTTCCTGTTGTGGATTGACCGGTTACCATTCCAATTATTTCATAATCCCAATTAAAAGGGTTTTGCGCTGACACTACGGGAATACTTGAAATGAGTTTTAGAAGTTTGCTTTCTGAATGTGTTTTTTCATTCGAGGCCTCTAATTTGGCTTTTGATAGATAATTTTCACCACACTTAGAGCAGTAATTTGGTGACTTTGCTTCTGAGACAAACTCCCTATATCCCTGCTCCTCGAAAAATTTATCCCAGTTGCATGGTCTTCGAATTAATTTAATAGAATTCGATTCTGTCCCAGCCTCCACAGTATAAAATTCTTCGTTAAGTATTTTGACTTCATTCTTAGCAACCCGGAATACAACTTTGTAACATGGCTGCTTGCTTACTTTCTCAGATGATGCAGTCTTTTTAGCTTGGAGGTAAATTTTATTAGCTATTTCTTTTTTCAATGCATTGTACTGCTCGGGTGTTACGGCACCTAAACTCAATTTTGCGGTAATTTCATCAAATTTCAATTTTGACTCTTCAAAATCCTTTTTAAACAACTTTATATCATTAATAATTTCGACAACATTGGCACTGTCCTGTTTTAACTCCACTATTTCTGGATTGACAAACCTGGCATTGATATCGTCCCTGATTCGTTTTTCAATACCAGAAGAACAGGAAGCAAGCATAATTGCTGACAATACAGTGAACAAATTTATTTTGGTTTGGATTTTCATGATATGCTTATTTAGTAGGATTTTAGGTAACCTAATTCTTTATCTCACACTTCTTTTAATCTATTAAGAGTATTATTTCGGTTATGGTTATAATGGTATTAACTAACCTCCGGTGTACCACCATTAACCTGCACGTGCATCTCCATTGCTTCGAGGGCGGCTATGATCGATATAATTTGAGTCTTCTCATTTTGTTGGATTTTGATTGGTCTGAGTGTCCCACCACTAAAAACAATCTCACCTATGAAAAAAACTCCAGGATACCATCAGATACCTACTTTTCTGATAGGTCACCTGTTTGGTCACCTGTTTTGCTGTTTTAGGTTACCTATTTACGCAATTTAAAGACCTGTAAATAAGTTACTTAAAGAAGCAGTGTGGAGCTGAGGGGAGTCGAACCCCTGTCCAAACGAGGAAGCAATACGTTTTCTCCATGCTTAGCCTTGATTTGGTTTTCGAATGACAGCTGGCTCGAGGCCACCGACCGTCATCTTAACTCCGGTTATTTCGCCAGAGATGCGGAGTAAACCTCTGACTATTCCCGATTTATCTGCACCTCCGGGTCGGGCCGCTTCAGGACATGGCACCCGGGAGATGTCTCGCTCCGGTATCTAATACCGGATTAGCAGATCAACTTTGAGTTGATCAAGCGGCAAGAGCGAAGTTATCTGCGCCAACTAATTGTTTGAGCCTTAAGATTTACGGGCCAAAACTCAATGCCCGGCATGCTTACATACCTCTTCTGCCCGCTGTCAAAACCGGTCAGCCCCATGGGGATGCAAATGTACGATTAAATACGGAGAAAGTACTTAGAATACTTAGAGTTTGGAGTACTTAAGGAAGAGTACTTAGAATACTTAGAGTTTGGAGTACTTAAGGAAGAGTACTTAGAATACTTAGAGTTTGGAGTACTTAAGGAAGAGTACTTAGAATA
>JANYJT010000139.1 GCA_025358395.1 Bacteroidia bacterium
GATTTTGCACTGACAATTCCTGCAGTAACTGTTGAAGTAAGATTGAACGGATTACCTACTGCCAATACCCATTCACCCAATTTGAGAGCTTCTGAATCGCCCCAGGTCAAAACGGTCAAATTCTTGGCGTCAATTTTTACAAGTGCGATGTCAGTATTGGGATCGCGCCCAATTACTTTGGCTGATAGTTTTCGGTTGTCGTTAAGAATTACTTCGATATCCTCTGCACCATCAACCACATGGTTATTCGTCACTATGTAACCATCATCGCTGATAATAACGCCGGAACCTGTAGCCCTGCTGTATTGTTGTTCGGGTCTGTTGTAACCTCGCGGACCAAAGAAATATTCAAAGATATCGTTGCTACCTTCAAAATAGTTGGTTTTGGTCTTTGTGGTGATATGAACAACTGCTGAAACACTCTTCTCTGCAGCCAGTGTCAGGTCAGGTAACTGCCCTTGCGGCATCACAGGCGGAGAATAGCTTGAAAGTTGAATAGGACTGCTTTCGGGAACAACAGAATGTTTGTTGTCCGTTTTAAATTGTGTATACATTGCGAGGGCTATGATGGCCCCGACAAATGCAAAAGCAATGTTAGTTGCACTTTTTCTAAATGTGTTCATAAATAATTACTTTTTAAAATTATACAGGATACATCTTTCAAATTTTGTACCAGTCTAACGGTAACTATACACTATTAGACGTGAAAAGGGTGCAAAAGTAATCCTGATTAACAAACTTTAACAAGGATTTCTGAAGGGACCACAGATTAGAAGGATTAAAAGACTTCCTACCACGGATTACACAAATTACACGAATTAAAAAAGGCAATTGGATGTAATGATAAACTATCTGTATGCCAATGGCATACAGATAGTCTCCGTCTCTCCGTTTCTCTGTTTTAAGAACTATTTTGTGGTTAAGTCAGATGTTGTGTGAAGGTAGACAATATGTCAGTTTTTGTTTTCATTATCCGGTACGTTGAACCATTTTGAGAGTGGTTCAGACGGACTATAATCACGCAGGTATTTGACTGCCTCCTCAGCGTTTGAAGCGACAAAATACATGGACCGGTAACTCTCCTTGGCGAAAGTTTCCCGGTAAGATTTCTCAAATTGTTCAAGAAGTGAATCGTAATAACCGTTTGTATTGATAAAGACAACAGCCTTATTGTGGTAGTTTAACTGCTTGAGTGTGATGACCTCCAGAATTTCTTCCAATGTACCGAATCCGCCTGGAAGAGCGATAAAGGCGTTGGACCTTTTTCTCATCAGGTATTTTCGCTCCCTCATGTTGGGCGTGATAATCTGTTCGTTGTCGTTGGGATTGGACAGTCGATGCGCATGTATCAGTTCGGGTATGATGCCGGTTATTTTTGCACCACTTTCTCTGGCGGCTTCAGCGCACACGTGCATCAATCCAACATTGGCACCACCATATACCATGTTCCAGCCGGAATCCCCAATGAGATGACCCAGCATCCGGGCTTCTATAAAATAAATTTCCGGAATGGCATTGCTCGACGAGGAGAAAACGCAAATGTTCATGGATTTTCGAATTTCGATTTTGGATTTTGGATTTACCGCAATGCAAGATTTGTACCAGACAAATATGTGACTCTAAATTTTAAAAATGAAATCAATCGATCATGCAATTATAACAGAATCTGGTTTTCAATTGTGGGGCAATCCAAAATCGAAAATCCAAATTAATTATACATCTATGTTGGCATAAGTTGCGTTGTCTTCAATGAATTTCCTGCGAGGAGGAACCTCATCGCCCATCAACATTGAGAAGACATGATCGGATTCGGCTGCGTTCTCTATTTCAACTTGTCTCAGGGTACGTCTTTCAGGATTCATGGTGGTATCCCAGAGTTGCTCGGCGTTCATCTCTCCCAAACCTTTGTACCTCTGAACATGGACACTTTTCTCGTTTCCACTGGCCCACTCCTCGATAATTCTTACACGTTGGGCTTCAGACCAGCAATACTGCTCCTGTTTCCCTTTTTTAACGAGGTACAACGGAGGTGTGGCAATATAGATATGTCCGTTCATGATCAGATCGTGCATGTAACGAAAGAAGAAGGTCATGATTAAGGTGGCGATGTGAGAACCATCGACGTCCGCATCTGTCATGATGATAATCTTGTTGTAACGCAATTTGGCAATGTTCAGGGCTTTTGGATCTTCATCTGTTCCAATTGATACTCCAAGTGCGGTATAAATATTTCGGATCTCTTCACTGTCAAAAACACGGTGAGGCATCGCTTTCTCTACGTTGAGGATCTTTCCCCTCAGTGGTAGTATGGCCTGGAAACTCCTGTCGCGCCCTTGTTTGGCAGTACCACCGGCGGAATCACCCTCCACAAGGAACAGCTCACAACGATCAGGATCTTTTTCAGAGCAGTCGGCCAATTTTCCCGGCAGACCGCTACCGGTTAGCACATTTTTCCGCTGAACAAGCTCTCTGGCTTTGCGGGCAGCATGTCTGGCAGTGGCAGCCAGAATCACTTTGTTAACAATGATTCTCGCTTCGCGCGGATGCTCTTCGAGGTAATTGCTAAGCATCTCGCTGACTGCCTGGTCAACAGAGGCACTGATCTCAGAGTTGCCCAATTTGGTTTTGGTCTGACCCTCAAACTGAGGTTCCTGAACTTTGCAGGAGATCACTGCTGTCAGACCTTCGCGGAAGTCGTCACCGGCTATCTCAAATTTAAGCTTTTGGAACATACCGCTGTTTTCAGCATAGCTCTTTAGCGTCCTGGTAAGGCCTCTTCTGAAACCTGTCAGGTGGGTTCCACCCTCAATCGTATTGATGTTGTTGACGTAAGAATGTACATTTTCGGTGAAAGAGTTGTTGTAACACATGGCAATCTCAACCGGGACATCATTCTTTTCGGTAGAGATATGTATGGTTTCATCAATGATGCGCTCACGGGTGCCATCCAGGTAATCAACGAATTCTGACAATCCGGCTTCAGAATAGAAAATTTCCTGTTTGAACGAACCATCTGCTTCCTTAAATCTTTGATCTGTAATGGAGAGCTTGATTTTCTTGTTCAGAAATGCCAACTCCCGCAAGCGTGCTGAGAGAATATCAAATTTGAATTCAGTTGTCGTAAAAATTGTGTCATCGGGAGTAAAAGTAATGGTCGTCCCGGTATGATCGGTTTTGCCAATAATTTTAACATCACCTTGCGGGGCTCCTTTTTCATAGTTCTGTTCCCAGATATTTCCATCACGGTGAATTTCTGCCCGCAGGAAATTGGAAAGGGCATTCACGCATGAAACGCCGACGCCATGGAGTCCGCCGGAGACTTTATAGCTCTCCTTGTTAAATTTTCCACCGGCGTGTAAGACAGTCAGTACGACTTCCAGGGCAGATTTGTTTTCTCCAATATGCAATTCTGTAGGAATACCACGGCCATCGTCTACAACAGTGACCGATCCGTCTTCGTTGATAACAACCTCAATGTTGTTACAGTAACCAGCCAATGCCTCATCAATTGAGTTATCGATAACTTCGTAAACCAAATGATGTAATCCGCGTATGTTCACATCTCCGATGTACATGGCGGGCCTTTTTCTTACCGCCTCCAAACCTTCCAATACCTGTATGCTGTCCGCTCCGTAAGAGACTTCGGCGGCTGATTTTGTGTGTTTCGTTTCGCTCATGCTGAAAATAAATTTTTTGAAGGACCCAACAACTGACTCATTAAACCGATGGCAGAAATTCCCGGACAAAAGGGTTAAAATACATCTGTTGACAAATGATTTTTTCTACGGTTTCAAAGTAGGCAAAGGTAGCTTTTTTTCACCATACAGACAACAAATTTTTCAGAAAGAGAAGCTGGCGCCCAGTTTAAAACGGATCCCCTGAACAGCATAGCCATACCAAACCTCATCCTTTTTGTTTAGCAGATTTTCGATTCTGCCAAAAAATTCTAATTTATTGGTAAATTGGTATTTAGCTCCAATATTAACGTCTATCAAGGCATTAGTCTGAAGATAAATTGGGGGAGGAGGAGCGATTGATGACCATGGCGGAAAGTAGTAACTCAACTGTATATTTCTGGGTCCGGTAAGGAAAAATTCTGTCACCCCACTTATCTTATCATTTATTCTGAAATTGGCCGTTGCACTGAGTGTGAAGTCAGGCATATATGGAGCTTTTTCCAGATAAGTCAAACGGTAATTGTAAAAATGTCCTGAAAGCAGCAAATTAAGGTTGGAAGTCGAATAAGTCAAATCACCTGAAAAATCAACTGTAGTCATATTGTCATACACAACCTCGAAAGCATTGTTGTAGGTCAGGTCTTTCGGTGCAGGAACAGCTAATCCGGATCGGTTTTCGACGATGGTCGTATAAAAATACTGATCCTCTGCTTTTGAATATTTTACCCCCAGGTCAAAAGCCAGAGGTGTCGAAATCTTGCCTTTAATACCGCCAAAAAAGATGTTCTGATGATTGGTTGGACGTACTTTTAAAGCAGGATTGACCCATCTGTTTTCTTCAGCGATTTTTGAGATCGTGTTGTTTTGAAGATAACCGTCAACGCCGGCATATAAGTTCAGCCTGTTTTTTGCCGTATGCAATGTAAATTTAGCTTTCGGATGAGGTTTAAAGGTGGTTCCACCAATGTTGTCAAACACAGTATTGAGGTTCATACCTCCTTCGAGGGATATGATATCATTTTGAAAGCCAATGGTGGGAGAGAGTTGCAACCATGAACTTGTGTAGGAAGAGGGTGGAAATAAGCCTGTTAATTCTGTAATATTATCCGTTGTAAAATGGTCAAAACCGGCAAATAGTTTTCCTGTAAAAGTTCCAAAATTGTACTCAAAATTACCATTCAGATTAATCG
>JANYJT010000174.1 GCA_025358395.1 Bacteroidia bacterium
CACTTTCCACTTTCCCTATTTCATTTTCAAATTTGTTATTCCACAACTATTAAAAGGTATTTCGATGCTTTCCAGAATTCTACCGGATTGTCGATTATAAGGCTTTCAACCGTCTTTTTTGCCGTCATCAAAAAATGGTATGAACCATCTGGATGGAAGGAGACCATTTTTGCCTTTTTGGTGTTCAGTGCTAATGTCGCAAACTCGCGGATGTCAATTTTTATAAAATAATTGCGGTTAAAATCTTTCTTCTTTTTAAGTTTTACCCATGCCTAAAACGCTGCCTTCTTTTTCAATCACATTCTTTTCGTTGAGTTCTTTCATGGTTCCGAAGGCATAAAAAGCACTGTTAATGGATACTTTTTGTGCCTCAATAACTGTATTTTTTTTCTTATAACACCATTTGTTATTACTTTTGAAAGTCAATAAAACAAGAACAGCTTCCCATACAATCGAGGGAAGCTGTTCTTTGAAACGCTTTTACTAAAATCTAATTCACATACTCGCTTAAACAACGGCATAATTTCTTTCTAGTGAAGAAAATCCTGCTTTTGACTGTTCCCAAAGGAAGCTCAAGTCTTTCCGCAATTTCCTTGTATTTATAGCCATTTAAAAATAATTGAAAAGGAACCCTGAATTCCTCCTCCAATAATGCAATTTTTTTATATATCTCCTTTTCAGAATGAATTGAATCAACAGATGGGTAAAAATCATCTTTTGTAAATGACATATGCAATCTGTTTGATTGACTTTCGAGTGTGGTTTTTGCCTTTATATTTCTCCTGTATTCATTGATAAACGTATTCTTCATGATGGTATAAACCCAGGCCATCAAATTGGTGTCGGCAGAAAATTTGCTTTGGTACGTCAAAGCCCTCAAATAGGTCTCCTGGACAAGGTCATGTGCTTTGTCCGAGTTGCACGTTAAACTGAGCGCAAAATAAAACATTTTAGTCTCCAATCCTGTTAAAGAATTTTGAAATTGAATTGTTGTCATGGTTTAAAGTTTAGGTTTCAATGATCAAATAATACTCTATAGTTATCAAATTGTATTTCAAAGCTATCAAATGAAATCTAATTATCCAAAATTGTTTACATATTGTTTTTCAATTTAACTTAATCATTCTAAATAAGAATAAACATAATAGTCAGATAATAAATGAAATATAAAAATATATTATGTTAATTATAAATTACTTTTAACATTAATATTTTATCCCAATAGCCATTTATACTTATCAAATAAGTCATTTGATTTAACTATTATAAAAAAAAAGCCCGGAACAATTGTCCGGGCTTATCATAAATTATAATCTTCAGTCAAATTCCAAATCGACGTCAAACAATTCGTACCAAGGAAGTCCATAATTGTTCAATGCCTTCATAAATGGATCCGGATCAAATTCTTCAACATTGAATACACCGGCTTTTTTCCATTTTCCTTCAAGGTACATCATCGCACCGATCATGGCTGGTACCCCGGTAGTATAACTAATGGCCTGGGTTCCAGTTTCAGCAAAAGCGGCTTCATGACTACAGTTATTGTACACGTAATAACATACCTCTTTGCCATCTTTCAGTCCCTTGATCCGACATCCAATCGACGTTTCTCCGGTATAATTTGCGCCTAGCTCTTCAGGTTTAGGCAGGACTGCCTTTAAAAACTGAATGGGGACAATTTCTTTGCCTTCATAATTAATTGGTTGAATACCAGCCATTCCAATGTTCTGAATAACCC
The DNA here is from genome assembly GCA_025358395.1 of Bacteroidia bacterium. The sequence continues at coordinate 1,739 of JANYJT010000174.1, forward strand.
GCAAATGAGTAAGATATTCCTGACCAAATGTCATCCAGAACCGAGCCCTGCGGATCGTTGGGAAATTTTTAACAAGTGATTCCAACTCCTCATGAAATATAAGGTATGATTCTTTTTCCCCTATTCGGGGATAAGTAAGCGGTTGGTGGATTTCATGCGGTTCAGTCATAACCCATTGGCCGTTTTCCCAATATTTCCCTTTTTGAGTTACCTCTCTGATATTGATTTCCGGATTAAAATTGGTAGCAAATGCTTTCCCATGGTTTCCTGCATTGCAATCAACAATATCAAGGTATTGGATTTCATCAAAATGATGTTTGGCAGCATAAGCCGTATAGACACCTGAAACACCTGGATCGAAACCGCAACCAAGAATGGCTGTTAATCCGGCCTTTTCAAATTTCTCTCTGTAGGCCCATTGCCATTTGTATTCGAATTTTGCCTCATCGAGAGGTTCATAATTCGCTGTATCCAAATAGGAGACTCCTGTTTCGAGGCAAGCATCCATAATCGTCAGATCCTGATAAGGCAAGGCGACATTGACAACAAGATCAGGCATAAATGACCTGATTAGCTCAACAAGCTCAGGAACATTATCTGCATTGACTTGAGCTGTTTTGACAAGTTTACTGCCTATTCTTGATGCAATTGAGTCACATTTGGATTTTGTTCTGCTGGCGAGTAGAATTTCAGAAAAAACTTCCGGCAATTCTGCCATTTTATGAGCCACGACAGTACCAACACCACCCGCGCCAATGATCATAACTTTTCCCATCGCAAATAATTTTTTAATTAAATTGAGAACCTGATTTAAATTTTAAATTCTTCATCCACAGGTTATCCGGTAGAATTCTATTCAGTCCAATCCTGAAGTATCAACCAGAATTACGATATTATTACTTTTTATTTCCACAACCCCTCCCTTTATCTCAAAAAAGAGGATGTTACCATTGGGTTCTTTAACCTTGATTTTTCCTTCCATGAGTGTTGAAATGGTGGGTGCGTGGTTCATCAGAACCTCAAAGGAGCCATTAGTTCCGGGAAGTTGAACTAAATCTGTTTCTCCGGCAAAAAGCTTTTTTTCAGGGGTAATGATTTCCAAGTACATACATCAAATATTTGAGATAGTGCAATACAATTATTTGGATTGAGCAAGAAGCCTCTCCCCTTTTTCGATGGCATCTTCAATGGTACCAACCATGTTGAAGGCTGTTTCAGGATATTGATCTACAGCACCATCCATGATGGTATTGAAACCTTTTATGGTATCCTCAATGGAGACCCAGACACCTTTCATACCTGTAAAAGCTTCTGCCACATGGAACGGCTGTGATAAAAAACGCTGGACCCTTCTGGCCCTGTGAACAATCATTTTGTCAGATTCCGAAAGTTCATCCATTCCCAAAATTGCTATGATATCTTGTAATTCCTTGTATCTCTGAAGCAACTCTTTGACCCTTAAGGCAGTATTGTAATGTAAATCACCGATGACAACAGGAGTAAGAATCCTTGAAGTTGATGCCAATGGATCTACAGCTGGATAAATACCCATTTCAGAAACTTTTCTATTTAATACTGTTGTCGCATCGAGGTGAGAAAAAGTTGTAGCAGGAGCCGGGTCAGTTAAGTCATCTGCCGGAACATATACCGCTTGTACAGAGGTGATTGATCCGTATTTTGTTGATGTGATCCGCTCTTGCATCAATCCCATCTCGGTAGCAAGTGTTGGTTGATAACCTACTGCTGAAGGCATACGGCCCAAAAGTGCCGAAACTTCAGATCCTGCTTGTGTAAAGCGGAATATATTGTCCACAAAAAACAATATGTCGTTTCCCTTACCCTTTTTATCCCCATCCCTGAAATATTCTGCGACACTAAGTCCCGATAACGCGACTCTGGCACGTGCTCCGGGCGGTTCATTCATCTGGCCAAAAACCAAAGTTGCCTTTGATTTTGCCAACACCTCTTTATCAACCAGCGATAAATCCCAGCCACCCTTGGCCATATCTTCCTTAAATGCTTCTCCATACGTTATAACATCGGATTCGATCATTTCTCGCAATAGGTCATTTCCTTCACGGGTCCTTTCACCTACACCGGCAAAAACAGACTGTCCATCGTATTTTTTAGCTACATTGTTAATTAACTCCATGATTAAGACAGTCTTACCGACACCGGCACCCCCGAAAAGCCCAATTTTTCCACCCTTTGAGTAAGGTTCGAGCAAATCAATCACCTTAATACCGGTATATAGAATCTCTTGTTCGGTCGATAAATCTTTGTATTTAGGTGGCTGATTGTGAATTTCATAGGTCTGATCCTTAGGTATAAATCCAATTCCATCAATCCCCTCTCCTATCACATTCAAGAGTCTGCCTTTGATGATATCACCAACTGGCATCGAAATTGCTTTCCCAGTGGCATAGACAGTCATTCCCCTTGATAATCCGTCGGTTGAGTCCATGGCAACTGTACGAACTGTATGTTCTCCAATGTGTTGTTCACACTCAAGCACCAACACTTGTCCATTGCTTTTCTTAACCTCTAATGCATCATAAATCTTAGGTAGTTTGGCACTATCTTCTTCGAAACTCACATCAACAACCGGTCCGATGACCTGAATGATTTTTCCTGTGGATTGAGACATATTATTAATATTGAAATATTTGCTAACTATTTAATTAGAATTTTCCTTGTATCAAATACTTTTTGTTTAACCCTTCAAAGCATTGGCTCCGCTTACTATCTCGAGAATTTCTCCGGTAATGGCAGATTGTCTGGCTTTGTTGTATTGAAGATTTAAGTCACGAACCAATTCGGAAGCATTGTCTGTTGCTTTATGCATAGCGGTCATTCTTGCACCATGTTCGGAGGCCACAGAATCTAACATTGCTTTAAAAAATTGAATTTTAAGTGATTTTGGTATGACTGTTCCCATAATTTCATTTACGTCCGGCTCGAAAATATAGTCGCTGAAATAATGGTGTAAATCATCCGGGTTCAGTTTCTCTTCTTTTATCTCAACCGGCAAAAACTGTTCGACTGTTACTTTTTGTACAGCTGCATTCTTAAACTGATTGTATACCAGATCGATATGGTCATATTCACAGTTTTCAAATGAATTCATCAAGTCCTGGGCTACCTTTTCGGCGCTACTGTAATTGAGTCCGTCATACAACTGATGTAACGTTCCTGAAACCGGAATATTTTTAACTTTGAGAACATCTGCTCCCTTTTTTCCGATTGCGAGCAGATCAACCATGCCATTTTGAAAAGAATGGGAATAAGTCGTTGAAAGCAATTCTTCTACTTTCTTGACAATATTTGCATTAAAACCTCCACACAGACCCCGGTTTGATGTTATTGCAACTAACAGGACTTTTTTAACCTCTTTGTGTTCAGCATATTTATTTTCGAAATCAGCTGCTCCATTCTGATTGATAAGATTGACCAAAATGTCATGCAGTTTTTCTGCATAGGGTCTTATCTGGATAATGGCATCCTGAGCTTTACGAAGCTTAGCAGCAGAAACCATTTTCATGGCTCTAGTGACTTGTTGTGTCGACTTTACCGAAACAATCCGGAGTCGCATCTCCTTTAAATTCGCCATCTGACCGCTTTTTTCTTCGAAACCTTCATGTTAATATACAAAATTTTGAACCGTTTTTTGGGCTGCCAACTCTAATGTCTGCGTAATCTCATCGTTAAGAATTCCCTGGCTCAATTGTTGCAATACTTGTGGATATTGGTTTGAAAGCAGTTGCAAATATTCCTTTTCGAAATCCTTGATTCTTTCTTTGGGTACATCCATCAGCAATCCCTGGGTACCACAATAAAGAATGGCAATTTGCTCGTCAACAGGCATTGGTGATGCACTTCCTTGTTTAAGGATCTCCACATTCCGGGTACCTTTTTCGAGTACCGATTTGGTGGCAGCATCCAGATCCGATCCAAATTTCGAAAATGCCTCCAGTTCCCTGAATTCAGCTTGCGAAAGTTTTAGTGTGCCTGCAACCTTTTTCATGGCTTTAATCTGGGCATTTCCACCAACACGAGAGACGGAAATACCTACGTTAATGGCTGGCCTGATGCCTGCATTAAAAAGGTGGGATTCCAGAAATATCTGACCATCAGTGATGGAGATAACATTTGTTGGTATATAAGCCGAGACGTCACCATCTTGAGTCTCAATGATTGGCAGCGCAGTAAGTGAACCGCCTCCTTTTACAAGATGTCGTATGGATTCCGGGATATCGTTCATTTGCTGAGCCACCGCCAACGTTTGGTTGATCTTTGCCGAACGCTCGAGCAACCTGGAATGCAGGTAAAAAATATCCCCGGGATAGGCTTCCCGACCAGGTGGTCTGCGAAGTAACAATGATACCTCACGGTAAGAAACTGCCTGCTTGGAAAGGTCATCATAAACGATCAAAGCCGCATTGCCGCAATCCCTGAAAAATTCACCAATAGCGGCACCGGCAAATGGCGCATAAAATTGCAAAGCTGCCGGATCTGAGGCTGTAGACATCACAATAACCGTATAATCCATGGCACCATGTTCCTGAAGCGTTTTTGCAATATTAGCCACGGTGGATCCTTTCTGACCAATGGCAACATAAATGCAATAAACAGGTTCACCTTTTTTGAAATATTCCTTCTGATTGATTATGGTATCAATGGCAATTGTGGTTTTTCCGGTTTGACGGTCACCAATGATCAATTCCCTCTGACCTCTACCTATCGGAATCATCGAGTCAATTGCCTTTATCCCTGTTTGCAATGGTTCAGAAACAGGTTGCCGGTAGATGACACTGGGCGCCTTTCTTTCAAGAGGCATTTCATACAGTGTTCCTGGAATTGGCCCCTTTCCATCTACTGGCTCTCCCAAAGTATTGATAACACGGCCCAGAAGTCCATCACCAACCTGAATCGAAGCAATTCTATTTGAACGCTTTACGCTGTCACCCTCTTTAATTTTTTCTGTTGGTCCTAAAAGTACGCATCCAACGTTATCCTCTTCAAGGTTCAAAACGATTCCCATGACTCCACTATCGAACTCAACCATTTCATTTGATTGAACATTGGACAGTCCATAGACCCTTGCAATACCATCTCCTACCTGCAAAACAGTACCTACCTCTTCGAGTTCAGCAACGGTTTTGAAGCCATCGAGCTGTTGTTTTAAAATTTCAGATACTTCAGCAGGTTTTAATCCAGCCATAATCTTCTATTTAATTTTTAATAAAACTTACAAATTCTCTTTTCATCTTTTTTAGTTGGGTCGATACAGAGGCATCCAACTGAAGATCTTCTACCTTTAAAATAAAGCCGCCAAGCAGTTTTTCATCAACAGAAGCCAATACTTCTGCTTTGCTGCCAAAATGAGACTGAATCAACTGATTAAACTGCTTCAATTGTGCTGTATCCAATTCTATCGCAGTGACTAATTTGGCGGATTTTATGCCAGTTAGTTTGCTGTACAGTGACTGAAAATTCAGGCAGATCTCAAGTAAAAAGAGTTCACGACTGTTCTTCAGAAGTAAATGAAGAAAGTCAAGAGTCAGCCTGTTGCATTGATCTTTGAATATATTATCCAGAAAAGTCCCCTTTTCCTTTGTCTTAACCACAGGACTTGACAGTAACTCCTTGAGTCTAGGTTGAGTTTGAAGGAGGTTCAGCAAGAAGTCAATATCTTTCTTAATAGCATCCAACAAATTTCGTTCGACTGCAGAAGAAAAAAGTGCCTTGGCGTAACGAACTGATATTTTACTCTCGTTCAATTAATTTAATTTTATGTTATCCAAATAGTTACTTACTAATTCTTTCTGTTTTTTATCGTCTGAAAGATGTTCTTTGAGGATTTTCTCTGCTATTTCGATGGAGAAGGTAGAAATCACAGCCTTCATCTCATTAACTGCCTCAGTTCTTTCCCGGGCGATAGCGGATTTGGCCTCTTCCATTACTTTATTAGCCTCTGCAACTGCTAAATTCTTAGCATCACGAACAATGGAATCTTTCAATTCTCTAGCCTCCTTAACGATTCTTTCTCTTTCCAGCAAAGTTTCCTTGAGTAATTTCTCGTTTCCTGCCTGCAATTTCAGCATTTCACTTTTTGCAGTTTCAGCAGATTGCAGTGCCTTTTCAATTGAATCCTCCCGAGCAGAAAGTGCTTGTAAGATAGGCTTCCATGCAAATTTCTTGAGTAAGAATATCAAGAGCGAAAAGGAGAGCACCATCCAAAACAACAGACCAAAATCAGGCATTACCAAACCCATAGGATAGAATTTTAATTAATATTTATGGCAAGGAAAACACTAAACAAATAGGATCAAAAAGCAAATAACCATGGCAAAAAATGCAGCTCCTTCGATCAACGCTGCCGAAACAATCATATTTGAACGAATGTCTCCTGCTGCCTCAGGCTGCCGAGCGATGGCTTCAACTGCCCCACCTCCGATTCTTCCGATTCCGATACCAGCACCAATGGCAGCAAGACCAGCGCCAATTCCCGCACCTAATTTTGCCAATGCAACATTGGCCACAACTTCTAAAATCACACCTAATGTAAACATATCTACTTTCTTTTAAAGTTATTAAATTGCTTAATATGAATAGTTTAAATTAAAAAATTAATTAATGACTTTTTTCTGCATGCTCTTCATGCTGTTCAAGAGCCATGCCAATGTACAGCGCAGACAGCAGTGTGAAAACATATGCCTGAATAAAGGCGACCAATAATTCGAGCAACAACATAAAAATTGCAAAGAGAACCGTAATTACAGATACTCCGTAACCTGCAAAAACGCTTTTCTCCCCGAAGATAAAGATCAAACTGTAGAAACCAAGTGCAATAATATGACCCGCAGTGATGTTGGCAAAAAGTCGCACCATTAACACAAATGGCTTGGTGAAAACACCCATAATTTCAACAAAAGGCATTAGCGGTATAGGTAGCTTAAGCCACCAGGGAATACCAGGGGCATTTACAAGGTGAGTATAATAATCTTTCGATCCACTAAACAAAATAATCGCAAAAGAGAACAAAGCCAACACCAGGGTGACAGCAATATTTCCAGTAAGGTTCGCCCCTCCTGGCAAAATGGGTACAAGTCCCATTAAATTATTGATCAGAATAAAGAAAAAAACAGTTAATAAATAAGGAAGGTATTTATGATATTTCTCTTCCCCGATAGAAGCTTTAACTACATCGTCCCGCACGAAAATGACTATCGGTTCCAACCAGCTCTGAATTCCCTTTGGTGGTCTGTCATAACCATTCTTGTACCTCTTGGCAATGTTGATGAATATTAAAAGTAATAAGATTATACTGGCAAATAATGAGACAACATTCTTGGTAATTGAAATATCGAAAGGTCTTGATTCTGAACCATCAGCGGCCAATTCCACAACCTTTCCCTTGTATTTTGACTCTTCGCCTGCAATTCGAAAGCCTGAATAGCTGATCGTTCCGTGGTGAAATTTGCCGGAAATAAAAAAATGAAAACCTGTTTGCTGACTATAGAGAATTACTGGCAAAGGAACACTTATATGAGTTGTTCCAATTTTAGCAATATGCCACTCATAGGAGTCGGCAATGTGCTCCATGATGAGTTTGCTCGCATTAAATTTTTCGGTGGCAGGTTCAGTACCAGCAACTGCCTGTTCCTCTGCATTTGATTTCAAAAATGAGGACAAAACTAAAGCGCAGAGTATGAACAGTATTCTAAAAACTTTCAGCATTTCCGGTTTTTTGTGCGTCAAATTTAAATTTTTAATTTGAAGATTTTGGATTTTTTTTCAAATAATTCGAAATTTCTATCACTTCGAAAATTGTGAAACACATATACAGAACTAGAAATGTGATGACGAAATTAACCGCCTTTGTCCGGTCAATTAAAAGGCAAATAAGTAGAAAAACAATGTAAATTAAGAGTTTTATTGACATAACGGAAAGAAAAGTAGTATTGAATCGTCTGGTATTCAATTGGAAGGAATTCATAAGTTTTAAATGGCTAAAAACAGTTACCAATGAAACAACTGCAAACTGAAGCGGATAAACCTTCATGTAAAAATCCTTTAATACAGTATCATACAGAATCAAGGATAAACCTATCAATACTAAACAAAATAATAAAGCCTTTTTAAGGAAGAAAAGTTTTTCTTTGTTAATCATACATGCAGTACTTAGATTCGGTAATTATTTGGTGAAAATAGTTTTAAAAAACAGGTAAAGGGATATAATAGCAGCCACAATAATTAAAATGATGGTGAAAATATGCATGTCAAGCCGGAAATAACTATCAATCCATTTTCCACCAAAACCGCCCGCTACAACAAGCAAGATCATTTGAAATACCAATCCAAAGTATTTCGCATAAGATCTTAAATAGTCGTACTTTTTTTCTTGAGGCATTGCTGACAAATTATTTAAATAGATTTTTCTCCTTAGTCAAGATATCGTTTCGTTAGATCCTCATATGCATCAATTCTTCTGTCTCTCAGAAAAGGCCACCATCTCCTGACAATTTCTGAACTGTTCAAGTCAATTTCAACAATTAAATTGGCATCAGACGATTCGGGCGCCATAGAAATAATTTCGCCCTGTGGTCCGGCGACAAAACTATGACCCCAAAATTCAATTCCTTCTAAATCAGATGATTCATCTTTTTCAAATCCAGTGCGATTGACTGATATCACTGGTATTCCATTGGCAATCGCATGACTTTTCTGTATCGTAAGCCATGCTTCAACTTGTCTTTTCCGCTCTTCTTCTCCATCGTTTGATGTCCAACCTATGGCTGTTGGATATATCAGGATTTGCGCTCCTGCCAAGGCCATCAACCTTGCTGCTTCAGGATACCATTGGTCCCAACAGACCAATACCCCTAATGTTCCAGCCGAAGTTTGAATGGGTTTAAAACCTATATCCCCGGGAGTAAAATAGAATTTCTCAAAAAATTTTGGATCATCAGGAATGTGCATTTTTCGATAGATTCCTGCAATAGATCCGTCTCTTTCAAAAACGACGGCAGTATTATGATATAGACCAGCAGCTCTCTTCTCAAAAAGTGAAGTTACCAGAACAATTTGCAATTTTTGAGCAAGCCTGGAATAATAATCAGTTGTCTTTCCCGGTACAGTATCTGCAAAATCAAAATTAAGTATATCCTCTGTCTGACAGAAATACTTTGATTCATGCAGTTCTTGTAAAACAACCAATTCAGCACCCTCCGATGCACATTTTGTAATACTATCGGTCAGATTCCTTCTGTTTAGATCTAAATCAGAAGAATTTGATTGTTGAATGAGGGCTACTTTTAACATAAAAATTAAGTCATTGTTATTTTGTTTGGTTTTTATAATACTCCAACTGGTAGCTGCATGGTAACACAATGGAGTGAACCATGTTGTTGAATCAGGGTTGAACATTCAATACCAACTACTTCCCGATCAGGAAAAGCCGTCTGCAAGCTGGCTCTGGCAATTTCATCTTTTGATGTTGAATAAAACGGGATTAATACTTTATTATTGATAATCAAAAAATTAGCATAAGTTGCAGGCAATCTTTTACCTGATTCATCTGTCATACAATCTGCCATCGGAAGTTTTATGAGTTGATATGGTTCACCTGCCTGAGTTTTAAAAGACTTGATCTCTTCCTCCATATTATTTAGATGAATGAAATGTTCATCAGAAGGATCATCACATTTTACATAAGCTATGCTCTTCTCATTGCAAAAACGAGCTAGTGTATCGATGTGACTATCAGTATCATC